>JBGAMF010000067.1:0-22602 GCA_044223185.1 Casimicrobiaceae bacterium | reverse complement strand
CCCGCAAGCGGGGAGAGGGTGCCCGGAGGGCGGGTGAGGGGGCGTTGGACGGTCCCCGCAAGCGGGGAGAGGGTGCCCGGAGGGCGGGTGAGGGGCCGTCCTCCCATCCCCGCAAGCGGGGAGAAGGTGCCCGGAGGGCGGTTGAGGGGTCGTTGGTCGCTCCCCGCACGCGAGGCGAGCGCGCGTGCCGCGCGTGCGCGTGCGCGAATCCATCCCGTTCACCGGGCGGCACGCGGTGCGCTGCCCGCGAGGAACTCCGCCACCCGCACCATCGCCAGCGTGTCGCGCTCGCAATAGGTGGAGAGCGCCGCGGCGAGCGCCTCGCGGCGTTCGGCGGTCGTGTCCGGTGCGATCATCTCGAACCACACGGGCTCGACCATGTCGCCGCTGCGCACGTCGGCGAGGCCCGCGTAGTCCATGTCGGGCGCGATCGTCGGCAGCACCTTCTTGATCGACCACGAGCCCATCATGCCGGGATGGTAGTAGTGCGCGCGCGCGAGCTCCAGCAGGTCGAACAGCCGGTCCGCCATCGAGGCCAGCGCCGGCGCGAGGTCCGGAAACCGCTCGGCCAGCTGCCGCAGGACGCTGCCCTCGAACGCGGCGTTGTAGACGATCAGCGGACCCGCGGGGCCGACCGCGGCGACGAGGCTCTCCGCGAACGCGCGGCGCGGGTCCTCGTGGTTGCGGGCGAGGAACGACGGCAGGTGCGCCAGCGTGCCGTCCGCGTCCTGGCGGTGGCACGACCACTGCATCGCGATCTTCTGGTACGGCCGCGTGCCGGGCCACAGCGGCACGGCGGGGCCGACGGTCTCGAAGTCGACGTACCAGCGTGGCCACGGGAGCGCCGCGAGCACGGCCGCGGCGGCCGCGTCGAGTTCCGCCTCGCCGCGCACGGTCGCGCGATGGATGCGCACGTGGACGGGCTTGTGCAGGCGGTCGGCCGGCACGTCGCGCAGGTCGGCGTAGCCTTCCGCGCGCAGCGCCTGCGCGAGCCTCGTGCCGTTCGGCAGGAGATCGACCGGGTACAGGGCCGTCGCTGGCGCGCAGTGCGCGAGAAATTCGCACTCGTACGGGTTGGTGCACTGGGCGCCGACGCGGACGCCGGGCATCGGCCCGGCGACGTCGCGCTGCGCGGCGGCGATCCAGCCCGGTATGTCGCCCTGCAGCGGCTCGACCGCCGCGGTCACGTCGGCGTTCGCGAAGAGGCCGCGGTAATCGTGGCCGCCGGGATAGACGAAGCGGTTGTCCACGTGGGCGACCTCGACGTGCTCGACGGCGAGCCCGGCGCCGCGCGCGACCCACGCCTGGATCGCGGCGTCCGTGACCTGGTAGTCCTTGACCTTCGTCGACGCCTTCACCTCGATCATCCGCCAGCGCTCGCCTCTGCGGATCATGACGTCGGCGCGCACGAGGATCGGCCCGGTGCGCAGCGCCGGCTCGAACAGCGTCAGGTCGCCGGGTTGCGCGAGCGCCTCCTGCGTCTCGCGCAGCGCCGCCGCGAGGTTGTCGACGTGGCCGATGAGGCGGCCCTCGGGGAACAGGGTGTGCGCGGCGGCCCCGATCAGGTTCCCCTGCGCCAGCCGGTTTTCGACCGCCTCGGCGCGCTGCGCGAGACCGGGCCGGTGGACCTGCAGCCACAGCCGCTTCGGGCATTGCCGATGCGCGATCAGGCGGGACTTGGACAGGCGGACCGGGGCGGGCATGGGCGGAGCGCATTGTCGCCCGAACGGGGGCGGGGGTCTGCGCCCGGGTGTCCGGACGTCGCTCCCCCGTCCGGGGGCCCCGCAAATCACGGCAGACCTTGCCCGGGATCAAGGCGAGGGCCGGGCGTTGAGGCATAATGCGAATAATTCTCGTTTGTGCCGAAAGCCGCAGGCCGCCCCCATGTCCCCGCTGACCGACCTCCACCCCGGCGACGACGCCACCGTCGCGGCCGTCCACGGCGACGTGCCCCTCCGGCAACGGCTGGCCGCGCTGGGCGTGCGCCCCGGGCGACCGCTGCGCCTGGTGCGGCGCGGCGCGCTGGCCGGGCCGCTGCACCTGCGCGTCGGCACCACCGACCTGATCCTGCGCCGCCGGCACGCCCACGCGATCCTCGTGCACCGCTGACCGGCCGCCGCGATGAAGCGGATCGCGCTGGTCGGCATGCCGAACACCGGCAAGTCGACGTTCTTCAACCGCGTCACCGGCGCGTCCGCGCGCGTCGGCAACTGGCCCGGCGTCACCGTCGACCTCTACGCGGCGCGCGTGCTGCTCGGCGCGACGCTGGTCGAGATCGTCGACCTGCCGGGCATCTACGACCTCGACGGCACCGCCGACGACGAGCGCGTCGTGCGGGCGTTCCTCGCGAACACCGACGTCGACCTGATCGCGTTCGTCGCCGGCGCGCCGCAGATCGACCGGCAGCTGCCGCTGGTGCTGCGCGCGAAGTCGCTCGGGGTGCCGGTCGTGCTGCTGGTCAACATGGCCGACGAGGCGCGGCGGATGGGCATCCGCATCGACGCCGACGCGCTGCGGCGCGAACTGGGCGTGCCCGTCGCGCTGATGGCGGCCAAGCGCGGCGACGGCCACGCCGAAGCGATGGCGCTGCTCGCGCGCGGGATCGTCGCCGGCGGCGACGCGTGCCGCGGGCGGCAGTTGCCGCCGCGCGACGACGCCGCGATCGAGCGCGGCGTCGCCCGCGCGATGGCGGCGGCGGTCGACATTCCGGCGCGGCTGCCGCCCGGCGTCACCGACCGCGTCGACCGCGTGCTGCTGCACCCGCTCTTCGGCCTGCCGCTCTTCTTCGCGCTGATGTTCGTCGTGTTCCAGGGCGTCTTCACGCTGGGCAAGCCGCTGCAGGACGGGATGAGCGCGCTGTTCGGGCTGGTCCGCGAAGGCGCGCTCGACCCGGCGTTCGCACCACTGCCCGGGCTCGCGCGCGGCTTCCTGCTCGACGGCGTGTGGGCGGGCGTCACGACGGTGGCGGCGTTCGTGCCGCTCGTCGTGCTGTTCTTCCTGTTCATGGCGCTGGTCGAGGACACCGGCTACCTGTCGCGCGCCGCGTTCCTCACCGACGCGCTGATGGCGCGCCTGGGACTCGACGGGCGCAGCTTCGTGATGCTGCTGCTGGGCTTCGGCTGCAACGTGCCCGCGGCAATGGGCACGCGCATCATGCGCTCGCGCGGCCTGCGGCTGCTCACGATGCTGATCGTGCCGTTCTCGCTTTGCTCCGCGCGGCTGCAGGTGTTCGTGTTCCTCGCCGCGGCGCTGTTCGCGCCGGCGATGGGCGCGTGGGTGCTGTTCGCGCTCTACCTCGTCAGCTTCGCGGCGGCGATGCTGACCGCCGCGCTCTTCCGTCACCGTTATCGCAGCGACGAGCCGTTCGTGCTGGAGCTGCCGCCGTACCGGCTGCCGACGCTGCGGCAGGTGAGCTTGCGCGCGTGGCACGAGGTGCGCCACTTCCTGCGCCGCGCGACGCGCTTCATCGTCGCGGGCGTCGTGCTGGTGTGGCTGCTGACGAACCTGCCCACGGGTGTGACGCCCGGCGGCCCGGACACGTTCGCCGGCATGCTGGGGCGGCTCGCCGAGCCGGTGCTGGCGCCGATCGGCATCGACGCGCAACTCACGGTGGCGCTGATCTTCGGGTTCGTCGCCAAGGAGATCCTGATCGGCGCGTTCGCCGTGATCTTCGGAGCCGAGGGACAGGCGCTCGCCGGCGTACTCGCCGCGCGGATCGACGCCGTGCAGGCGATCTCGTTCATGCTGTTCACGCTCGTCTACACGCCGTGCCTGTCGATGATCGCCACGCTGCGGTCGGAGGCGCGCAGCACGTCGTTCGCCGTGCTGTCGGTCGGCTGGTCGCTGCTGCTCGCGTGGTGCGTGAGCTTCGTCTTCTACCAGTCGGCGCGCGCACTGGGCTGGTAGCCGCGCCGCGCGGCCACCTGCCGCGCTTTCGTTTGATCGCCGTCAAGCTCGCCGCGACCCCGTGTAACGGTGTGTTGCAACGGTAAACACGCGGCCGCGAATTGCGTTCCAATGGGCATGACCGCGAACGCGCGGCTGGGCCCGGACCTCCGGGACCTTCTGGAACCCGGAATGGAGTCGATCATGAAGAACCTCTCAGTGGCACTCTCGATGTTGGCATTCGCCGTGGCGACGTCGGTCGCGGTGGCGGGCCCGGGCGGCGGCTATGGCCCCGGTGGCGGATATGGTCCGGGCGCCGGGTGCGGCGCGGGTCCGGGCGCGGGCGGCGCGAACTGCCCGGCGACAGGCGGCGCGGGCTACGGCCCGGGTCCCGGCTACGGCCGCGGCGGTGGTGGCGGCGGCTACGGCATGTCGCTGCTGACGCAGGAAGAGCGCATCAAGTTCCGCGACGCGATGCACGAAGTGAAGACGGTCGCCGAGTGCACGGCGGTGGTCGAGCAGCGGCACGCGCTGGTCGCCGAGCGGGCGAAGGAGAAGGGCGTGGCGGTCCCGGCGGAGCCGCGCGGCAACATGTGCGAGCGGATGAAGGCGCGCGGCTTCATCAGCTGACGCGGCGATGCTGGACGGGCCCGGGCACTGCCGACGCGGCGCCCGGGCCGCAGGCCTGGGGATGGACATGAAGATCACGACGTTCGCATGCGCGGTCGCGCTGCTGGCGGCCGCAGGCGCAGCCGTTGCGGCGCTGCCGCCGATCGCCGCCGACAGCGCGGCACTCGACCGGGCCTACATCCCGGCGCTGATGCTGTCCAACGGCAAGGACCCGGCCAAGGCGCGGGCCGCGCAGGAGAACTACGAAAGGGCGTGGGCGGAGTTTGCGCAGCGGCAGCGCAAGGCGTTCCCGGGCGACGCCGGCTGGGCGGCCGTCCTCGCCACCGGCGACAAGGCCAACGCCGACGCACGCGCGGCGCTGGCCGCCGGGAAGATGGGCGACGCGCACAACGCGCAGGAGGAAGTGCGGCACGCGCTGTGGCACCAGCGGCAGGCGCTGAAGGTCGCGTACCAGCCCGATGCGCTCACCGACTTCCACGCGACGATGGAGGTCATCATCGCCACGGCCGCGGGCAAGGCGCCGGGCAGCATCGGTGCCGACGACGTCGCGGCCCTGCGCAAGCTCGTCGCCACGGCGCGCACGCAGTGGCAGGCCGTGGTGTCGGCCACGTGGGATCCGGCCGACTACGGCCTCGACGGCGCGCGCCTCGAGTCGTATCGCGCGGCGCTGGGTGCGCAGACGCAGGCGCTCGACGCGCTGGCGGCGGCGCTCGACGCGGCCGACGGCGCGCGCATCGCGCAGGCGGCGCCGGCGATCAAGCCGCCGTTCGCGAAGGCGTACGCGGCGTTCGGCGTGTTTCCGCAGTAGGTGGGTGAGTCTCCCCCCGAGGGCGCTGCGCGCCCTTCCCCCCAAAGGGGGGCACGCGCCTTGGGGCGGCCCGGCGGCGCTGGGGTCTCCCCCCGAGGGCGCTGCGCGCCCTTCCCCCCGGAGGGGGGCACACGCCTTGGGGCGGCCCGGCGGCGCTGGGGTCTCCCCCGAGGGCGCTGCGCGTCCTTCGCCCAAGGGGCCGCGACGCTAGGTGGCGTAGTCGAGCACGGCCACGAAGTGGCACGACGTGCCGGCGAGCACGAACAGGTGCCACACGGCGTGGCCGAAGCGGAACACCGAGTCGAACAGGAAGAACCCGGCGCCCACCGTGTAGGCGATCCCGCCCGCCGCCAGCCACACGATGCCCGCGGTGGGCACGTGCGCGAGCAGCGGGTCGACGGCGAACACCACGAGCCACCCCATCAGCAGGTAGAGCGCGGTCGACGCGACCGGATGCGCGAGGCGGCCCGTGGCCTTGAGCACGATGCCCGCCGCGGCCAGCGTCCAGACGGCGGCAAGCAGCGCCATGCCGGCGTCCCCGCGCAGCGGGCCGAGCGCGAACGGCGTGTAGCAGCCGGCGATGAACACGAAGATCGCCGCGTGGTCGAGCTTCAGGAACACCCGCTTGGCGCGGCCCTCGGGCAGCGCGTGGTAGATCGTCGACACCGCGTAGAGCGCGAGCAGCGCGGCGGCGAAGATGCTGGCGCCGACCACGTTGGGCGCGCTTCCCTGCTGCGCCGTCGCGACGAGCAGCACCGGCACGAAGACCAGCCCCGCCACGAGGCCGAGGCCGTGGCTCACGCTGTTGGCGATCTCTTCGCCGAGGGTCTGCGCGCGCGAGGTCATGTCCGGGATGGTCGCATACGGGGGTTGCGCTGCCGTGACTCCCCTAACGCACGAGTCGTGCCACCGGGCGGCGCCGCCCGTCGTGCGTCACGCGCCGTTCGTCCCGCCGCTACAATGCCGGTCTCGTTCCGGAGGCGGAGAGGCCATGCGTTCGACGGCGGCAGGGTTGCTGGTGTGGCTGGTGGCGTGGTGCGTGCCGGGACTCGCGGCGGAGCGCGCGATCGTCAAGGAGGTCGTCGTCGCGGCTTCGCCGCAGCAGGCGTGGGACGCGTGGACGACGCGCGAGGGTATCGTCAGCTTCTTCGCGCCGGACGCGCGGATCGAGCCCCGCGTGGGCGGCGCGTTCGCGATCTACATCGACCCGCAGGCGGAGCCGGGCAAGAAGGGCGCGGACGACATGCGCTTCATGGCGCTGCAGCCGCCGAAGATGCTGTCGTTCGACTGGAACGCGCCGCCGTCGCTGCCCGAGGCGCGCCAGCAGCGCACGTTCGTCGTCGTGCGCATCGAGCCGGTCGCGGATGGGCAGACGCGCGTGACGCTCACGCACACCGGCTGGGGCGACGGCGGCGAGTGGGACAAGGCGTACGCCTACTTCGACCGCGCGTGGGGCAACGTGCTCGGCAACCTGAAGAAGCGCTTCGAGACCGGGCCTGTCGACTGGACGGCGTGGCTCGACGCGCTGCGCAAGGCGCGCGAGAAGGCGCCGGCGGCAGGCAAGTAGGCGGCAGCATTGGCTGCGCACACCGACCGCGCCCACTAGGACGTCGCATGACCCGACCTGGCCACCCCCTCGCCTTCGTCCTCTGGATGCTGCTGGCGCCGCTTGCGCAAGGGCAGGCGCGCGCGATCGTGCCCGACCTCGGGACCGTGGCCGACGCCGCCGGTTGGCGCATCTACAACGCCGTCCCGGAAGCGCTCGCGGCAGACGGCCGGCGCGCCGTGCGGCTCACCGGCACCAGCGACTCCGCGCTCGGCAAGGTCGGCCTCGCGCTGGTGGACGGCGTGGCCTTCGATACGGGGACGATCGAAGTCGAGCTCAAGGGCCGGAACGTCCGCGGCCGCAGCTTCCTCGGCGTCGCGTTCAACGTCGCCGGGGAGACGCAGTTCGAGGCCGTGTACTTCCGGCCGTTCAACTTCAAGGCCGACGACGTGTTC
This sequence comes from Casimicrobiaceae bacterium, assembly GCA_044223185.1. Taxonomy (GTDB): domain Bacteria; phylum Pseudomonadota; class Gammaproteobacteria; order Burkholderiales; family Casimicrobiaceae; genus VBCG01. The sequence continues at coordinate 15,278 of JBGAMF010000067.1, read as the reverse complement.
CGGCGCCGCGCGGTCCAGTACATCGCGTGGCCGGACTTCACGTGGGAGCGGCTGCGCCGCGAACGGCCCGAGACCTTCGAGGGTCCGATCGACCCGGTCCCCGATCCCGACGGGTGGTTTCGCGCCCGGGTCGACGTCACCGCGACGCACGTCCGCGTGTACGTGAACGCGGCGGCCACGCCGACGCTGGTCGTCGAGCGCCAGCCCACCGGGGGGCGCGGCCGGCAGGTGGGCCTCTTCGTCGATGCGTCCGACGGGATCTTTGCGAACTTCCGCGTCACCCCGAACCCCTGATCCGCTGCGGGCGTACGCGCGCAGCACGCGACACGGCAGCGGCGGAGCGCGAGCCGCCTCAGGCGGCCGTCAGGTCTTCGCGGGCCGCACGAGCACCGGGAAGATCGCCTCGAAGTCGGTGCCCGGCAGCGGCGCCTTCACCATGAGCACCCAGCGCACGTCGCCCTGCGCGCGCGCGTCGCCGCACGCGAGCGCTGTCGCGGGGATGCGGAACTCGACGGGAATGCCCTGCGACGACCGCACGGTCGCCGGGTCGACCTTGCGCGTGGCTTCCCAGCGCAGGTGGTCGCGCGTGCGGTTCTCGCCTTTCATCGTGTCGAAGGTCGTGATCGCCTCGACGCACTGGAGCGTGATCGCGTACTCGCCCGTCGGCGCGAGGTCGGCGGCGGTCGTGATCCGCCCCGCGAGCGTCCCGCCGGGCGCGACTTCGTCGCCGTGGTCCATGGCGAACGACGTGCCGCCGAACTTGCGCGCGACCAGCGTGCCACGGATGGCCGGGACGAGGTTCCACAGCCCGACCGCGGCGAGCGCGACCGGCACGAGGCCCAGCGGGTTGAAGTCGCGCGAGTTGAAGTCGTAGTTGAGCGAACCGCGGAACCACCACCACGTGCCGGCGGCGGCCGCGAGGAACAGGACCGCCATGGCCAAGCTGGTGATCGCGTTGGAGCCGGTCTCGTCGCCGACGGCGTTCCGCCCGGCGGCGGGCGCGGCGGAGCGGGTGCCTTTCATCGGTCCTCCCCGGCGGTCGCGTGGGCGCGGCGCCCACGGCGCGGATCATGCCACGCCGGCGCGGCGCGCGTCACTCGGCGACCTTGGCCCGTCCCGCCTTGACCTGCCCGCGGCGGACCTTGGCCTCGACGCGCCGGCGCTGCGACGCCCTGGTCGGCTTCGTCGGCTGGCGCGCCACGGGCACGTGCGCCGCGGCCTCGACCAGCGCCTGCAGTCGCGCGAGCGCGTCGGCCAGGTTGCGCTCCTGCGTGCGGTGCTGCTGCGCCTTGACGACCACGACGCCGGCGGCGGTGACCCGCTGGTCGCGGCTCGCCAGCAGCCGTGCCTTCACCTGCTCGGGCAGCGACGATGCCCTGACGTCGAAGCGCAGGTGGATCGCCGACGCGACCTTGTTCACGTTCTGCCCGCCCGCACCCTGCGCGCGGACCGCCGTCCACTCGATCTCGGACTCCGGGATGACGAGCGGCGGCGCGTCGCGCTTCATTGCCGCTCCAGCGCGCGCAGCGCTTCCGCTGCGGCGGGTGCCAGGGGATCGTCCTTGCGCGCGGCGAGCCGGGCCAGCGCCGCGCGGTCGCGCGGGCCGCCGACGATGCCGAGCCCCGCGAGCGCATTCGCGCGGTAGCCGGTCGCGTACCTGCGAGCCTGGTCGTCGACGTACGCCTGCCGCGGCGTACGCTCGAAGCGCGCGAGGTCGGCGGCGGTCACGCCCTCGATCCGGTACTGCTGCAGCGGGAACTGCGCGAGCGCGGCGTGGCGCACCTCGGCCGCTGCGCGGACTTCGCGCACGGCCTGCGGCGGCGGTCCGTCCGCCAGCGCGCGGCGGAACGCGGGCGCGAGCTGCGCGCGATGGCGCAGCAGCGCCTCGCGCAGCGCGCGCTCCTCGTCGCCGACGCAGGTCGTCGTCAGCCAGCGGCTGAACGCGGCCCAGGCGTCCGGCGGCAGGCCGTAGCCCGGCTGCGCCAGAGCGGGCGCGGCGGCCTGCAGCAGCATCGCGACCAGGATGCCGTCCACGGCGCGGAGGAGCGCGGAGCGCATCGTCAGTCGGGCGCGAACGCGCCGTCGGCCCACAGCCGCCTGGCGATGGCCGGGCAACCCAGCGCCGGCGTGTCGCGGTCGCAGTCGCGTACCGGCAGGCCGGAACGCATACCGTACACCGAGTTGAGCGCCGAGTTCGACCGCAGGTGCGCTCGGAACGTCTGGCCCTCGGTGAGGTAGCGGCGGACGTTGCTCGCCGAGTGCATCACGTTGGCCGTATCGAAGGCGGCGGTCAGGTCGTCGACGTGCTCGAGCGCGAAGTCGTGGCCGAGCTCGTGCGCGAGCAGTTCCGCGCCCGCGCCGGCGGCGATCGCGGCGAAGCCGCCGCCGACCGTGCACACGTTGCCGCGCGACGTCGAGCCGTCGACGAGGCCGACCAGGTACACGTTGATGCGCCCGGCGCGCAGGCCGATGGCGGACTGCAGCGCCGCGACGTTGGCGTTCGCGTTGCCGCAGGTGAACGCGCCCCACGCCGCGGCGTTCGGGTTCGCCGTGGCGTCGACGATCTCCAGCGCGCTCATCCGCACGCCGAGGCGCTCGGCCGTGAAGTACAGCTGCGCGGTCTGCCAGAACGTCAGCGCCGTCTGCTGCGTGGTCGCGTACGGACCGGCGACGACCCAGATGGTGACCGGGATCTCGGCGAGCGGCGCGAACGGTACGGACACTACCTGGTCGGCGAGCGTGGTCGCCCACGTGGCCGGGCGCACGGTCGGCGGGCGGTCGACGCCGAACGCGACGACCTCGCCGCTGCCGCTGCGCGTGCCGACGTTGACGCGGTCGCCGGGCATCGTGAAGCCCTGGTAGCTCGCGGCGGGCGTGCTCGCCGCGTCGCTGACCAGCGCGCCGAACGGCGCCGTGGCGCCGGCGGTCACGCGGACGGTCGCGGTGCCCGGCGGCGCGCACATCGCGACCGCGTCGGGGCCGTAGCCCTCGGCGACGTAGCCCTGCGCGATCATCTGCGCACGGATCGCGAGGTCGGCCGTGTAGCGGTGGTTGGAGTCGAGGCGGCCGTTCCACAACCGGTACACCGGCACGTGGCCGGGCGCGCACGCGCCGGTCGTCGCGTCGGGCAGCGCGATGAAGAACGCCTGCGCGGTCTCCTGCACGTAGCCGCCGTACCATGGGTCGGTCAGCGCCTTCTGCGCGACGGCCGCGCACTCGGCGGGCGAGGCCGAGAAGAAGTGCGAATCGCCGCGCGCGGGCGGGATGTACCAGCGGCAGACCGGGTAGACCGGAACACCTGCGCGCTCCGCGCTCCGGTGTTCGCCCTCGGGGCGGCCCGTCGGGCTCACGCCGGCGCCGCTCGCCGGGCCCGGGTGCACCTTGAACGACCGGCCCGTGCGCGCCCAGCCGGGCGTGCGCCCGCTGTCGAGCGCGTCGAGGTCGGGCTGCAGGTTGGTGAGGAAGTAGTGGTCGAGGCCCGCGTGACGGAACTCGACCGCGGTCACCGGCCGCGCCGGCATCGGCGCGGCCTGCCCGGCGAAGTTGGTCGCGACGTTGGGTGTCGGAAAGCCCAGGCGCGTGATGGCGTTGACGCCGTCGGAAGGCAGCGCGGCGTACGTCACCTGGTCGGCGCCCGCGAAGTCGAGCGTCGCGCCGTCGGTGGGCAGGAATCCGTCGGGCAGCACGTAGTCGGGCGCCACGAGGCCGAGCGAGGCCATTCCGTCGCTGCCGAGCAGCACGCGCCGGCCGGCCGTCGCGCCGTCGGGCAGGTCGCGCGGGAACGTGAAGCTGCGCGTCACCCCGGCGCGCGTGGCGCGGAACGCGCGGCCGGTCCAGGCGTGCCCGCCGGCGAGGTTCTGCATTTCGCGCAGCACGACGAACTGCACGCCGCCGTCGGCGTTCGAGTACACGTGCTCGATCGCGAAGCTGTCGAAGCCCGCGTGCGCCGCGCCCGCCGCCAGCAGCGTGGCGACGACGCCGGCGATCCGGCGCGGGCCGCGCGCCGGCCCGGATGTCATTTCATCAGCATCAGCAATGCGTTGGCCATGCCCGCCGGATCGACGCTCACGCTTGCCGACGTCGACCGCGAGCGCGTCGTCACGCTGCCGTCCGGGTTGCGCGTCGTGCTGCTCGAACTCGACAGCGTCGTGGACTTCTGGATCGGCTTCATGCCGCCCATCATGCCGATGCCGGCGGCGAGCGCGTTGCGCACGGCGGGATCCATGCCGCCTGCGGCGGCACCCGGGGCCGGCGACGGGGGCGTGGCAACCGGCGTGCCCGGCCCGGTCGGCAGCGGCCCCGCCGCGAGCCGCTTCTCGTACTCGCGCTGCTCGTACGCGAACACCGTCGTCGTCTCCGGCCGCTCGTCGACGATCACGACCAGCGGGCGGCCGGTGTCGTCGTCCGGGCCGTAGAGGCGCGTGACGCCGTCGTCACCGGCGACCACCTTGAAGCCGAAGCCGCGCAGGCTCGAAAGCGCCTCCGGCCCGGTCTCGCCCGCGAACACGTAGGCTTGCGCGATCAGCGCCTTGCGGCCGTCGAATATCCCCCCGGCGGCGATCATGCCGGGCGCGCCGGTCATCTTCCAGGTCAGCAGCGTGAGGTCGGGCGCCATCTGCGCCGCTTCCGCTGGCGGGCCCGCAATGTAGCGGACCTGGTCCAGCGACATCATCACGCTGACCTTGTCCAGCGTCGGCAGGTCGAGCGCATTGGCGCCGGAGGCCACGGCGGCGAGCGCCCACGCGGCGAGCGCGCGGGCGAGGCGACGTCCGGCGCGACGTCCGCGCGGTACCGTTGGCGCCGGTGTCGAGGGGGAGGGGAGTTGCGGCATGCGGAGATTCCCGAGGTTGGCGCCGAAATGCGCGCATCCCCCGATTCTTTCATTCGCGGCGGCCGCTGCGCAAGCCGCAAGGCGCCGTGCGCCGCCGGCGTGCTAGCGTTGCGTTCGTCGCCATGACGTCGAGCCGAGACCTGCTGCAAGCGATCCCGCCCGCCATCCGGGCCTCCCTCGGTCTCGCCCTGGCGATCGCGCTCGCCGGCACCGTTTCGATCCTGCTGCGGCAGGACTCGAACTGGGACCTCATGAACTACCATCTGTACAACGCGTGGGCGTTCGTGCACGGCCGTCACGGACTCGACTGGGCGCCGGCGCAATTGCAGTCGTACCACAGCCCGTTCCTCGACCTGCCGTTCTACGCGCTGGTCGCGGCCGACGTGCCGCCGCGGGCGATCGCGTTCCTGCTCGCGGTGCCCACCGGCATTGCGTGGTACTGCTACGCGCGCATCGTCGCCGTCCTGTTCGCCGACGTGCCGGACGCGGCGCGCATGCCAGCGAAGGCGGCGGCGGTCGCGATCGGCGTGACGGCGCCGATGGCGGTGAGCCTCGTCGGCACGACGATGAACGACTGGTACGTGGCGGCGTTCGTGCTCGCGGCGCTGTGGGTACTCGTGCGCGAGGGCGAGCCGCTGGCCGCCCGCCCGCGCACGCTGGTGCTGGCGGGACTGCTGGTGGGCGCGGGCGCGGGCTTGAAGCTCACCGGGGCGATCTACGGGCTCGGGCTGCTGGCGGCGCTGCTCGCCGCGCGCGGATCCGCGCGCGCCCGCCTGCGCGCGACGCTCACCGCCGGCGCCGCGATGGCCGTCGCGTTCGCCGCCACCGCGGGGCCGTGGATGTGGCTGATGTGGACGCGCTACGCGAACCCGCTGTTCCCGTACTTCAACGACGTGTTCCGCTCGCCGTGGGCCGACCCGGTGTCGTTCTCGGCCACGCGCTTCGGGCCGAAGTCGGCACCCGAGTGGCTCGCCTTTCCGTTCCTGCTGCTGGTGAAGGTCGAAGGCTACGTGTCCGAGCCCGCGTTCCGCGACGCGCGGCCGGCGCTGCTCTACACACTGGCGCTGGCGGCGCTGGCGGTGGCGGTCGTGCGGCGCGCGCGATCCGGTGCGGCGGCCCCGGCGCCCGCCGGCAATGCCGCCGCGTGGCGGTTCGTGCTGGCGTTCTTCGTCGCGTCGTTCGTCGCGTGGGCCGCGCTGTACCGGATCTGGCGCTACCTGGTGCCGCTCGAACTGCTCGCCGGCGCGCTGATCGCCGGGCTGGTCGTGCGGCTTGCGCCGCCGAAGCGGTCCGTCGCCGCGCTCGCGGTGGCATTCGTTGCCGTTGCCGCCACGGCGCAGTTTCCAACGTGGTGGCGGCAGCGCTTCGACGGCGCGTTCCTGACCGTCGCGATGCCGCCGGTCGAGCCCGGCGCGCTGGTGCTGCTGGTGAACCCGGAGCCGATGTCGTACGTGCTGCCGTCGTTCCCGCCGGATGCCCGGTTCGCGGGGCTCGTCAGCAACTTCAACGACCCCGACCGCACGAACCGCCTGCAGCAGACGATCGCCGCGGCGATACGCGACCACCGGGGACCGCTCTACGCGCTGGCGATCCCGCCGGGGCGGGACCTGGGCGCGGACGCGCTCGCGAAGGTCGGGCTCGTCCGGCAGTCCTGCGCCGAGATCCGGACCAACCTGCGCGCGAGCCCGCTCGAGTTGTGCGAGCTGCGCCGCACCTGACGCGGGGCGGAATTGGGTACCATGACGATCCCTCGGCATCGGAAGTCCGCCCGTCATGAGTGAGCAGGCGAAGATCCTCGTCGTCGACGACACGCCGGCGAACGTGAAGCTCCTGGCCGACCTGCTGGCCGTCAAGGGCTACGCGGTCGCCACGGCGGCCAACGGCGAGGAAGGGCTCGCCAGGGTCGCGGCGGAGAAGCCCGACCTCGTGCTGCTCGACGTGATGATGCCGGGCCTGTCGGGGTACGACGTCTGCCGGAAGATCCGCGCGGACCCGGAGACTGCACTGCTGCCCGTGGTGCTCGTCACGTCGCTCGACCCGCAGCAGGAGCGGCTCAACGGCATCGCCGCGGGCGCGGACGACTTCCTCGGCAAGCCGATCAACCAGCCCGAGCTCTTCGCGCGCGTGGCGTCGCTGCTGCGCATCAGGCGGCTTCACGAGCAGACGCAGAAGCAGGCGGCGCAGCTCGCCGAGTGGAGCGCGACGCTGGAGAGGCGCGTCGCCGAGCAGGTGGCCGAGAACGAGCGGCTCGGGCGGCTCAAGCGCTTCTTCTCGCCGAAGCTCGCCGAGCTCATCGTCGACGGCGGCGGCGAGGACCCGCTGAAGAGCCGCCGGCGCGAGATCGTCGTCGTCTACACGGACCTGCGCGGCTTCACCGCGTTCGCCGAGACGACCGAGCCCGAGGAGCTGATGCGCACGCTGGGGGCGTACCACGCGGCGATGGGGCGCCTCGTCCTCGCGCACGAGGCGACGCTCGAGCGCTTCACCGGCGACGGCATGATGGTCTTCCTGGGCGACCCGGTGCCGATCGAGAACGCGGCCGAGCGCGGCGTGCGGCTCGCGGTGGAAATGCGCGACGCTGCGCAGGAGTTGTCGGCGAAGTGGAAGAAGCGAGGCGTCGACCTGGGCCTCGGCATCGGCGTCGCGCAGGGCTTTGCGACCGTCGGCGCGATCGGCTTCGAGGGGCGCATCGACTACGGCGCCATCGGCACGGTGACCAACCTCGCCGCGCGGCTGTGCCAGCAGGCGAAGGCGGGCGAGATCATCCTCGCGCAGCGCGTCTGGGCGGAGGTGAGCGAGGCGATGGAAGCGGAGGACCTGGGCGAGTTGCAGCTGCACGGGTTCGCGCGGCCGATGCGCGCGTTTCGGCTGGCGGGAACCGTGCCGGCCTCCTGACGGCGCTCGCGCCGGTCGCCGCGCGACGGCGGGTCGGCGCGAATCGACGCGGGGCGCTCGCGGGCCACCGTTCCCGGCGGCACGACACCCCGCGAAGTCCACTATCCCGGGCCGGCCCGAGCGCTGACGCGGGGCGTCCGCGAAGGGGAGCCGGCGGGCAGGGCGGGCGCAGTTGACGAAACTCCCGCGGGTGGGTCATGGTGCGCCCGAGCCCGGCCGGCCGCCTGGGCGCCAGGTAACGGGAGACGGTATGGTCGTGGCATGGATCGGCAGCCCCGCGCGAACGCGCGCGCTCGTCAACGGCACGCGCTCCCGGGTCGGCGAGGCTCGGCCATGAAGCGCAGGGCGCTCTGTTTCGCATTGGCCGCCTTGCCGGCGGCGGTGGCCCGCCTGGCCGCGGCTCAGCCGGCCCCGGCCCGCCAGCTCCGCGTTGCGTGGGTGTCGTTCGGCTCCCCGGAGGGCGCCACGCCGCTGCTCGCGCTGTTCCTCGACGGCATGCGCGCTCTGGGCTACGCCGAGGGGCGCAACCTGCTGGTCGAGCGCTGGTTCGCGAACGGGTCGAGCGAGCGGCTCGCGCAGATCGCGCCCGACATCGCCCGCAGCAAGCCGGACGTCGTGGTGGCCGGCGGCCTCGCCGTGCGCCCGCTCGTGGACGCGAAGCTCGGCGTGCCGATCGTGTTCACGATCAGCGCCGACCCGGTCGACGCGAAGCTGGTCGCGAGCTTCGCGCGGCCGGGAGGCGACCTGACGGGCATGAGCCTGTTCACCGCCGACCTGATCGGCAAGCGGATGGAGCTCCTGAAGGAGGTCGTGCCGGGTGTCAGGCGCGTCGCGGTCATCGCCAACCCGCTGCACGCGGGCGAGGCGCGCGAACGCGACGCGGCGCGCGGGGCCGCAATGCGGCTGGGCCTCACGATGCACTACCTGCCCGCCGGCAACCCGGCCGAGCTCGACGCCGCGCTGGCCGAGGTGCTGCGTGCGCGTGACGACGCGATCGTCGTGTTCGCCGACGGCTTCGCGATGAACCACGCGCCGCGCTTCGCGGAGTTCTCGCTGCGCCACCGGATCCCCGCGGTGTCCGGATGGGCGGAGTTCGCCAAGCGCGGGAACCTGCTGAGCTACGGTCCGGTGGTCGAGGAGAACTACCGGCGGCTCGCCGCCTACGTCGACAAGATCAACCGGGGTACTCGGCCCGGCGAGATCCCGATCGAGCTGCCGACCAAGGTCGAACTCGTCGTCAACGCGAAGACGGCCGGTGCGATCGGCATCACCATCCCGCCGGCGGTGCTGGCGCGCGCGGACGAAGTCATACGGTGAACCGCCGGGGCACGCTGCGGGCACTGGCGGCGGCAGCGGCCGCGGCGGTGTGCCCGCTGCGCGCACAGGGCGCGCGCAAGCGCATCCTCTGGTTGTCGACCGACCCGGCGCCGGGCAACTACGGCTACGAGGCGTTCCGGAGGGGGCTCGCCGAGCAGGGGCTCGTCGCCGGACGTGACTACGTCCTCGACGCGCGGTCGAGCGACGCCGCCTTCGACGCGCTCGACCCGTTCGTCACGGAGGCGCTCGCGCTGCGGCCGGACGTCATCGTGACGCAGGGGCCGGTCGTGCGCACGCTCCGCCGCATGGGCACGACGACGCCCGTCGTGTTCGGCTTCAGCGGCGACCCGCTCGCCGCCGGGATCATCGAGAGCTTCGCGCGGCCGGGGACGAACTTCACGGGACTCTCTTTCCTGGCGTTCGACCTCGTCGGCAAGCGGATCGACTTCGTGCGCGAGCTGGTGCCGGCGCTGAAGCGCGTCGCGATCGTCGCCAATCCCGGTCATCCGGGCGAGGCCTCGGAGCAGCGCGTGTCGCGGGATGCGGCGGCGCGCGTGGGCCTCGCCATCGACTACTACGCGGTCCCCGGCAACGCCGAGCTCGAGGCTGCGCTGGCCGCGATCCGCGACTCGGGCGCCGGGGCGATCCTCGTGTTCCCGGATGCCGGCATGATGCGGCGCGCCGAGCGCATCGCCGCGTTCGCGCGCGAGACCCGCATCCCGGCGATCTCCGGCTGGGCCGTATTCACGCGCCGCGGCAACGTCCTCTCGTACGGGCCTGTCCTGGAGGTCTGCTTCGCGCGCCTCGCGTGGTACGTCGACCGCATCCTGAAAGGTGCCCGGCCGGCCGACCTGCCGGTCGAGCTGCCGACCAAGGTGGAACTCGTGGTCAACGCAAGCGCTGCGCGCGCCATCGGGCTCGCGGTCCCGCCCGGAATCCTCGCGCGCGCCGACGAGGTGATCACGTGACGTCGCGCCGCAGGTTCCTGCACGCGGCGGCGGTCGCCGCCGCCGGCGCGACCGGCGTGGCCGCGCAGGCCCCCGCGAAGGTCTGGCGCGTCGGCTACCTGAACCTGCGCGCCGGGCCCGGCCCGGCCGACGCCGCGTTCGTGCGCGGCATGCGCGAACTGGGTTACGTGGAGGGGCGCAACCTCGTCATCGAGTACCGGTGGGCGGCGAACGACTTCACGCGGATGCAGCCGCTGGCCGACGAGCTCGCGCGCCTGCCGGTCGACGTGTTCGTGACGGCCGCCACGCCGGGGATCGCGGCGGCGACGCGCGCTCCGGGGCGCATCCCGGTCGTCATGTGCGCGGTGTCCGATCCGGTGGCCACCGGCTACGCGGCCAGCCTCGGCAAGCCCGGAGGCCGCGTCACCGGGATGACGCTGCAGGCGAACGACCTCGCCCGCAAGCGGCTGCAGCTCGTCCGCGAGATCGTGCCGGGTGCCGCGCGCGTGGGTGTGCTGACGCTGCGCATCCCGGACGGCGCCGCGGACGTGAACCGGCTGCCGCGCGACGCGCTGATGGTCGAGATGGACGACGCCGCCCGGCGGCTGGGCGTCACGCTCGTCGCGGTCGAGGCGGGGGATGCGGGCGAGCTCCCCGGGGCCTTCGAGCGCCTCCTGCGCGCGCCCGTGCAGGCGGTCTTCGTGCAGGCCAATCCGCTGACGCTGCAATACGCCAAGCGGGTGGCCGAGCTCGCCGCGGCGCAGCGGCTGCCCGCGCTCTACGAGCTGCGCAGTTTCACGGAGGCGGGCGGCCTCGTGGCGTACGGTCCCGACCTCGTCGAGATGTACCGGCGGGCCGCGAGCTTCGTCGACCGCGTCTTCAAGGGCGCGCAGCCCGGCGACCTGCCGATCGAGCAGCCGGAGAAGCTCGAGCTGGTCGTCAACCTGAAGGCCGCGCAGGCGCTGGGGCTCGCGATCCCGCAGCCGGTGCTGCTGCGCGCGGACGAGGTGATCCGGTGACCAGCCGTCGCGCGTGGCTCGCGTTCGTGGCCGCGGCCGCGGCCGCCGGCCCGCGGCGCGCCTTCGCGCAGCCGGCCGCGCGGACCGTACGCGTGGCGATCCTGCGGCCGTCGGTGCGTCCACCGCAGGACCGCTTCGCGACGGGGATCCAGAACGCGTTGGCGAAACTGGGCTACGTCGAGGGGCGCAACCTCGTCGTCGATACGCGCTATGCGGCCGGGCGCATCGACGACCTGCCGCGGCTCGCGCGCGAGCAGGTGGCCGCACGGCCGGACGTCGTGATCGCCGTGGGCCTTGCCGCGGCGCGCGCCCTGCAGCAGACGACGACGACGATCCCGATCGTCTTCTGGGGCAACGTCGACCCGATCGCGACGGGGCTCGTTTCCGATCTGGCGCGGCCCGGCGGCAACCTCACCGGCGTGCTGATCGCGCCCGAGGGAACGCTCGCGGTGAAGCGCCTCGAGCTCCTGAAGGAGGCCGTCCCGCGCGCGTCGCGCGTCGCCTTGCTGGCGCCGGACGATTCGGGCTTCGCCGTGCAGTTGCGCGAGACGCGGGAAGCGGCGAGTTCGCTCGGCGTGGACCTCGCCGTGGCGACGGTCCGCGGCGGCGACTTCGAGCGCGCGTTCGGCGAGATCGCCGCGGCACGCGCGGCCGCGCTGCTCGTCGGCGCGACGACGCACTTCGTGGTGGCGCGGCACACCGTCATCGCGCTGGCGGCGAAGCACCGCCTGCCGGCGATGTACGAGTGGCCGGAGCAGGTGGAGGACGGCGGCCTCATGGCGTACGGCGACAGCCTGGCTGCCGCCAACGGTCGCGTGGCGGCGTACGTCGACCGCATCCTCCGCGGCACCAACCCCGGCGAGCTGCCGATCCTGCAGCCGACCACGTTCAGGCTGGCGATCAACCTGAGGACGGCGAAAGCGCTCGGCCTCGCGATCCCGCAGGCACTGCTGCTGCGCGCGGACGAGGTGATCCGGTGACGCGACCCGCGCTCCCGCTGTGCGTGGCGCTCGCCGCGGCCGGCTGCCCGCGCGGCGTGCACGCGCAACCGACCGAGCGCGCCGTGTGCATCGGCGTACTCTGTGCCAGCAGCCCAACGTCGCCGAGATGGTGATCAACGCGCGGGCCGCGGACGTGCTCGGCATCGTCGTGCCGCAGGCGCTGCGGCTGCGCGCGGACCGGGTGATCGGGTGAGGACGGTCCGATGAACCGGCGAACGTTCGCCGTGCTGGCTGCCGGTGGGATCGCCTCGTGGCCGGGATGGCGCCGGGCCAGCGCGCAGGCTCGCGTTCACCGCGTCGGCTTCCTCGCGTCGAGCCCGCCGCCCCCCTTCTTCCTCGACAACTTCCGCGCAGGACTGCGCGAGCAGGGCCTCGCCGAGGGCCGCAACGTCGACATCGTGCTGCGGGCGACGGCGGGGACGCCGGAAGGGATCGACGCGCTGGCGAACGAACTCGTGCGCCTGCCGGTCGACCTCGTCCTCGCGTGGGCGACGCCGGCAGCGCTCGCGGCCAGGCGCGCCACGTCGACTGTTCCGGTCGTCTTCGTCGGCGTCGCCGATCCGGTGGGCGCCGGCATCGTCGCGAGCCTCGCCCGCCCCGGCGGCAACGTGACCGGCGTGACGAACATCGCGCGCGACCTCAACGCCAAGCTGGTCGAGTTCCTGATACAGGTCGCGCCGGATGTCCGCCACATCGCGGTCCTGCGCAACCCGACGAACGCGTCGACGCGCGCCCTGGCGGACGAGACCGTTGCCGCGGGCCGCGTCTTCGGCCGCGAAGTGGCCGTCTTCGAGGCGGGCGAGCCGCGCGCCATCGACGCGGCGTTCGCGGCGATGGCGCACGCCGGCAGCCGCGCGGTGGTCGTCCTTCCCGATCCCATGTACCTGAGCGAGCGGCGCCGGATCGCCGAGCTCGCGCTGCGGTACGGCCTCCCGTCCGCGTACGCGCGACGCGAGGCGGCGGAGGCTGGCGGGCTGCTGGCGTACGGCGCGAGCCTCGCCGAGCAGACGCGCCTCGCGACCGTCTACGTCGCCCGGATCCTCAGGGGCGCGCGTCCGGCGGACATGCCCATCGAGCAGCCGACGCGGCTCGAGCTCGTCGTCAACCTGGCGACGGCGAAGGCGCTCGGCCTGACCATCCCGCAGGCCCTGCTGCTGCGCGCGGACGAGGTGATCCAGTGACCGCACGGCGCGCATTCATGGTCGCGCTGTCGGCATTCGCTGCAGCTCACGTCGCCCGGGCGCAACCGCGCGACGCGCGTGCGCTGGTCGTGCTGGTGCTGCCGGGCACGCCCGAGATCAGCGAATCGCTGGTCGGGGCCTTCCGCGACGGCATGCGCGATGCCGGCCAGGTGGACGGCCAGAGCTGGCGCTACGAAGCCCGCTACGCCGGCGGTGACACGGCCCGGTTGGAGGCGCTGACGCGCGCCGCGGTGGCGGAGCGGCCGGCCGTCATCGTCGTCGTCGGCCTCATCGGTGCGCGGATCGCGCGGGCAGCCACGACGACCATCCCGGTCGTCGTGGCAACCTCCAGCGACCTCGCCGAGGCGGGGCTCGTGAAGAGCCTGGCCAAGCCCGGGGGCAACATCACGGGCGTCTCCGATCTTACGGCGGAGGCGACGGTCAAGCGCCTGGAACTCGTCCGTGCCGCGCTTCCCCGCGCGCGGCACGTGGCGCTGCTGGTGAATCCCCAGTTCCCGGGAACGCCGGCCGTCGTCGAGCGCGTGAGTGCCGCCGCGCCGGCGCTCGGCATTGCGATCGAGCGCGCCGATTTCGAGGACCGTGCGTCGTTGCGGGCGCGCATCGACGGTCTCGCACGCCGGCGACCCGACGCAATCCTCGTCGCGGGCGACTCGGTGGCGACGACGTGGCGCGCCGACGCCATCGAGCGGGCGAACGCGGCGCGGATCGCGATCGTGTACTACTGGCCCGGCACCGCCGAGGCGGGCGCGCTGTTCAGCTATCAGGCCGACGTGCGCGACAACTACCGGCGCGCGGCCGGTTACGTCGACCGCATCCTGAAGGGGACGGCACCCGGCGACCTGCCCGTGTACCAGCCGGACCGCTACGAACTCGTCGTCAACGCGCGGGTGGCACGCGAGCTCGGCGTGGACCTGCCGAAGTCGTTCCTGCTCCGCGCCGATCGGGTGATTCAGTGAACGTCGCCGGCACTGGCGTAGCCCGCGCCCTGGCGAGCAGCGGTTTCCCGCAGGCCGGGCGTGCGCCACGCGTCGAGGATTGCGACGCCGTCCCCGGGCCTGCCGACGGGGTGCTTCGGTGATCGGCCGGCGCGCATTCCTGGCCGGCGCATGCACGCTCGCGACGTCGCCGTGGGTCCGTGCGCAGCCGGCGCGGAAGGTCTTCCGGATCGGCATCCTGAACTTCGGCGACGTGCCGCCCGCCGGCGCACCGCCGGAGCCGATCGTGGCTGCGCTGGCGCGTCTCGGCTACGCCGATGGGCGCAACGTCGAGTACGTCAGGCGCTACGCCCGCGGGCAGCGCGAGCGCTTCCAGGCGCTGGTCGCCGAAATCCTCGCGCAGGAGCCGGATCTCGTGTACTCGGCCGGCTCGGACATCGCCCGCACGTTCAAGACCGCCGGGCCGCGCGTGCCGGTCGTGTTCGTCGTCAGCGACGACCCGGTCGCGAGCGGCGTCGTGGCCGCCATGAACCGTCCGGGCGGCATGTTCACCGGCGTGTCGATGATGTCGCCGGAGCTCTCGGGCAAGCGCCTCGAGCTGCTCGCGGCCGCGTTGCCGGCGCTCGCGCGGGTCGCGATGCTGTACGAGCCCGATCACCTCGCCGCGTACCCGGCCGAGATGAAGGCCGCCACGTCCCGCATGGGCATCGCGCTCGTGCCGCTCGCGTTTCAAGTGCCGGGCGACTTCCCCGGCGCACTCGACGCCGCGCGCGCCGCCGGCGTCGACGCGGTCTTCGTCGAGCCGTCGCGCTTCACGCTGGCGTACGCGAAGGATCTCGGCCGGCTCGCGATCGAGCGAAAGCTGCCGGCGATCTCCGCGTACGACGCGTTTGCACGGGCGGGCGGCCTGATGTCTTACGGGCCGCGCCTCGACCTCGTGGCCGAGCGCGCGGCGGCGCAGATCGACCGGATCCTGCGCGGCGCGAAGCCGGCCGACATCCCGGTCGAGCAGCCGACGCGCGTCGCGCTGATCGTGAACCTGCGCACGGCGCGCGCGCTCGGGCTCACGCTTCCCCAGCCGCTGCTGCTCCGCGCCGACGAGGTGATCGAATGAAGCGAAGGGATGCTTTC
>JBGAMF010000066.1:0-22943 GCA_044223185.1 Casimicrobiaceae bacterium | reverse complement strand
CGGCGCCCGCTACCGCGACAAGGTGATGAAACAGGACGACGTCGCGGAGACCGCCGCCGCGCTCGCGATCGACCGCCCGCTCGACCGCGTCTACCACGCGGCGCCGGAGTCCCTGCTCGTGACGGAGCCACAGCGCGCGCTGGCGATCCGCGCCGAGGGGTTCCCCGACACCGTGATCTGGAATCCTGGGCCGGCACGCGGTCCGGCGCCGCCCGGGCCGCCGCCGGACCTCGAGCCCGACGCGTACCGGCGCATGCTGTGCGTCGAGGCGGCCGTCGCGCGCGCGCCGGTGGTGCTCGCGCCGCAGGCCACGTGGCGCGGCACGCAGACGCTGCGCGTCGCCTGACCGTGGCCGCGGCGTGAGCGAGCGCGTGCCGCGGACGGCCGAAGAGGCGCGCCTCGCCGAGGCCCGCGAGGGCAAGGCCGCGTGGCGGTTGTGGGGACCTTATCTGTCCGAGCGGCAGTGGGGCACCGTGCGCGAGGACTACAGCGCGAACGGCGACGCGTGGGAGTACCTTCCGCACGACCACGCGCGCTCGCGCGCCTACCGCTGGGGCGAGGACGGCATCGCCGGCATCTGCGACGACGGCGGGCGGCTGTGCGTGGCGCTCGCGCTGTGGAACGGCGCCGACCCGTTCCTCAAGGAGCGCCTGTTCGGGCTGTCCGGCCACGAGGGCAACCACGGCGAGGACGTGAAGGAGTACGCGTTCTACGTCGACAACGTCCCGAGCCACGCGTACATGCGGTACCTGTACAAGTACCCGCAGCGCGCGTTCCCGTACGCGGAACTCGTCGCGGAAAACGGCCGGCGCACGCGGCAGGATCCCGAGTACGAGCTGCTCGACACCGGGATCTTCGCCGACGACCGCTACTTCGACGTGACCGTCGAGTACGCGAAGGCCGGGCCGGCCGACGTGCTGGTGCGCGTGACGGTGGCCAACCGCGGCCCGGACGCGGCGCGGCTGCACGTGCTGCCGACGCTGTGGTTCCGCAACGACTGGAGCTGGGCGCCCGGCCACCGGCGCCCAACGATCGGCGTCGAACGCGAGGATGCCCGCGGCGTCGTGCTCCGCGCCGAGCACCGCAGCCTGCCGCCGTACTGGCTGCACTGCGACGCGCCGGACGAGGTCCTGTTCACCGGCAACGACACCAACACGCAGCGCCTGTTCGGCGTCCCCAACGCGTCGCCGTACGTGAAGGACGCCTTTCACGCTTACGTCGTCGACGGCCGGCACGACGCCGTCGACCCGGCGCGCACGGGCACCAAGGCGGCGGCGCACTGGGCCCTGGCCGTCGGCGCGGGCGCCACCGCGACGATCCGCCTGCGCCTGACCGCCGACGGCGCGCAGGACGGCGCGTTCGGCGCCGGGTTCGACGCGACGTTCGCGCAGCGCCGCGCGGAGGCGGACGCGTTCTACCTGCGCGTCACGCCGTACGCGCTACCGGACGACATGCGCAACGTGCAGCGGCAGGCGTTCGCCGGGATGCTGTGGAACAAGCAGCACTACCACTACGTGGTCGAGCGCTGGCTCGAGGGCGACCCGGCGCAGCCGCGGCCGCCCGCGGCGCGGCGGCAGGGCCGCAACCACGCGTGGTGGCACTTCGCGGCCGAGGACGTGCTGTCGATGCCCGACAAGTGGGAGTACCCGTGGTTCGCCGCGTGGGACATGGCGTTCCACATGATCCCGTTCGCGATGATCGACCCGGACTTCGCGAAGGAGCAGCTCATCCTGCTGACGCGCGAGTGGTACATGCACCCGAACGGGCAGATCCCCGCCTACGAGTGGGCGTTCGGCGACGTCAACCCTCCCGTGCACGCGTGGGCGGCGATGCGCGTGTACCAGATCGAGGAGAAGCTCTATGGCCGCGGCGACCGCGAGTTCCTCGAGCGCGTGTTCCAGAAGCTGCTGATCAACTTCACGTGGTGGGTCAACCGCAAGGATTCGGAGGGCAACAACATCTTCGAGGGCGGCTTCCTCGGCCTCGACAACGTCAGCGTGTTCGACCGCACGGCTGGGCTGCCCGGCGGCGGCCGCCTCGAGCAGGCCGACGGCACGAGCTGGATGGCGATGTACTGCCTCAACCTCCTCGGCATCGCGCTCGAGCTCGCCAGGGAGGACCGCGTCTACGAGGACGTGGCCACCAAGTTCTTCGAGCACTTCGTCTACATCGGCGCGGCGATCAACCGGATGGGCGCGCACGGCAGCGGGCTGTGGAACGACGACGACGGCTGGTACTTCGACCAGCTGAAGCTGCCCGACGGCCGCTGCCTGCCGATCCGGGCGCAGACGATCGCCGGGCTGATCCCGGTGTTCGCCGTCGCCGTGGCCGACCGCGACGCCATCGCCGCCTTTCCCGACTTCGCCAAGCGGCTCGCCTGGTTCGCGAAGCACCGGCCGGAGCTGCTGCGCGGCCTGTCGGACATGACGGCCGCGGGCGTCGCCGGGCGCACGCGGCTGGGGCTCGTCGACAACGGCAAGCTCGCGCGCATCCTGCGCGACGTGCTCGCCGAGGATGCGATGCTGTCGCCGCACGGCGTGCGCTCGGTGTCGAAGCGGCACCGCGACCATCCGCTTTCGCTGGCCGTGGACGGCCGCTCGTTCACGCTCGACTACGCGCCCGCCGAGTCGACGTCGGACCTCTTCGGCGGCAACTCGAACTGGCGCGGCCCGGTCTGGTTCCCGCTCAATTTCCTGCTGATCGAGGCGCTGCAGAAGCACGACTTCTGCCTGGGCGACGCGTTCCGCGTCGAGTGCCCGACGGGATCGGGCAGTCCGGTGACGCTGTGGCAGGTGACCACCGAGCTCACGCGCCGGCTGATCGCGATCTTCACGCGCGGCGACGACGGCCGCCGGCCGGTCAACGGGGCGCGCGAGAAGTTCCAGACCGACCCGCACTGGCGCGACCTCGTGCCGTTCCACGAGTACTTCCACGGCGACACCGGCGAGGGGCTGGGCGCGGCGAACCAGACCGGGTGGACCGGCGTGGTCGCCAAGCTGATCCACCAGTACGCCGAGTACGGCCTCGGCGCGGGGACGCGCGAGCGCGGCGCCGGCTTCGGGCTCGGCAGGTGGGAGCCGCCGCGCCGGGACTGAGCGTCCCCCGCGGTCGCGGCCGCCCTGCGGGGCCGGGCGGCGCGGGAGCGCCCGCCGCGCACCGACCGGCGCCCCGCGCAGGCGCAAGCGGCCCCGGCGCGTCAGTCCTGCCCGATCTTCGCCTCGCGCACGACCTTCGCCCACTTGTCGACCTCGGCGCGCAGGAACGGGCCGAACTCCGCGGGGCCCAACGGCTTCGCGGCCGGCAGGAACGTCGCGCGGCGCAACCGCTCCTGCGCCGCGGGGTCGGCAAACGCCGCCGCAAGTGCCGCGTGCAGCCGGTCGCGCGTCGCGGCCGGCGTGCCCTTCGGCAGCACGAACCCCGCCCAGTCGCTGACGTTGAAGTCGACGAGCCCCGCCTCCGTCATCGTGGGCACGTCCGGAAGCTGCGGCAGCCGCTCGCCGGTCGTCACCGCGAGCGCGCGCACCTTGCCCGGCGTGACCTGGCCGATGGCGGACGACGCGGTGGCGAACATGTACGCGACCTCGCCGGTGACGACGGCGAGCACCGCCGGCGGCGCGCCCTTGTACGGAACGTGCGTGGCCGGCGCGCCGGTGCGCGCCTTGAACATCTCGCCGGCGAGCTGGCCGGGGCTCCCGACGCCCCCCGACGAGTAGCTGAGGTTGCCGCGCGCCTTCAGCACGTCGATCAGCGCGGGCACGGTCGTCGCCGGGAGCTCCGGGTTCACGATCAGGATGTTCGCCGGGAACACGTACAGGCCCACCGGCTCGAAGTCGGTGAGCAGGTTGTAGCTGCGGTTCCTGATGATGCTCTCGTTGGCCGCCGCGGCGACGTTGATCATCCCGACGGTGAGGCCGTCGGGCTTCGCGTCCTTGACCAGCGCGAGCGCGACGGCGCCCCCGGCGCCGGGCTTGTTGTCGATGACCACCGTGCTGCCGAGCTCGCGCTCGAGCCGTTCCGAGACGTTGCGCAGCACGATGTCGAACAGCCCGCCGGGCGGTCCGCCGACGACGATCCGGACCACCGGCTGCGGCTGCGCCTGCGCCGCCGGCCACACCGCCAGCGCGAAGCCGAGCGCCGCGAACCTTCCCATCCACGTCCTGCGTCCGTTCATCGCTGCCTCCTCCTGCGTTCCCGCCGCGCCCGCCGCGGCCCGTTGCCTCCGTCGCGCCGCACGTCGTGCGGCCCGCGCTCACCCGCCGCTGCCGCTGCCCGGGACGTTGCGCCGACCCGGGATCTGCGCGCCGCCGGCCACGAACAGGTTCTCGCCGGTGACGAACGACGCGCCGGGCGCGCAGAACATCGCCACCGCGCAGGCGACCTCCTCCGGCTCGCCGGCGCGGCCGGCGTAGCTGCACGTCCGCGCGAACTCGTCCCAGTCGCCGCCGGGCGCGCGCCGCCACGCGTTGCGCTCGGTGCGGACGAGCCCGGGCGAAACGTTGTTGAACGTCACGCCGCGCGCGGCCCAGCGGACCGCCAGCCCGCGGATGAGCGCGAGGTGGGCGGCCTTCATCGCGCCGTAGATGGGCAGCACCGGCAGCGGCGCCTCCTGCACGATGCTGCCGATGGTCACGACGCGCCCGAAGCCGCGCTGCGCCATCGCCGGCACGACGGCGTTCAGCAGCCGCACGGTCGCCTTGAAGTTGGTCTCGACCTGGACGTCGACGTCCTCTTCGCGCACGTCCTCGAGCGGCGCGTAGACCGAGCGCGCGGCGCTGACGACCAGCACGTCGATCGGGCCGAGCGCGGCCACCGCCGGCGCGACCAGCGCCTCCGCGACGTCGCGGCGGGCGACGTCGACGTCGAACACCGCCGCACGCCGGCCCAGCGCGCGCAGGTCGTCCGCCAGCTGCGCGGCCGCGGCACCGTCGGCCAGGTGGTTGACCGCGACGTCGGCGCCCATCTGTGCGAGCACGCGCGCGATCGCCGCCCCGATGCCGCGCGACGCGCCGGTCACCAGCGCCGTGCGCCCGGCGAGCGAGTAGAGCGTGCGGAAGTCGGTGGCGGCCATCGTGGCTCCTCGCGCCGGCGGGCGCGTCAGACCTCGTCCCAGGTCGTCACCGCGTCGTCGCGCACCTGCTGCTCGAGCAGGCGCTCCTGCGCCTCGATCCGCTCGACCAGCGCGACGACTTCCGCGCCGCGCGCGCGCGGCACGCACACGGCGCCGCTCTCGTCGGCGACCACGTAGTCGCCCGGCGCGATGACGACGCCGTTGATCGTGATGTCCTCGTTGATCGACCCGAACGCGAACTCGTTGCGGCTGCGGCGCGGGCACACGCCGACGGCCCAGACCGGATAGCCGACGGCGCGGATCTCCTCGAGGTCGCGGCACGTTCCCCAGAGGATCGTCCCGCGCACCCCCCGGCGCTGCGCCAGCCGCGACGCGAGGCCGCCCCACGCCGACGCGTTGGTCGCGCCGTCCAGGTCCATCACGACGAAGTCGCCGGCCTTCATCGTCCTGAGCACGAGTTCGAGCGGCTTGCCCACGCCGCCGCCGAACCGGTACGCCGCGGGGTCGTTCGCCTTGCGCACGAAGCGTACCGGCAGCGCGCGGCCGCACACGCGGCCGATGCCCTCGCGCTGCGCGGCGATGCCGGACAGCGCCCCCATGATCTGCAGTTCGTCCAGCGCGTCGGAGATCGCCGACGTCGGATGCGCCGCCAGGCGCGTCGCGATGCTCAAGCCGCCTTCCATGCGTCCCTCCCCTTCCCGTTTCGTCGCGGCCGTGCGTCCGCCGCGGTCACAGCGGAACCGCGAACCGCGCGAGGCTGCGCCGGTCGAGGTCGAGGCCGAGCCCCGGCGCGTCGGAGAGCTCGAGCGCGCCGCCCTCCGGCTCGCGCCCGATGAGGCCGTCGCGCAGCGGATTGTGATTGACGCCGAACTCGAGCATGCCGTCGCTGCTTCCACTGGCCGCGAGCAGGTGCGCCGCCGCGACGACGCCGGGCGCACCGGCGAACACGTGCGGGCAGTAGCGGCGGCCGGCGGCGACGATGCGCCGCGCGAGCGGCAGGCCGCCGGAGAAGCCGCCCCACTTGGTCACGTCGGGCTGCAGCACGGCGAGCGCGGGCAGGGCGAGCGCGCCGTCGAACATCTGTGGCGTCACCATGTTCTCGCCGCCCGCCAGCGGCATCGGCGCGGCCTCGGCCAACCGGCGCCATGTGGCGGCCGGCGCGTCCACCGGCAGCGGCTCCTCGAGCCACGCGAGGCGCGCCTCGGCCAGCTGCCCGATCGTCGCCAGCGCCGCGTCGGCTTCCCACGACGAGTTCACGTCCAGCATCAGGTCGCACGACGGCCCCGCGAGCGCGCGCACCGGCCGCACGACCGCGAGGTGGTCGGCGATCGTCCCCGCCGAACGCAGCTTGACCGCCCGGAAGCCGCGCGCGAGCGCCCGCTCGACGGCGGAGGTGCCCTCGTCGGAGCGGGCGAGGCTCGCGTAGACCGGCACGCGGCCGCTCGCGCCGCCCAACATGCGCCACAGCGGCAGCCCGGCCTTCTTCGCGGCGATGTCGTGCAGCGCGATGTCGAGCCCGGCGATGACGGCGGCGACCGGGCCGGACTCGCCGGATTGCAGCCGCAGCACGTTGCCGGCCGCCGTCAGGTGCGCCCAGGCCGCGGCCGGCGACGCGAACGCCTGACGCATGAGCGCCGGGGCGAACACCTCCTGCAGCAGGCGCGCGCGATGGCGGAAGCCGAAGCGCGGGAAGTTGCACCAGATCTCGCCCCAGCCCTCGACGCCGTCGTCGTCGCGCACGGCGACGAGCAGCGCGACGACGGTGCTGATCGCGGTGATCGGCGTGGCCACGGCGCGCGGCAGCGGCGCCTCCAGCGCGATCGGCTCGACCGAGCGGATGCGCAGCGGCGCAGGCAGGCGCGCCGGCGGATCGTCGTCCGCCGTCGCCTGCGCACGCGGCGGCGGCGCGGCCTCGGGGATGTGTCTGTCGCCTGCCATCGTCTCTCGCCCGGGGCGGACGGCCGGCGACCGTCACGGCGGGCGTTGGGAACGACCCCATTGTCGGCGCCCCGGCGTTATCATTCAATGATGAACTTCTTATTTATCCATACGAAATCGATATGACCACCCGCCCCCGGCCCGCCGCCGCTCCGGTACGGGCCGCGGGCGCCGCCTCCGCGCCCGCGTACCGCACCGACCGCCTGCGCCTGCGCCACCTGCGCCTGCTCGAACTCGTGGCGCGCCACGGCTCGCTCGGCGGCGCCGCCCGCGAGCTCGGCGTCAGCCAGCCGGCCGCGACGCTGCTGCTGCGCGAGCTGGAGACGGTCTTCGGGTCGCGGCTGGTCGCGCGCGGGCCGCGCGGCGGCCGCCTGACCGACGCCGGCGCGCTCGCGCTCGAGCGGCTGGCGATCGCGCTGACTTCGGTGGCGCGGGCGATCGAAGCGGCGCGGACACCCGCGGACCCGCCGGTGGTGCGCGTCGGGTGCGTGCAGGTCGCAGGCGTAGGCGCGCTGCCCGCGGCGCTGGCGCGCCTCGAGCGCGCGCACGCCCCGCTCCGGCTGCAGGTGCAGGAGGGGCGCGCGCGCGAGCTGGTCGCCTCGCTGGCCGCCGGCCGGCTCGACTGCGTGATCGGCTGGATGGACGCGTCGGTCGCCGACGCGCTCCCGATCGACGAGCTCGACATCCGGCCGCTCGGGTTCGGCCGGATGCAGGTGGTGGCGGCGCGCACGCATCCGCTGGCCCGCCGGCGCTCGGTGCCCGTCGCCGAGCTGGCGCGCTGGCGCTGGATCGTCCCGCGGCCCGAGTCGCGGACGCACGCCGCGTTCGTGCGGCTGTTCGTGAGCAACGGAATGGCGGCGCCGCCGGTGGCCGTCGAGTGCCCGGCGCTGCACACGATGCTGCACCTGGTCGCCGCGACGCGCTTCCTCGCCGTCGCGCCCGACGCCGCCGTCCGGGCCTACGCACGGCGCGGCGCGATCGCGCCGCTCGCAGGCCCTGCGCTCGACCTCGGGCGCGACCAGGTGTCGGTCATCACCCGGCGCGACGGCGCCGGCCTGCCGGCGGTCGCGCGCCTGCGCGACGCGCTGCTGGCGACCGCGCGCTGACCGCGGCCGGGGCTGCGCGCGGGGTCGGGCACCGGGTTCTTGCACGCGGCGCCTGCTCCCGCTGCCGCGCCGGCAGCGCCGGCGCAACCGGCGCTCGATAGGCGAACCGGCGACCACACGGGTATCCTTGAGGGGTTGCGCCTCCTGCTGCACCGGGACCCCGATGACAATCTTCGCACTCCGCACGCTGCGCGCGGCGGCCCTGCTGTCCGTCACGGCCTTCGCCGGCGCCGGCATCCCGCCGGCCGGCGCGCAGCCGGTGCTCGAGCGCGGGGAGTACCTGGCGCGCGCCGGCGATTGCGTTTCCTGCCACACGGCGCCCGGCGGCGCGCCGTTCGCGGGCGGCCTGCGGCTCGACACGCCGTTCGGCTACATGCTCTCGCCGAACATCACGCCCGACGCGGACACCGGCATCGGCCGCTGGTCGGGCGACGA
Organism: Casimicrobiaceae bacterium; assembly: GCA_044223185.1. GTDB lineage: Bacteria > Pseudomonadota > Gammaproteobacteria > Burkholderiales > Casimicrobiaceae > VBCG01. Next base: position 14,396 of record JBGAMF010000066.1, on the reverse strand, counting down.
TTTCTACCGCGCCATGCACTTCGGCGTGAACAAGCGCGGGCAGGACCTGTACCCGACGATGCCGTACGACTTCTACACGCGGGTCGCGCGCGCGGACGTCGACGCGATCTACGCGTACCTGCGGACGGTGAAGCCCGTGCGCAACGCCGTAGAGGTCAACCACCTCGACTTCCCGTTCAACGTGCGCGCCACGATGGCGGCCTGGCGCGAGCTCTACTTCACCGCGGGGACGTTCCGCCCCGACCCCGCGAAGCCGGCCGCGTGGAACCGCGGCGCGTACCTGGTCGAGGGCCTCGGCCACTGCGGCGACTGCCACTCGCCGCGCAACGCACTGGGCGGCATCGAGAAGTCGAAGTCGTTCCAGGGCGCCGTCATCGACGGCTGGTTCGCGCTCGACCTCACGTCCGACGTGGCCACCGGGCTCGGCGCGTGGACCGCCGCCGAGATCGCGGACTACCTCAAGACCGGCGTGCGTCGCGACAAGACGACCGTGCTCGGCCCGATGGCCGAGGTCGTCCGCAACAGCACCCGCTTTCTCACCGACGAGGATCGCCTGGCGATGGCCGAGTACCTGAAGGCGCTGCCGCCCGACTCGCGCCTGAAGTCCGGCCGCGTCCCGCCGGACCCGACGCGCGTGCGCGGCGCGCAGCTCTACACCGAGAACTGCGGCGGTTGCCACCAGGCGCAGGGCCGCGGAGTCCCGGGCGTGTTCCCGCCGCTCGCCGGCAACCCCGTCGTGCTCGCCGCCGACTCCGGCAACGTCATCAAGGTCGTCGATCGCGGCATCGCAAGGCGCGACGGCTACGTCCCGATGCCGGCGTTCGGCTACCAGCTGACCGAGCAGCAGGTCGCCGACATCGTCAACTACGTGCGGACGAGCTGGGGCAACCGCGCCGTGCCCGACGCCACGCCGGCGCTGGTGGGCAGGCTGCGCGCCGGCCCGAACTGAACGTGCACGCCGAAGCGAGCTCCCCACGGCCGCGCGCCCGTGCGCAACCCCGTCCACGTCCCGCCGACCCCCGATGACCAGCGACATCCGCGACACCTCCGCCCCCGAACCCGCCGCCGACGCCGACGCCGCGCCGGTCGCGGCATCCGCCGAATCCGCACCCACGGCGGCGGCCGCATCCCCCGTGCCACCCGCATCGCCGCCCGCGCCGCTTCCCCTCCTGCCGTCGACGCCGGCGCCGACCGCGGAGGAGATCGCCGCGTTCCGCGACATCGTCCTGCACAAGCTCACGTACATGGTCGGCAAGGACCCCGCGCACGCGCAGGAGCACGACTGGCTGGTCGCCACCGCGCGCGCCGTGCGCGACCACGTCGTCGACCGCTGGATGGACGCGACGCGCCGGACCTACCGCGACGGCCGCAAGCGCGTCTACTACTTCTCGCTCGAGTTCATGATCGGCCGCCTGCTGTTCGACGCGCTCGGCAACCTCGGCATCACCGAGCTCGCCCGCGAGGCGCTGCGCGACCTGTCGGTGGACCTCGACCGGCTGCGCAAGCTCGAGCCCGATGCCGCGCTCGGCAACGGCGGCCTCGGGCGGCTGGCCGCGTGCTACATGGAGAGCATGGCCACGCTCGGCATCCCGGCGCACGGCTACGGCATCCGCTACGACCACGGCATCTTCCGCCAGGCGCTGAAGGACGGCTGGCAGATGGAACTGCCGGAGGACTGGCTGTCCGCCGGCAATCCGTGGGAGTTCGAGCGGCCCGAGGTCACGTACACGGTGAGCTTCGGCGGCACGGTCGACACGGTCGACACCGGCGACGGCGCGACGCGCGCCGTGTGGGAACCCGCCGAGGGGGTCAACGCGGTCGCCTACGACACGCCGCTCCCGGGCTGGCGCGGCCACCACGTCAACACGCTGCGGCTGTGGTCCGCGCGCGCGAGCGATCCGCTGCGGCTCGAGGACTTCAACCGCGGCGACCACGTCGGCGCGCTGGCCGACCGCGTGCGCCTCGAGGCGATCTCGCGCGTGCTCTACCCGAGCGACGAGACCGAGGCCGGGCACGAGCTGCGGCTGCGGCAGGAGTACTTCTTCGCGTCGGCGTCGCTGCAGGACCTGCTGCGCCGGCACCAGGCGCAGCACGGCGAGCTCGCCTCGCTGGCCGACCACGTGTCGATCCAGCTGAACGACACGCACCCGGCGATCGCCGTGCCCGAGCTCATGCGGCTGCTGATCGACGTGCACGGGATGCCGTGGGAGCTCGCGTGGGACATCACGACCACGGTGTTCAACTACACGAACCACACGCTGCTGCCCGAGGCGCTGGAGACGTGGCCGGTGTCGCTGATGGAGCGCCTGCTGCCGCGGCACATGCAGATCGTCTACCTGATCAACGGCCTGCACCTCGACGCGCAGCGCACGGCGGGCCGCGACGACGCGTTCCTGTCGTCGGTGTCGCTGATCGAGGAGAACCACTCGCGGCGCGTGCGCATGGGCCACCTCGCGTTCCTCGGGTCGCGCCGCGTCAACGGCGTGTCCGCGCTGCACACGGAGCTGATGCGCAGGACGGTGTTCCGCGACCTCGCGGCGATCCACCCCGAGCGCGTCGTCAACAAGACCAACGGCATCACGTTCAGGCGCTGGCTGTACCAGGCGAATCCGGGTCTCACGGCGCTCGTCACCGACGCCATCGGCCCGCGGTGGCAGGACGACGCGGACCGGCTCGCGGATCTGGCGCCGTTCGCCGACGACGCCGCGTTCCGCGAGCGTTTCCACGAGGTGCGCCGCGCGAACAAGGTGGCGCTGGCGCGGCTGGTCGCCGAGCGCCTGTCGATCGGCATCGACCCGGAGGCGCTGTTCGACGTGCAGATCAAGCGCATCCACGAGTACAAGCGCCAGCTCCTGAACCTCCTCGAGACCATCGCGTACTACAACGCGGTGCGCGCCCACCCGACGCACCCGTGGGTGCCCCGCGTCAAGATCTTCGCCGGCAAGGCGGCCGCCGGCTACCAGCAGGCGAAGCTCGTCATCAAGCTCGCCAACGACGTCGCGCGCATCGTCAACCGCGACCCCGTGGTCCGCGGGCGGCTCAAGGTCGTGTTCCTGCCCAACTACAACGTCAGCCTCGCCGAGGCGATCATCCCGGCGGCCGACCTGTCCGAGCAGATCTCCACCGCCGGCATGGAGGCGTCCGGCACCGGCAACATGAAGCTCGCGCTGAACGGCGCGCTGACCATCGGCACGCTCGACGGCGCCAACATCGAGATCCGCGAGCACGTCGGCGCCGACAACATGCTGATCTTCGGCCTCACTGCGGACGAGGTCGGAGAGCGCCGCGCCGCGGGCATCGACGCCACGGCCACCATCGCCGCGACTCCGACGCTCGCCGACGTGCTGAACGCCGTCGAATCCGGCGTGTTCTCGCCGGACGACCGCAACCGCTACCGCGGGCTGGTCGACGGCATCCGCCACCACGACTGGTTCATGGTCGCAGCCGACTTCGACGCGTACTGGACGACGCAGCGTTCGGCGGGGCGCCTGTGGCAGGACCGGGCCGAGTGGACGCGCAAGGCGGTGCTCAACACGGCGCGGATGGGCTGGTTCTCGGCGGACCGCGCGATCCTCGACTACGCGCGCGAGATCTGGGGCGCCGAGCCGGGCGCGCGCAGCTAGCCCGATGACCGCCGCCCTCGCCGCCGCCACCATCGACGCGATCGTCGCGGGCCGCCACGCGGATCCGTTCGCGGTGCTGGGCGTCCACGACGTCGGCGGCGCGGCCGTCGTGCGCGCGTTCGTCCCGGGGGCCGAGACCGCCGACGCGGTGAGCCCCGCGGGGGCGGTGCTCGCACCGCTCGCCCGCCGCCACGCGGCCGGCTTCTTCGAGGGCACGCTGCCGCGCCGCGAGCGCTACCGCGTGCGTGCGGCCAACCGCGACGGCTCGTGGCTCGTCGACGACCCTTACGCGTACGGCCCGGTGCTGGGGCCGCTCGACGACTGGCTGGTCGGGGAAGGCACGCACGCCACGCTCTACGACCGGCTCGGCGCGCACGCGATCGAGCACGAGGGCACGGCGGGCGTGCACTTCGCCGTTTGGGCGCCGAACGCGCAACGGGTCTCCGTGGTCGGCGCGCACAACGCCTGGGACGGCCGCCGGCACGTGATGCGCAAGCGCGTCGACACCGGCGTCTGGGAGATCTTCGTGCCGGGCCTCGCCCCCGGCGCCATCTACAAGTACGAGATCGTCGGCGCCGACGGCGCGCTGCTGCCGCTCAAGTCCGATCCGGTCGGCTTCCGCGCCGAGCTGCGGCCGTCGACGGCGTCGATCGTCTGCGCGACCGACGGCTTCGCGTGGAGCGACGGCGACTGGATGGCGGCGCGCGCGCAGCGCGATCCGCGGCGTGCGCCGCTGTCCATCTACGAGGTCCACCTGGGCTCGTGGCGGCGCCACGACGACGGCCGCTGGCTCGACTGGGACGAGCTCGCCGCGACGCTCGTGCCGTACGCGGTCGACATGGGCTTCACGCATGTCGAGCTGATGCCGGTCAACGAGCACCCGCTCGACGCGTCGTGGGGCTACCAGCCGATCGGCCTCTTCGCGCCGACCGCGCGCCACGGCGAGCCGGCCGGGTTCGCCCGCTTCGTCGACCGCTGCCACCGCGCGGGGCTGGGCGTGATCGTCGACTGGGTGCCCGCGCACTTCCCCGTGGACCCGCACGGCCTCGCGCAGTTCGACGGCACCGCCCTCTACGAGCACGCGGACCCGCGCCTGGGCTTCCACCCGGACTGGGCCACGGCGATCTACGACTTCGGCCGGCGCGAGGTCGTCAACTTCCTGATCGCCAACGCGCTCTTCTGGCTCGACCGCTACCACGTCGACGGCCTGCGCGTCGACGCGGTGGCATCGATGCTCTACCTCGACTATTCGCGCAAGGCGGGGGAGTGGCGGCCGAACGTGCACGGCGGCAACGAGAACCTCGAGGCGATCGCCTTCCTGCGCAAGCTGAACGAGGCCGTGTACGGCCGCCACCCGGGGGCGCTCACGATTGCCGAGGAGTCCACCGCGTGGCCCGCGGTGTCGCGCCCGACGTACACGGGCGGCCTCGGGTTCGGCTTCAAGTGGAACATGGGCTGGATGCACGACACGCTCGACTACCTGCGGCACGAGCCCGTGCACCGGCGCTGGCACCACGACCGGATGACCTTCGGCCTCATGTACGCGTTCGCCGAGAACTTCGTGCTGCCGCTGTCGCACGACGAGGTCGTGCACGGCAAGGGGTCGCTGCTCGCGCGGATGCCCGGCGACGCGTGGCAGCAGTTCGCCACGCTGCGCGCGTACTTCGCGTTCATGTGGGCGTATCCGGGCAAGAAGCTCGTGTTCATGGGGCAGGAGTTCGCGCAGGGCCGCGAGTGGAACTTCGACGCGGGGCTCGACTGGAACCTCCTCGACCTGCACTGGCACCGCGGCGTGCAGACGCTGGTGCGCGACTGCAACCGCCTGTATCGCGGGCAACGCGCGCTCCACGCGCGCGACTGCGAGGCCGACGGGTTCCGCTGGATCGTCGTCGACGACCGCGACCACTCGGTCTTCGCGTGGCTGCGGACGGGCGGCGACGACACGCCGCCGGTCGTGGCCGTGGCGAACTTCACGCCGGTGCCGCGCGAGCGCTACCGGATCGGCCTGCCGCGGCCTGGCCGGTGGCGCGAGATCCTCAACACCGACGCGGCGGCGTACGGCGGCTCCGACCGCGGCAACGCCGGCGGCGTCGACGCGCGCCCGGGCGACTCGCACGGCCTGCCGTGCCACGCCGTGGTGACGCTGCCGCCGCTCTCCGTCGTCTGGTTCGTCCACGAAGGCGGGGGCTGACCCCCGCGCACCCCGGAAGATCGTCATGGAACGCGTGACCTACTCGACTCCCCTCTCCCGCTCGGCGATGGCCTACGTGCTGGCCGGCGGCCGCGGCAGCCGGCTGATGGAGCTGACGGAGCGCCGCGCGAAGCCCGCCGTCTACTTCGGCGGCAAGTCGCGCATCATCGACTTCGCGCTGTCCAACGCGCTCAACTCGGGCATCCGCCGCCTGGCCGTCGCGACGCAGTACAAGGCGCACAGCCTCATCCGGCACCTGCAGCGCGGCTGGAACTTCCTGCAGCCGGTGCGCAACGAGAGCTTCGACATCCTGCCGGCGTCGCAGCGCGTCGCCGAGGACCAGTGGTACGCGGGCACCGCCGACGCCGTCTACCAGAACATCGACATCATCGACGGCTACGCGCCCGAGTACCTCGTCATCCTCGCCGGCGACCACGTCTACAAGATGGACTACGAGCGCATGCTGGTCCAGCACGTCAACGAGGGGGCCGACGTGACCGTCGCCTGCCTCGAGGTGCCGGCGGCGGAGGCCAGCGGCTTCGGCGTCATGCACGTCGACGCGGCCGGGCGCATCGTGTCGTTCGTCGAGAAGCCCGCGGTGCCGCCGGAGATGCCCGACCGCCCGGGCTTCGCGCTCGCCAGCATGGGCATCTACGTGTTCCGCCGCGAGTTCCTGAACGAGCAGCTGCGGCGCGACGCCGCCGACCCCGCCTCGTCGCGCGACTTCGGCCGCGACATCATTCCGTACCTCGTCCGGCACGGCAAGGCGGTCGCGCACCGCTTCGCGACGTCGTGCGTGCGCTCCGTCGACGAGTCCGAGGCCTACTGGCGCGACGTCGGCACGCTCGACGCCTACTGGGAGGCCAACATCGACCTGACCGACGTCGTGCCGGCACTCGACCTGTACGACCGCGGCTGGCCGATCTGGAGCTACGCCGAGATCACGCCGCCGGCAAAGTTCGTCCACGACGTCGACGGCCGCCGCGGCATCGGCGTCTCGTCTCTGGTGTCGGGCGGCTGCATCGTGTCCGGCTCCACGCTGCGCCGCTCGCTGCTGTTCACCAACGTCCACCTGCATTCGTACGGCCACGTCGAGAACGCCGTCGTCATGCCGGGGGTCGACATCGGCCGCGGCGCGCGGCTCACCAACGTCGTCGTCGACGCCGACGTGCGCATCCCGCCCGGCCTCGTCGTCGGCGAGGACCCGGAGGCCGACGCCGCCCGCTTCCGCCGCACGGCGCAGGGCGTGTGCCTGATCACGCAGCCGATGCTCGACCGCCTGCCGGCGTGATGCGCGTGCGCGTCCTCTCGGTCGCGTCGGAGGTGTTCCCGCTGGTGAAGACCGGCGGCCTGGCCGACGTCGTCGCGGCGCTGCCGGCGGCGCTCGCGCGCGAGCGCGTCGCCGTCCGCACGCTGGTGCCGGGCTATCCGGCGGTGGTCGACGCGCTGCGCGACGGGCAGGCCGTGCACGCGTTCGCGCGCCTGCACGGCGGCCCGGCGCGGCTCGTCGCCGCGCACGCGGCGGACCTCGACCTGTTCGTGCTCGACGCGCCGCACCTCTTCGCGCGGCCCGGCAATCCTTACCTCGGCCCGGACGGCAAGCCGTGGCCCGACAACGCGCTGCGCTTCGCGGCGCTGGCGGAAGCGGCGGCCGCGATCGGCCGCGGCGCGCTGCCGCGCTTCGTCCCCGACGTCGTCCACGCGCACGACTGGCAGGCGGGCCTCGTCCCCGCGCTGCTGCACTACGGCGGCGCACCGCGGCCGGCCACGGTGATGACCGTGCACAACCTGTCGTTCCAGGGGCAGTTCCCGCGCGAGCTCCTGCCCGCGATCGGCCTGCCGCCGCACGCGTGGGCGATCGACGGCGTCGAGTACTACGGCACGATCGGCTACCTCAAGGCCGGGCTCGCGCTCGCCGACCGCATCACGACCGTGTCGCCGACGTACGCCGACGAGATCCGCACGCCCGAGGGCGGGATGGGGCTCCACGGCCTGCTGCGCGACCGGGCCGGGGCGCTGTCGGGCATCCTCAACGGCATCGACGACGCCGTGTGGAACCCGGCGGCCGACCCGCACCTGCCGGCGCGCTTCGACGCGCGGCGGCTCGCGCGCCGCGCCGCGAACAAGGCGGCGCTGCAGGCGCGCATGGGTCTCGCCGCCGAGCCGGCCACGTTCGTCGCGGGCGTCGTGTCGCGGCTCACGCACCAGAAGGGCATGGACCTCCTGGCCGAGGCGCTGCCCGCGCTGGTCGCGCAGGACGTGCAGGTCGCGCTGCTCGGCACCGGCGACGCGCCGCTCGAGCGCGCGTTCGCGGCGGCCGCGGCGCGCTACCCGGGACGCGTCGCCGCGGTGATCGGCTACGAGGAGGCGCTCGCGCACCTCGTGCAGGGCGGTGCGGACGCGCTGCTGGTGCCGTCGCGCTTCGAGCCGTGCGGCCTCACGCAGTTGTGCGCGTTGCGGTACGGCACGATCCCCGTGGTCGCGCGCGTCGGCGGCCTCGCCGACACCGTGATCGACGCGAACGCGATGGCGCTCGCGGCCGGCACCGGCACCGGCGTGCAGTTCGCGCCGGCGACGCGCGCCGGCATCGAGCTCGCGGTCGCGCGGGCGCTGGCGCTGAAGCGCGACGCGGCGCTCTGGCGGCGGCTGCAGGCGAACGCGATGGCGACCGACGTCGGCTGGTCACGGCCCGCGAAGCAGTACGCGGCGCTGTTCCGTGCGCTCGCGCGGCCGCGCGCGCGCTGACCGATGCGCGTCGGACCCGGCCACCCCGAGCCGCTCGGCGTGACGCCGGCGGCAGGAGGCGCGAACGTCGCGGTGTACTCGGCACACGCGAGCGCGATCGAGCTCTCTCTGTTCGACGCCGCCGGCGCCGTCGAAACGGCGCGCGTCGCGCTGCCCGCGCGCACCGGCGACGTCCGGCACGGCTTCGTCGAGGGCCTCGCCGGGGGCGCACGCTACGGCCTGCGCGCGCACGGGCCCTACGCACCGCACGACGGCCACCGCTTCAACGCCGCCAAGCTGCTGGTCGACCCGTACGCGCGCGCGCTCGACCGACCGTTCGCGCTGCACCCGGCGATGTACGGCGCCGGCGCGGCCGACGACGTCCGCGACGACACCGACAGCGCGCCGTACGTCCCCAAGGCGATCGTCGCCCCGTGGCCGGCAGCGGCCGCGGCGCCGCGCCTGCGCGTGCCGTGGAGCGAGACGGTCGTCTACGAGCTGCACGTGCGCGGCTTCACGCGGCTGCACCCGGACGTGCCGGAGCCGCTCTCCGGCACCTGCGCCGGGCTCGCGCACCCGGCGGCGATCGCGCACCTGACGCGCCTCGGCGTCACGACGGTCGAGCTGATGCCGCTCGCCGCGGCCATCGACGAGCGGCACCTGCTGGAGCGCGGGCTGACCAACTACTGGGGCTACAACCCGGTCGCGCCGTTCGTGCCGGACCCGCGGCTCGCGCCCGGCGGCATGGCCGAGGTGCGCGACTGCGTGGCCGCGCTGCACGCCGCCGGGCTCGAGGTGATCCTCGACGTCGTGCTGAACCACACCGGCGAGGGCGATGCGCGCGGACCCACGCTGTCGCTGCGCGGCCTCGACAACCTGACGTACTACCGCACTCTGGCGGGCGACCGCGCACGCTACGCCGACGACACCGGCTGCGGCCACGCGCTCGCGCTCGACCGGCCGCCGGCGCTGCGCCTCGCCATGGACGCGCTGCGCCACTGGGCGCAGGCCGCCGGCGTCGACGGCTTCCGCTTCGACCTCGGCACCACGCTCGGCCGCCGCGACGACGGCTTCGACCCCGCGGCGCCGCTCCTGCAGGCGATCGCACAGGATCCGCTGCTGCGCGACCTCAAGATCGTCGCCGAGCCGTGGGACGTCGGCTACGGCGGCTATCGCCTGGGCGGGTTTCCCGCACCGTGGGGCGAGTGGAACGACCGCTTCCGCGACGCGGCGCGCCGGTACTGGCGCGGCGACGCCGGCACGGTCGGCGAGCTCGCGACGCGCCTCGCGGGCTCCGCCGACGTGTTCGCCGCGCGCGCCCGCCCGCCGTCGCGGTCGGTCAACTTCGTCGCCGCGCACGACGGCTTCACGCTCGCCGACCTCGTCGCGTACGGCCGGAAGCACAACGAGGCCAACGGCGAGGACAACCGCGACGGCACCGACGCCAATCTCTCGTGGAACCACGGCGTCGAAGGGCAGACGACCGACCCGGCGATCGCCGCGGCGCGCGCACGCGACGTGCGCAACCTGCTCGCCACGCTGCTGGTGGCGCGCGGTACGCCGATGCTCGCGATGGGCGACGAGCTCGGCCGCACGCAGCACGGCAACAACAACGGATACGCACAGGACAACGCGACGACCTGGCTCGACTGGGCGCGCGCCGACCGCGACCTCGCCGCGTGCGCGGCGCGGCTCGTCGCCGTGCGCCGCGCGCACGTGGCGCTGCGCGCCGACCGCTGGCTCGACGGGACGCCGCAGGACGACACCGGCATCGCCGACGTCGAATGGCGGCATCCCGACGGCCGCCCGATGGGAGACGCGTGGACGCGCGCCGACGTGCGCGCGCTGGTGGCGGTGTTCTCCACGACCGCGACGGCGGCAGTGGACGCCGACCGAGTGGCGATCGCGTTCAACGCCGGCGACGCGCCGGCGACCGTGCGCTGGCCGGACGCGCGCGCGGGATTCGCGTGGTGCGCGCTCGTCGACACGTCGTCGCCGACCGGCGATCCCGCGTCCGCGACCGTGGACGCCGCACCGGCAACCGTCGTGCCGGGGCACGCGGTCGTCGCCGTCGCCGAGGAGGCGCTGAACGATGCGCGCCGTGGCGGGCAGGCCCCCACGCAGGACGAGCTCGACCGGCTGGCGGCCGCGGCCGGCATCGCCGCCGACTGGTGGGACGTCGGCGGCACGCGCCACGTCGTCAACGCCGACACGCAGCGCGCGCTCCTCGCCGCGATGGGATTCCCGGCCGCCACGCGCGACGACGCGCGGTCGCACCTCGCCGCACTCGCGGCCCTGCGCACCCCCGCGGCGGATGGCGAACGAGCCGCCGCACGCTGCTACCTGCCGGACGCGTTGCGCGCCGGCGCGCGCCGCTTCGGCCTCGCCGCGCACCTGTACGCGCTGCGGCGCGCCGGCGACATCGGCGTCGGCGATTTCACGACGCTCGCGCGCGCCGCGGAAGCCACGGCCCGCGCCGGCGGCAGCCTGGTCGGCGTCAATCCGCTGCACGCGCTGTTCGGCGAGGACCGCGAGCGGGCCAGTCCCTACCACCCGTCCGACCGCCGCTTCCTCGACCCGCTCTACATCGACGTCGCTGCCGTTCCCGACCTCGCGGTGTCGGCGGAGGCGCGCGCGTTGCTCGACCGTTTCGCGCCGCGCATCACCGGACTCGAGGCGCGATCGCACGTCGACTACGCCGGCGTGTGGGACGTCAAGCGCGCGGTCCTCGCCGCGTGCTTCGCCGCGTTCGCGCAACGCGCGCCGGACGACGCGCTGGCGGCCGAGTTCGACCGCTTCGTCGCGGCGGGCGGCACCTCGCTCGCGCGCTTCGCGCTGTTCGAGGCCATCGCCGCCACGCACCCGCGCGTGCCGTGGCAGCAGTGGCCCGACGGCCTGCGCACGCCCGATGCTCGCGGCGCCGCCGCGTTCGCGGCGCACCACGCGCCCGCCGTCCGCTTCGCGCTCTACCTGCAGTGGCAGGCCGACCGCCAGCTCGCCGCGGCGGCCGCGCGCGCGCGGCAGGCGGGACTCGCGTTCGGCTTCTACCGCGACCTCGCCGTCGGCGCCGCCCCCGACGGCGCGGAGGTGTGGGCGAATCCGGCGGCGTTCGCGTGCGGCGTGTCGATCGGTGCCCCGCCCGATCCGTTCTCGCCCTCCGGGCAGGTGTGGTGCCTGCCGCCGCCGAACCCGCATGCGATTCGCGCGTCGGGCGCCGCAGGATGGCGCGAATTGCTCGCCGCCAACATGCGCCACGCGGGCGCACTGCGCATCGACCATGTGATGGGCCTCGCGCGCCTGTTCTGGGTTCCCGACGGCGCCACCGCCACCGACGGCGCCTACGTCGACTACCCGCTCGCGCTCCAGCTTTCAGTGCTCGCGCAGCAGAGCGCCTCGGCGCGGTGCATCGTGGTCGGCGAGGACCTGGGCACCGTGCCCGACGGCTTCCGCGACCGGCTCGCCGCGGCCGACGTGCTGTCGTACCGCGTGCTGTGGTTCGAGCGGGAAGGCGCCGGCTTCCTGCCGCCGGGCGGGTACCCGCCGCGGGCCGTCGCGTGCGTGTCGACGCACGACCTGCCGACGATCGCCGGCTGGTGGCGCGGCGCCGACGTCGACGAGAAGGAAGCGCTCGGGCTCCTGGCCGCGGATGCGGCGGCGGCGGCGCGCTCGGATCGGCAGGCGGAGCGCGGCATGCTCGCCACCGCGCTCGACCGGGCGGGCATCGCCCGGGTCGATCCCGCGGCGGCGCCGGACGCGGCGCTTGCCGCCGCGATCCACGGCTTCATCGGCGCGGCACCCTCCGCGCTGGCGGTGGCGCAGGCCGACGACCTGGCCGGCGCGACGACGGCGCTCAACCTGCCGGCAACCGACCAGGCACGGCCGAACTGGCGGCGCCGGATCGACGTCGACGTGGACGCGCTCTGGGCGACGGAGACGGGCGCGCGGACCGCAGCAGCATTCGCCGCGCGGGCCACGGGCGGTCGCGGCTGAGGACGCGTCCGCGCCAGCGCAAGGCGCTACGTGCGTGGACGCGGCACGGCGGCCGGCGGCGCGCCCGGCGAACCGCCGCGCCGCGACCCGTGGCCGCATTCGAACTGGCGCGCCCGACAGGATTCGAACCTGTGACCCTTGGCTTCGGAAACCAATACTCTATCCAACTGAGCTACGGGCGCGGAACGTGCAATTGTAGCGTTCGCGGGGTACCCGCGTCCAATGCGGTTCCGCGCCGCCGGGACGGGACGGTATAATCGCCTGTTGACCCGGCCAGCCCGCGCACGGCCCGCAGCGCCCACCAGAATCCTGCCCCCGCGACCATGACCGAAGAGCATTCCTCCCCCATCAAGACCCCGACGCAGCTCGTGATCGTCGTGCTGCTGGCCTTTGCCGTGCCTATCGCGCTCGCGGTGATGCTTTCGCAGCTCGTGACCAGCGGCGCCAAGGGGATGCACGACAACGACAACCTCGTGCTCGCGCGGATCCAGCCCGTCGGCACCGTCGTGCTGGCCGAGGCCTCCGGGCCGAAGGGCATGGCCACCGGCGAGCAGGTGTACGCGCAGGTGTGCAAGACCTGCCACGAGACGGGGCTCGCCGGCTCGCCGAAGATCGGCGACAAGGCGGCGTGGGGCAAGATCATCGCGCAGGGCGAGAAGCTCACGTTCGAGCACGCGATCGCCGGCATCCGCGGGATGCCCGCGCGCGGCGGCAACCCGGACCTGACCGACGACGAGGTGAAGCGCGCGGTGGCGTTCATGGCCGGCAAGGCGGGCGCGAGCTGGACGGGTCCCGCGGTCGCGGCGGCACCGGCCGCAGCGGCGGCGCCGGTCGCCGAGCGCACCGGGCAGCAGGTCGTCGCCGCGGCGTGCGGCAAGTGCCACGAGTCGGGCGCCGGCGGCGCGCCGAAGATCGGCGACCGCGCGGCGTGGATCCAGCGCGCCAAGCTCGGCCTCAACGGCGTCTACCAGTCGGCGCTGAAGGGCCACGCCGGGATGCCCGCACGCGGCGGCATGGCCGACCTGTCCGACGCCGAGGTGAAGCGCGCGGTCGAGTACATGATGAACAGCGGCGCCGGCACGCCGGTGGTGACGGCGGCGGCGCCCGCCACTGCTGCCGCTGCGCCCGCCGCGGCGGATGGCAAGAAGGTCTACGACGCGGGCTGCGTCGCGTGCCACGGCGCCGGCGTGGCCGGCGCGCCGAAGTTCGGCGACAAGGCCGCCTGGGCCCCGCGGATCAAGACCGGGATGGACGCGATGTACACGGTGGCGCTGAAAGGCAAGGGCGTGATGCCGGCCAAGGGCGGCAACCCGGCGCTGTCCGACGCCGACGTCAAGGCGGCCGTCGACTACATGGTGGCCGCGGCTAAGTAACGCGGCGGCGCACCGGCATCGCGCGAACGCGGCCTCCGGGCCGCGTTTTCGCTGGTGCGGCGGCGCGCGCCCGGCGCACGTCGCACCTGGCAGAAAAAGAGGGCGCCCGGAGGCGCCCTCGAAGTCAAGCTACGGGAGAAAACCGTTACGGGCAGACCGTCCAGGTCGTCGGGCCGGTCGTCGTGCACACCGTCCCGCCCGTCACCGTGTTCAGGTACGAGTTCTTCACGAACGCCGTCGTCGCCTCGAACCCGAACGAGTTGCCGTTCTGCCGGATCTGGTACACCGTCGGATCGCCGGTCACCGGCTGCGAGCTGAAGTTCGCCCACGCCGTGCCGCTGGTCGCGATGAAGCTGCCCATCGCAATGTACGGCGCGTCGAAGAACACCCCGCCGAACGGCGGCGACGCCACCGACCACGCGTTGTAGATCGGCGTGAACGTCTGCAGCGTCGTCCCCGCGATGAACGAGGCACCGCCCGGCCATTGGAACGCCA
>JBGAMF010000065.1:0-23141 GCA_044223185.1 Casimicrobiaceae bacterium | reverse complement strand
CGGGCGCGAAGAGCAAGCCGGATACGTCCGATTCCTCCGTTACGGGCCACTATCCGGGATCGCGCACGGCCAGCGCCGTGCGCAGCGCGTCCGCCGCGGCGGACAGCGCGGCGCGGGCGGCGTCGACAGTGCCGCGAAGCGAAAGGAACCCGTGCACCATGCCCGGGACGTCCATCAGCCGGACCGGCACGCCCGCCTCGCGCAGCCGTTCCGCATAGGCGATGCCTTCGTCGCGCAGCGGGTCGAACTCGCCGACCATCACCAGCGCGGGCGGCAGCCGCGCGAGGTCGGGGGCCAGCAGCGGGGCATAGCGCCAGTCGCGGCGGTCGTCGTCGTGCGCCCGGTAGTGCGCGTGGAACCACAGGATCGTCGCCCGCGTGAGGAGGTAACCGTCGGCAAAGGCGGTGTGCGACGGTGCGTCCTCGGTCGGCGCCACGCGCGGATAGGCGAGGAGCTGGAAGCGCAGCGCCGGCGCGCCGGCGTCGCGAGCAAGGAGCGCGCACACGGCGGCGAGGTTGCCGCCGGCGCTGTCGCCGCCGATCGCGAGGCGGGACGCGTCGCCGCCGAACGCCGCCGCGTGCCGCGCCGCCCACTGCAGCGCCGCGAAGGCGTCGGCCAGGCCCGTCGGAAACCGGTGCTCCGGGGCGAGCCGGTACGCGACGGAAACGACGATGCAGTCGCCCTGCAGTGCGAGCTGCCGGCACAGGGCGTCGTAGCTGTCGAGGCCGCCCACGACGTGACCGCCGCCGTGCAGCCACACGAGGACCGGCAACGGTGCCGGCGTCGCGCGCGGCACGAAGACGCGCACCGGAACAGCCGCCGCCGGCGCCCCGGCAAGGCACGCCACGACGCGGTGCACCGGCGCCGGGGGGGCGTCGAGGACGCGTGCGGCGCGCTCGTGGGCCACGCGCGCCTGCGCGGGCGAAAGCTGCCAGTAGTCGGGGTGGCCAGCCTGCCGGACGCGGGCGAGCAGCGCGGCGACCTGCGCGTCGAGCGGCATCGAAGAGCCGCCGCGCGCTGCCGTCAGCGCAGGCGCCGCACGAGCGCCGCCGTGAGCTCGCGCGTCGTCGCGCGGCCGCCCAGGTCGCCGGTGCGCACGCCGTCCCCGACCAGCACGCCGTCGATCGCGGCGCGGATGCGGGTCGCGGTCGCTCCGTGGCCGACGTGGTCGAGCATCATCGCCGCCGCCAGCAGCAGGGCCAGCGGATTGGCGATGCCCCGGCCGGCGATGTCCGGCGCGGAGCCGTGCACGGCCTCGAAAATCGCGGCGTCCTCGCCGATGTTCGCACCCGGGGCCATGCCCAGCCCGCCGACGAGGCCGGCGATCTCGTCGGACAGGATGTCGCCGAACAGGTTGGTCGTCACGATCACGTCGAACCGCCACGGGTCGAGCACGAGCTGCATCGCGCACGCGTCGACGATGCGGTCGTCGACGGACACGCGCCCCTCGTACCGCCCGGCGACCTCCTTCGCCGCCTCGAGGAAGATCCCGGTGAGCGCCTTCAGCACGTTCGCCTTGTGCACGATCGTGACCTTCTTCCGGCCGTTGCGCACCGCGTAGTCGAACGCGAACTCGGCGATCCGCCGCGAGCCCGCGCGGGTGTTGACCCCGGACGAGATCGCGGCCGCCTGCGGGTCGCCGTCGATCGGGATGTAGTGCTCGAAGCCGACGTACAGGCCCTCGAGGTTCTCGCGGACCAGCACGATGTCGATGTCGTCGTAGCGGCCGCCGGGGATCAGCGTGCGGGCCGGGCGCACGTTGGCGTAGAGCTTGAACTCCTCGCGCAGCCTGACGTTGACCGAGCGGAAGCCGCCGCCGACGGGCGTGGTCAGCGGTCCCTTGAGTGCGAGCCGCGTGCGCCGGATGCTGTCGAGCAGCGCCGGCGGCAGCGGGTCGCCGCACGCGGCGATCGCCGCCATCCCGCCCTGCTGGACGTCCCAGGCGAACGGCGCGCCGGCGGCTTCGAGGACTGCGACGACCGCGTCGGTGATCTCCGGCCCGATGCCGTCGCCGGGCACGAGGGTGGCGGGAATGGCGGGCGACGGGGGCGTGGCGGTCATGGCGCGGTTCCGGAGGGCGCGGCGCGGTGCGGCTCGAGCGCGGACGCGGGAGTGCTAGTGTGCCATCGTGCGGAGCGGCGTCCGCCGCGTCCGTTAAACGCAGGGGGACGCGAGCCCGGCGGCAGGCGTGTCCGCCCGACGTAGCGTCCCGACGGCGGAGGCGCTCGCCGAGCCGAGGCGTGCAGCGCGACGTTCGCCCGGTGCGCCGTTCCGCGCCGCGGCGAGTTCGCGTAGACTCGACCCCGACTCCGCAGGCACGCGCAACGCCATGTCCACCGAGCCCACGTCCGCATCCGCCTCCGCCCACGACGACGAGCGTGCACGCGCCTTGCAGCAGGCGCTGCTCGCGGGGCTCGGGACGCCGCAGCTGGAGTTGCCGCGCGGCCTCGATGCGGCGCTGATGGAGGAGTTGGGCCGCCTGCTGCGCGAAATGACCGCGTGCACGGTCGAGATGCTGCGGCTGCGCGCGCAGGCCAAGAGCAGCATCCACGCCGAGATGACCATCATCGGCCCCCGTGCCGTCAATCCGCTGAAGGCGGCGTGGGACGTGGACGTGGCGCTGCGTCACCTGCTCGCGCCGGAGCGCTCCGACCTGATGGGTCCGGTGCGCGCGGTGACCGACGCGTACGACGACCTGCGCGCGCACGACCGCGGGCTCGCCGCGGGCATCGAGGCCGCGCTCGCGAGCCTGCTCGAGCGCTTTCGCCCGGAGTCCTTCGACCAGCGCGTCGAAGGCGGTGCCCTCGACCGGTTCATGCCCGCGAACCGCAAGGCGCGGCAGTGGGAGCTGCTGCTCGACACGTACGAGGACACCGCCAAGGAAGCGCAGGACGACTTCTGGTCGGTCTTCGAGCGCGAGTTCCGCCGCGCGTACGCGACGGGGCAGGGGGCGCCCGGCACCAGGCCGTAGCGGGTCGCGCGCCGCGGGGGCGCGTTACTCCACCGACTCGCTCGTGTCGCGGAGGATGCCGGTGGTCATCCGGAGCAGCCCCGACATGTGGTTCAGCATGTTGAGCACGAGGCGCCGGTAGAGGTCGGGCGCGCGCGCGCGGACGGCGTCGAGGTTGGCCCGCGAGAGGCTGTAGGTGACGACCTCGGTCTCGGCGATCGCCGTGACCGAGCGCACGCCGCCCTCGATCATCGCCGACTCGCCGAAGATCACCCCGGGGGCGAGCGTGACGATGCGCCGGTTGCGGCCGCGGGCTTCCGGGTCCTCGGCGACGACGCTGACGGCGCCCTTCGCCAGCAGGTACAGCCGGTCCCCCTGCTGCCCCTCGTGATAGAGCGCCGCCTGCGCGGGAAAGAGCTGCCGGTCGAGGTAGGGCTTCATGAACTGCAGCTCGTCGGGCGTGAGGCCCTCGAGCAGCGCGAACTCGCCGATCGCGAGCTCCTGCCCGGGGCTGGCCACGCGCGCCGCCGCGAGCAGCTCGCGCTCCGCCCACTCGAGCGCACGGTCGGCATCGTCGAACCAGTCGGTGTGGTGCCGCTGCATGAAGACGCCGGCGCCCTGGATCGCGCGGCCCAGGCGACTGGTCGCGCTGATGTGCGCGAGCAGCAGCGTGACCCCGCGCTCCTGCAGCAGGCGCTTCAGCTTCGCCAGCATCAGCGCGCCCGATGCATCGATCATCGTGACCCGGCGCAGGTCGAGGATCAGGTACTGCGCGCCCTCGGCGGCGCGCATCGCCTCGAACGCGAGCCGATCGGCCGTGCCGAAGAAGATCGCGCCGTCCAGCTCGACCAGCTTGATCCGGTGGCCCTCGACGCGCAGCAGGCTCGCCTGCTCGGGCGGATAGACGCGGCGCGACCCGCGCGTGGCGCCGGTGCGCACCGACCGGATCAGCGAGCGGTTCATCACCGCGAGGAACAGCCCCATCGACAGGATGAGCCCGGTGATCACCGCCGCGACGAGGCCGAAGACGATGGTGACGCCGGCCACCAGCACGACGAGCGCGATGTTGACGATGAGCTCGCTGTCGTACTGTCCGCGCCGCACGCGGTCGATGGTCGCGCCGGCCCAGCGGTCGATGAGGCCGACGGCGATCACCAGCATCATCGCCGACAGCGCGGCGATCGGGATCAGGTGCAGCAGCGGCGCGCCGTAGAGCAGCAGCAGCACCAGCGTGGCGGTCGTGGCGAAGCTCGACACCAGCTTGCGGCCGCCGCCGTGGTGCACCTGCAGCGCGTGGTGCGACGAGTACGCGACCGGCACGCCGCCGAACAGCGACGACACCAGGTTGCCGCAGCCCAGCGCGACCAGCAGCCGGTTCGGGTGGTGCGCGGTGTCGAGCGGGCCGTCCGCCTCGCCGACGGCGGCCAGCAGGCTGTCGAGCGAGCCGACGACGGCGATGGCCAGCGCGGTGACGAGGAGGTCGTAGCCGAAGCGCAGCGCCAGCGCGACCCCGTCCCCCGACAGCACCGGCAGCAGCGCGTCGGGTAGCGGCAGCTTGCCGAGGGACGGCACGCGCGGCCCGACGTCGCCGTGCGCGACGTACGTGACGACGGCCGCGACGGCGGTGCCCGCGGCGAGGCCGATGAGCTTCGACGGCAGCGCCGGCCAGCGCCGGCGCACGAAGACGAAGCCGACGATCGTGACGAGGCCGACGAGCAGCGTCCAGCCGTTGATGCCGTGGTGGGCGTCGCCGCCGCCCGCGCCTTCCGCGCCGTGGCCGCCGCCGCCGTGCGTGCCCAGCACCTCGGGCAGCTCGTAGATGACGAGCGAGATCGCGAGCCCGGTCATCAGGCCGGCGACGACCGGGTACGGGACGAAGCGCGCGATGTTGCCGAGGCGCAGCATGCCGAACGTCACCTGGATCACGCCGGTCAGTGCCAGGCACAGCGCCGCGAGGAACAGGATCTCGACGACGCCGTGCGACGGCGACGCGCGCAGCTGCGCGTCGCCGGAGAGGCGCAGGACGAAGGCGGCGAACAGGAAGACCGACGACGCGCGCGGGACCTCGTTGGGCAGCAGCGCGCCGGACAGCACGAGCGCGGTGACGTTGCCGAAGATCGCGCAGGCGAAGGCAGCCGTCAGTCCCGCCTCCACCGCGTACTCGCCCAGCGGCGCGAACGCGATCAGGCCCAGCGGCAGCATCATTGCGACGAGGACGAAGGCGGCCGAAACGCCGGCGCCGGCCTCGCGTGCAAGCTCGGCGAATCCGCCGTTGCCCTCTGCGGCAGTCGCGCCGTGGTCCGTCATCGTGGGTTCCTGGCTTCCGGATGCGTTGGCAGTGCGCATTCTGCCAGCATCGCCCGTGGCGCGGGCCCTTGACGCGCCCGCGCGGCGCACGCATCCTCTGCCCGCCGACCGCGGCGCTCCGGGCGCCGCCGCGCGCACCCGCCACGCTCCACCCCACGCCCGCCGTCGATGCTCACCATCAAAGTCGTCAGCTACAAGGACCAGCCCGTCGACCCGCCGATCCGCGCCGAGTTCGGCGAGGCCGGCGGCACCATCGGCCGCTCGGCCGACAGCACGCTGCTGCTGCCGGACCCGGACCGCATCATCTCGCGCACGCACGCGGTGGTCGAGTGCAAGGGCGGCCGCTTCGTCGTGCGCGACCAGGGCTCGACGGTCGCCGTGATCGTCAACGGCCGGCCGGTCGGCCGCGGCCATGAGCAGCCGCTCGCGGCCGGCGACGACGTGCGCATCGCCGGCTACGCGCTGTGCGTCGAGGGCGGCGTGCCGGCCGGGGCCGCCGCGGCGGGCGACGACACGACGACGATCCTGCGCGAGGGGACGTTCCTCTCGTGGTCGGAGGACGGCAAGGCGGTGCCGCAGGACCGAATCGCCACGGTGATCGTGCCGTCGCCGGGGCCGGATGCGGCGGCCGCACCGCCCGTGCCGCCGGCCGCGACCGCGGCGGCAGCGGCGGCGGCACCCGCGGCGGCACCGCCGCCGCCGCGTGCCGCCGAGGGCGCCGACGAGCTGCTGGCCGCGCTGCTGCGCGGCGCCGGCGTGCGCGACATCGAAGTGCCGGGCGGCCTGACACCCGAGCGCATGGAAGAGCTGGGCGCCGTGATGCGCGAGACGATGCGCGGGCTCCTTGACCTGCTCGCCGCGCGCGCGCACGCCAAGCGCGAGGTGCGGGCCGATGCGACCATCGTCATGTCGCACGACAACAATCCGCTCAAGTTCGCGCCTGGTCTCGAGGCCGCGCTCACGCACCTCCTGGTGCCGCGCGGGCAGGGCTTCCTGCCGCCGCTGCGCAGCCTCGCCGACGCCCGCGAGAGCCTGCGCACGCACCAGGACGGCTTCGTGGCCGGCATGCGGGCGGCGCTCGCGGCGGTGCTCGCCCGCTTCGACCCGGCGAAGCTCGAGGAGCGGCTCGCCCTTCATGCCGCCGCTGCGCAGCCTTGCCGACGCCCGCGAAAGCCTGCGCACGCACCAGGACGGATTCGTCGCCGGCATGCGCGCGGCGCTCGCCGCCGTGCTCGCCCGTTTCGACCCGGCGAAGCTCGAGGAGCGGCTCGCCGCGAGCGACGAAGGCGGTTCGCTGCTCCCGATGACGCACAAGGCGAAGCTGTGGAGCCACTACGAGGCGCTCTACGGGGAGATCTCGCGCGAGGCCGAGACGGACTTCCACTTCCTGTTCGGCGAGGAGTTCCTGCGCGCTTACCACGCGAAGACGAAGCCGCAGGCGGCCGGCGGCCAGGCGTCGGACCCCGCGTAGCCGCACGCGCCGACGCATGCAGATCGAGGTCTCGGTGCTGTCCAATCCCGGCGGGCGGGAGCGCAATGAGGACGCCTGCGGTTTCTGGACCGGCGGCGGCGGCTCGTTCTGCGTGGTCAGCGACGGGGCGGGCGGCCACGGCGGCGGAGACGTCGCGTCCAAGCTCGCCGTGCGGATGATCCTTGGCGCTTTCCAGGACGCGCCCGTATGCACGGGCGCGGCCATCGACGCGGCGCTGCGCGCCGCGCACGACGCGATCGTCGCGGCGCAGCGGACCGACGGGCGGACGGCCGCGATGCGCGCCACCGCCACGGTGCTCGCAATCGACACCGTGCACCGTACCGCCGCCTGGGGCCACGTCGGCGACACGCGGCTCTACTGC
Source organism: Casimicrobiaceae bacterium (assembly GCA_044223185.1). Taxonomy (GTDB): domain Bacteria; phylum Pseudomonadota; class Gammaproteobacteria; order Burkholderiales; family Casimicrobiaceae; genus VBCG01. Next base: position 16,031 of record JBGAMF010000065.1, on the reverse strand, counting down.
TTCCGTGGCGGGCGCGTCGTCGCGCAGACCAAGGACCACAGCGTCGTCCAGAAGATGGTCGACGCCGGCTACCTCGGACAGAGCGCGCTGCGCGAGTCCGAGCAGCGCAGCCGCCTGTTCGCCGCGCTCGGCCACGACGAGGACTTCGTCGCGGCGATCGCCGACGCCCCGTTCCCGCTGCAGGACGGCGACGTGTTCCTGCTGTGCACGGACGGGTTCTGGGAGTACGTCGACGAGGCCGCGATGGCCGCGGCGCTCGCCGGCGCGGCGTCGCCGGCGGACTGGCTGCGTGCGATGGAGCGCGAGGTGGTCGCGCGCGGGCGGGAAGGGCAGGACAACTTCTCGGCGGTCGCGGTGTGGTGCCGGACGACGACCGCGGCAGGCTGAGGCGCCGCGCTCGTCCCGTCGGGGCTGGTACCCGGCGGTGACGGGGGGCGGGCGAGTCGCGCGCGGCGCGGCGGCGCTCCGCCGCCGGCGGCGCGACGGCGATTCCGGTTGATGTTCGGTGCATTTGCAGTGCAATATTCCCCTTTCGCGGCCTGTTCCCTTCTGGCAGCATGGCATATCGAGAACTGCGAAGGACGACATGAACGCCGATCACGCGCCTTCCCTACGCATGCGCCGGGTGGGCATTGCCGTGGCGCTGCTGCTGGCCGCGTGTGCTGCGCCCGAACCCGCGCCCAAGCCCGAGCCCCCGCCGGCGCCGCCGCCCGTGGTGGTGGCCCCGGAGCCGCCGAAGCCCGCGCCGCCGCCGGAGCCGCAGCTCACGCCGGCGGAAAAGCGCGCGCAGGCGCAAAAGCTGACGATCGACGCCATCACGCAGCTGCAGAACGGCGAGGAGGCCGCCGCCCAGCGCATGCTCGAGCAGTCGCTGGCGCTCGACCCGGGCAGCGACCTCGCGAAGAAGATGATGGACCAGATCAAGGCGGATCCGCAGAAGGAGCTTGGGACCGTGTTCTTCCGCTACACGGTCCAGCGTGACGACTCGCTGTCGAAGATCGCGCAGCAGTACCTGGGCGACCGCTACAAGTTCCACATCCTCGCCCGGTACAACGACATCGGCAATCCGAGCAAGCTGGCCGCCGGGCAGGTGATCAAGGTGCCCGGGCGCGGCCAGGTCGCCGCAACCCCGAAGCCCGCCGCGCCGCCGGCCGACGCGACCGACGAAGCCGCCAAGGCCGCCGCGCCGGAAGTGGCGACGCCGCGCAACGCCGCGATGGCGTTGATGCAGCAGGGCACCGAACTGCAGAAGGCGGGCAACCTCGAAGGAGCCTACGACGCGTTTCGCGAGGCGGCGTTGCGCGATCCGGGCAACCGCGACGCGGTCCTGCAGCGGGACGCGACGCGGCAGGCACTCGCGCGCCGCTACGAGCGCGAGGCCACGCAGGCCTTCCAGCGGCAGAACCTCGACGAGGCGATCGGCAAGTGGGACCGCGTGCTGGCGCTGGAACCGGGCAACCAGAAGGCGAAGCTCGAGCGCGAGCGCGCGATCGACCTGCGCAAGCGGCTCAACGAGAAGTTCGGCGCGAAGTAACGGCGTCCGCGCGCACTGCGCGCGTCAGTTGATCCGGCCGAGCTTGTCGCGCGCGACCTTCGCCTCGCGCAGCTTCGCCGCGGACTGCGCGTTGGCAGGATCGTAGCGCAGGCTCGCCTCGAAGTAGGCGATCGCCTGCGCGAGGTCCGACCGGAACACCCGCGACCCTTTCTCGAAGTACTCCTGCGACAGCGCCTTCTTCAGCGGCGGCACGCGCGCCGCCCACGGGCCGGCGGTGTCGCCGCGCAGCGCCGTCGCCTGCTCGTAGAGATTGAGCGCCTGCTCGCGCTGGCCCTGGTTCTCCAGTTCGCGCGCGCGGTCCGCGACCACGCCGGCAATGCGCTGGCGCACCACGCGGTTGCCGGGGTTGGCGTCGACGTACGCCTTGAACTCGCGCAGGCCGCCGGCGGTGTCGCCGGCGCGGAACAGCTCGATCGCCTGCTCGACGTCGTAGCCGTCGCCGGCGTCGTTGCGGCCTGCCTGCGCACGTTGCGCGGCTGCCGTGGCCACCTGGTCCTGGAGGTTGAGCGCGCGGGCGGAGCGGTCGGCCTGGATGCGGGTGAAGCGTCGCCGGTCGATCTCGCGCAGCGCCTTCTGCGCTTCGGCGTCGGCGGGGTCGAGGGCCAGCGCGCGCAGCATCGCCCGGCTCGCGCGCTCGAGGTCGCCGGCCGCGAGCGCCGTTTGCCCCGCCTGCACCTCGGCCCTGGCGTCACGCGCGATCGCCGCGCGGACCGCGGCCAGGTCGCGTGACCAGCCGTCGTTGGCCGGCTCGAGCAGCGTGAGGATCTGCAGGTGCGTCGCCGCCGCCGCAAGGTCGCCCGACTTGCGTGCGGCTTCGGCGAGCCTGCGGTGCTTCGCGATCGCGTCGGCCCGCCCGGGGTCCTGGGCAACCGCACGTACCGGCGGCGGCGGGTCCGCCGGCGGCGGCGCGGGCGGAACCTGCGCGCAGCCGGCGAGGAGCGCGAGCAGTAGCGGCAGCGGGCGGGCGGGCTTCGCCTCCATCGCGGGCCTAGCGCGGGGCCGCGCGCACGAACGTGACGAGCTTCGCGCGGAAGGCGTCCATGTCCTCGTTCCCGAAGACCATCGTGCGGCGGAGCATGAGCGGATACGCGTAGAACGGATTGCCGCCCGGCGTGACCGTGACCCCGAGTGCGACGCGCTGGCCCGTGAGCAGATCCGCCACGAGCTCGTTGACGTCGCCGTAAGGGTACGCGAACGTGAACGTGGGGGCGGCCAGGCGATCCCTGATCGCCGTGGCCGGGGCCTCGAGCTCGCGCCGGATCCGCTCGCGGTAGCGCGCGTCGGTCTCGCCCGCCAGCCGCAGCGTCAGGTTGGCGTGCGACTTCGAGTGCGGCTGGATCTCGATCAGGCCGCCCGCGGTCATCTCCTTCATCTGCGCCCACGTCATCGCATCGGAGGCGCCGACGAAATCCGAATAGAGGAAGACGGTCGCCGGAAACCCGTGCCGGCGCAGGATCGGCCAGGCGATCTCGAACGTCGAGCGATAGCCGTCGTCGATCGTGATCGCGACCGACTTCTCCGGCAAGCCCTCCCTGCCTTCGAGGAAGCGCGCAAGGCGGCGAAGCGGAATCACCGTGTAGCCGTTGCGCGCGAGGTAGTCCATCTGCGCGTCGAACGCTGCCGGCGTGACGTTGAGCTTGGACGCGCGGGGTCCGAACCGGTGGTAGCAGAGGATCGGCACCGTCTGCACGCCGGACGCGCGGACGCCGATCGGGTTGCGTTCGGTCAGCGGCACGACGACCGTCTGGCCCGGCCGCAGCGTCGCGGTGTCGTTGAATTCCGAGATCCGCCACGCGAGCGCGGCATCTCCGAGGTAACGCTCGGCGAGCGCCGCGTACGTGTCGCCCGCGCGGGTGACGACGATCGCGAAGTCCCCGTCGCGGTTGAGCACGGGACCCGCCACCGGCGGTGCCTCGACGGCCGGCGTCTCCGGTGCGGGCGCCGGCGGCGGCGTCGCGCATCCGGCGACCAGCAGCGCGAGCGCCGCCAGCGCCGTCAGCAGGGGCCGGCGGTCACTGCGCAGGCGCGGGGGCATCGGTCCCGGGCGCGGCGGCGCGCGCCGTGCCTTCGTGCCGCTTGTCGAGCGCGGCGGCCGTGCGGTCGAATTCCGCGTAGAGCTCGCCGAACTCGTCGCTGCGCGCCTCGGCGATCCGATAGTCGTAGCGGCCGTTGGCGAGTTCCTGCAGCGAATTGCGCAGCACGCGGATCGGCTGCGCCAGCCGCTGCGCGAGCAGGTAGGTGCCGCCGGCCACCGCGGCCACGGTCACCACGGTGAGGATCGCGAGCAGGACCAGCACGAGGTTGGCGACGGCGGTCAGCGGCGCCTCGTAGATGCCGAGGTGCACGGTGCCGATCGTCTTGCCCTGGAAGAGCACGGGCGCGGCGAAGTCGAGCACCTGCCGCCCGTCGCCGATCCGGTGGCTCTGCACGGCCACGCCCGGGTCCTTCGACGTGACGCCGGTGGCCGCCCCCGGTGCGGCGTACTTCTGGTTGACCTGCGCCGCCACGTTGCTCGCCCGCACGGTGCCCTCGTGGTCGACCACCGTCATGTAGCTGAAGTTCTCCTGCCGCCCGAGCGCCTCCTGCACGAACACGTCCATCGCCGCCCAGTCCTCGGACAGCAGCGGCACGGCGTTCTGCGTCGCGGTGAACTTGGCGAGCGAGCCGCCGTAGTCCTTCACCTGGTCCATCATCGCCGCGTACTGCTGCTTGTAGAGCACCGTGGCGGTCAGCGTCATCGTGACGGCGACGACGGCGGCCATCGTCGCCGCCCAGCGCACGGCCAGCGGAATCCCGCGCCGCCCCTGCTTCTGGCCTTCCTCGGCGAGTTCGCGCGCGACGCCGACCAGCGCCTGCGCGAACTCCTCGCCGCTCTGGAAGCGCTTCTCCGGCTGCTTCTTTAGCGCGCGCTCGATGATCCGGCGCAGCGACAGCGGCAGGTCGCCGCGCACCTTGTCGAGCGACGGCGGGTCGGTCTTGGTGATCTTGTAGGCGACGCTGATCAGCGTGTCGCCCTCGAACGGCAGGTGCCCGGTGAGCAGCTGGTACAGCACGACACCCGCCGAGAACAGGTCCGAGCGCGAGTCGACCTTCTCGCCGACGACCTGCTCGGGCGACATGTAGTGCGGCGTGCCCAGCACGTTGCCGATCTGCGTCTGCTGCGTGGCGTCGGCGGTGTCGCTGCCGTCGATCCGGCAGATGCCGAAGTCCGCCACCTTGATCGTGTTGGTGTCCGTGAGGCGCATGATGTTGCCCGGCTTCACGTCGCGGTGCACGATCCCCTTCTTGTGCGCGTAGTCGAGCGCGCGCGCGAGCTGGATGCCGATCTCGACGATGTCCTTCGTCGAAATGGCCTTGCGCGCCTTCAGCTCCTCGGCGAGCGTCTGCCCCTCGACCAGCTCCATCGCGATGTACGGGTGGCCCTGGTCCTCGCCGACGTCGAACACCGTGACGATGTTCGGGTGCGACAGCACGCCGGCGCCCTTGGCCTCGCGCAGGAAGCGGTTGCGGTACTCGCCGTCGAGGCGCAACTGGGCCTTCAGCAGCTTGATCGCGAGCGCGCGGTTGATCTCCGGGTCGTACGCCTTGTACACGCACGCCATCGCGCCTTCGCCGATGATCTCGCGAATCTGGTAGCGGCCCAACCGGTCCATCGGGGCGGGTTCGTTCATCGTGGCGGCGCGCCGGCGGCAGGGGCCGGCGGCAGCCGCGAGTATGCCAGATGTCAGGCGGCGCCGCGGGTTGCTCGGGGTCAGACCCTCGTCCGAAAGGGTCAGACCCTCGAGCGCATCGCGATGGCGCGGCCGCCGGCACGACTGCGCAAATCGGACCGGCGCGGGCGGGGTCTGACCCGCTGCCGCGAGTCGACGAGGGTCAGATTCCGGCGACGAAGTAGGGTCAGACCCTGTACGTGCCGGATCGATGCGGCACGTTCTGCGCGATCCGGAGCGAGTACGATGCGTCCAAGGGTCTGACCCTCGCGGCGATCCGGAGCGGGAACGATGCGTTGAAGGGGCCGACTCCAGCGACGCCTCACAGCGACCGCGCGACGAGCTCCTTCATGATCTCGTTGGCGCCACCGTAGATCTTCTGCACGCGGGCGTCGGCCCAGAGCTTGGCGATCGGGTACTCGCGCATGTAGCCGTAGCCGCCGAAGAGCTGCAGGCAGCGGTCGGCGACCGCGCACTGCTGCTCGGTGGTCCACCACTTCGCCATCGACGCCGTTGCCGCGTCCAGCGTGCCGGCCTGCACGCGGGCGATGCAGTCGTCGACGAACACGCGCGCGACGCGCGCCGCGGTGGCGCACTCGGCGAGCGCGAACCGCGTGTTCTGCAGGTCGAAGAGCTTCTGGCCGAATGCCTCGCGCTCCTTCACGTAGGCGACGGTCAGCTCGACGGCGAGCTCGATGGCCGCGACCGCGGCCACCGCGACGATCGTCCGCTCCCACGGCAGCTGCGCCATCAGCTGGTGCAGCCCGCGGCCTTCTTCCTCGCCCAGCAGGTGGCCGGCCGGCACCCGGACGTCGTCGAAGAAGAGCTCCGCGGTGTCCTGTCCCTTCTGCCCGATCTTGTCGAGGATGCGCCCGCTGCGGAATCCCGGCCGGTCGCGCGTTTCGACCATCAGCAGCGAGATGCCGCGCGACCCTGCGGCGGGGTCCGTCTTCGCGACGACGCAGACGAGGTCGGCGAGGTACCCGTTGGAGATGAACGTCTTGGCGCCGTTGATCACGTAGTCGGCGCCGTCGCGCACGGCGCGCGTGCGGATGCCCTTGAGGTCGGAGCCCGCGCCCGGCTCGGTCATCGCGATGGCGGCGATCAGCTCGCCGGCCGCCATCGTCGGCAGCCACCGGCGCTTCTGCGCCTCGGTCCCGTAGGCGAGCACGTAGTGCGCGACGATGCTGTGCACGTGCTTGCCGAAGCTCGTGACGTTCGCGCGCTGCAGCTCCTCGAAGACCACGCACTCGTGCGCGAAGTCGCCGCCGGCACCGCCGTAGGTCTCCGGAATGTCCGTCAGCAGCAGTCCCATCGCGCCGGCGCGGCGCCACGCGTCGCGGTCGACGTGCTGCTGCGCCTCCCAGCGCGCCTCGTGCGGCGCCAGCTCGGCCGCGACGAACCGGCGCACGGCGTCGCGGAAGATCGCGAGCTCGCCGGTCATCCACGGCGACACGTACGGGCTCGCCGGTGCCGGGACGGCGGTCACGGCGTCACGCCGCGCGGTAGAGCGTCGTCACGCAGGCGCCGCCCAGCCCGAGGTTGTGCTGCAGCGCGATCCGCGCCCCCTCGACCTGGCGGGCGTCCGCGGTGCCGCGCAGCTGGTGCGTGAGCTCGTAGCACTGCGCGAGTCCCGTGGCACCGAGCGGGTGGCCCTTCGACAGCAGGCCGCCCGACGGGTTGGTGACGACGCGGCCGCCGTACGTGTTGTCGCCGGCCGCCACGAACCGCTCGGCCTCGCCTTCGCCGCACAGCCCGAGCGCCTCGTACGTGATGAGCTCGTTCTGCGCGAAGCAGTCGTGCAGCTCGACGACGTCGACGTCGGCGGGGCCGATACCGGCCGCCTCGTACACCTGCCGGGCCGCCGCGCGCGCCATGTCGTAGCCGACGACGCGCATCATGTCGTGCGTGGCGAAGGTCGACTCGGTGTCGGTGGTCATCGCCTGCGCGGCGATCCACACGGCCTTCGCGAGGCCGTGGCGGTCGGCGAACGCCTCGGACACGAGGACCGCCGCCGCCGCACCGCACGTGGGCGGGCACGCCATCAGCCGCGTCATGACGCCGGGAATCAGCGCCGGCGACGCCATGACGTCGTCGGCGGTGACTTCCTTGCGGAAGAGCGCCAGCGGGTTGCGCGCCGCGTGCCGGCTCGCCTTGGCGCGGATCTTCGCGAACGTCTCGAGCTTCGTGCCGTACTTCCTCATGTGCGCGAGCCCGGCGCCGCCGAAGTAGCGCAGTGCCAGCGGCACGTCCGGCATGCCGACCAGCGCGTCGGTCTCGTCGTTGAAGCGCTCGAAGGGCGTCGGCCGGTCGTTGAACATCGTGGTGATCGCGCCCGGCGCCATCTGCTCGAACCCCACCGCGAGCGCGCACTCGGCCGCGCCCGCCGCGACGGCCTGCCGGGCGAGCCAGAGCGCCGTGGAGCCGGTCGAGCAGTTGTTGTTGACGTTGACGATCGGGATTCCGGTCATCCCGACGTCGTAGAGCGCGCGCTGGCCCGCCGTCGAGTCGCCGTAGACGTACCCGGCGTACGCCTGCCCGACGGCGCCGTAGGGGACGCGGGCGTCGTCGAGCGCGGCCCGCGCCGCCGACGCCGCCATGGCGGGGTAGGGGGCGGAGGCGCCCGGCTTGGCGAACGGGATCATCCCGACGCCGGCGACGAAGACTTTGCGTGCCATGACTTCCTCCGCTGACATGCCTTCGATTCTACCCGTGGACTAGACTCGCGGATGCGCCGCGCGCAACGATCGGCGCGGCCGCACAGGAGCACCGCCGTGAACGCACCGCATCCGCTGCTCACCGCCACGCACGAAGTCGCGAACCAGGTGCCGGTGCTCTCCGGACACAACCTGTACGCGTCCGACGCCGCGCTGCGCGACGCTGTTGCACGCGACGGAGCCGCGGACTCCGTCGCCTGGCTCGCCGCGCGCGGCGCGGAACTGGGCTCCACCCGGATGCAGCAGTGGGCCGAACAGGCGAACCGCGTGGCGCCGACGCTCAGGGTCTTCGACCCGACGGGACGGCGCCTCGACACGGTCGAGTTCCACCCGGCCTACCACGAGCTCATGGCGTACCTGAAGCGCCACGGCGCGGCGGCCGGGCCCTGGGCCGACCCGGTGCCCGGCGCGCACGTGCGCCGCGCGGCGCTCTACGTGATGTTCGCGCAGGTGGAGGACGGCACGCTGTGCCCGACGACGATGACCTATGCGTGCGTGCCGCCGCTCGCGCGCGACGCCGCGCTCGCGCCGCAGTGGCTGCCGCGGATCTTCTCGCCTGAGTACGACCCGCGTTTCCTGCCGGCCGGCCAGAAGACCGGCGTCACGCTCGGCATGGGCATGACCGAGAAGCAGGGCGGCTCCGACGTGCGCACGAACACGACGCGCGCCGAGCCCGCGGGCGGCCGTGCCTGGCGGATCGTCGGGCACAAGTGGTTCCTGTCCGCACCGATGTGCGACGCGTTCCTGATCCTCGCGCAGGCGCCCGCGGGCCCGTCCTGCTTCCTGCTGCCGCGCTTCCAGCCGGACGGCAGCGTGAACGACATCCGCATCCAGCGCCTCAAGGACAAGCTGGGCACCGCTCGAACGCGAGTTCCGAGGTCGAGTTCTGGGACGCGCACGGGCAGCTCGTCGGCGAGGAAGGACGAGGCATCCCGACGATCCTAGAGATGGGGACCTCCTGCCGGCTCGACTGTGCGCTCGGCAGCGCGGGGCTGATCCGCGGCGCGGTGACGCAGGCGCTGCACCACGCGCGGCACCGCGAGGCCTTCGGCCGCCGGCTCGCCGATCAGCCGCTGATGCGCAACGTGCTCGCGGACCTGGCGCTCGAGTCCGAGGCGGCAACCGCGCTGGCGCTGCGGCTCGCGCGCGCGTTCGACCGCCATCACGAGGAAGAGGAGGCACTGCTGCGGCGCGTGCTCACGCCGGCGGCCAAGCACTGGATCTGCAAGCGCGGTCGCGGGGTGGGCGCGGAGGCGATGGAGGTGCTGGGCGGCAACGGCTACGTCGAGGACGGCCCGCTTGCGCGCACGTACCGGCAGATGCCGCTCAACTCGATCTGGGAAGGGTCGGGCAACGTCATGGGCCTCGACGTGCTGCGCGCGCTCTCCCGCGACGCGCGCTGTGCGGACGCGCTCGTCGCCGAATGGGCGCCGGCGCGCGGCCGCAACGGCCACCTCGACGCGCACCTCGCGCGGCTGGAGCGCGACCTTGCCGGCGCCGTCGGCGACGAAGCCGGTGCGCGCGGTCTGACCCAGCAGATCGCGCTGGCCGTACAGGGCGCGCTGCTCGCGCGCTTCGCGCCGGATTTCGTGGCCGACGCGTTCTGCGCGTCGCGCTTCGACGCCGCCGGCTACGCGGGCGGCGCGTTCGGCCGACTCGACGCCCGCACCGATTTCGCGGCGATCCTCGCGCGCGCGTGGCCCGACCTGCGGTAGTCGTCGTCCTCCCCGCCCGTGGTTGGCGCCGTCCGGCGATCGTCCTATAGTGATCGGCGCGCGGGCGCCTCGCTCCCGCGTGCGGGGAGTGCGCGATGGGCGACGACGCAGCACCCGACGATCCGCGGGCCGTGGCCCGGCGCTGGCCGCTCGGGCGCCGTCAGCGCGTGTGGCTGGCGTTCATCCGCCGGCGCTGGGGGCGCGTGGCGGCCGTCGCGGCGATTGCCGCCGGCGTGATCGGCATCGTCGGGCACCTGCTGGGCGGCGTGGCCGGGCTGTGGGAGTTCTACCGGGCCGCCGCGCATCCGCCGTCGCCGGCGTCAGCGGTTGCCGCCGGCCAGGCGCGGCCGTTCCGGTCGATCGCGGTCCTGCCGTTGGCGCCCGCGGGGACGCCGGCTTCCGCCGAGCTTGCGGCCACGCTGACCGACGAGTTCACCGTGGCGGCCAGCCGCGCGCTGCGCGACGGGCTCGTGACGGCGGGCGGGCTCGCCGCGCGCTACCGCGGCGGCGTACAGGACCCGCGCCGCGTCGGCACCGAGCTCAACGTCCGTTACGTCGTGACCGGCGCCGTGCGCGAACGCAACGGTGCTTCGGAACTCGCCATCGACCTGGCCGACGGCGTCGACGGCGCTCACCTGTGGAGCGCGCGGGCGGTGATCGCCGGTGACCCGACCCACGCCGTCGCCCGGCTGGCCAACGATCTTCGCGATGCGATCCTCGCGGCGACGTCCAAGGAGGCGCAGTCGTTGCCGGCGCCGCAGCGCGAAGCGTGGCGACTGGTGCTCGAGTCCGAGCTGCTGCCGGACACCGTGGAATCGGACGCGGAGGCACAGCGGCTGTTCGAGCGGGCGCTCGCCGTCGACCCGCGGTTCGTCCCTGCGCTGCTCAACCTGCAGCGGGTGCTGTGGCGGCGTGCGCAGAACGAGCCCGCCGAGCGCGTCATGATCGTGCGCCGCTTCGGCGAGGTGTCGCAGCGGGCGGTCACCGTTGCGCCGATGGATCCCCGCGCCTGGAACTGGCGCGCGTACGCACTGCACTGGCAGAAGAACTGGGCCGGCGCGCTCGCCGCCAGCGACGAGGCGCTGCGCCTCGACCCGCTGCGCGCCGACTCGCTGGCCGTGCGTGCCAGCCTGCTCATCCTCGTCGGGCGCGCCGACGAGGCGCTGGCGGTGCTGGATCGTGCGGCCGCACTGCGCGCTGACACCGTCGACGTCGACATCTGGCGGTGCGTCGCCTACGAGCTGCTTGCGCGCGACCGGGACGCGGTCGTCGCGTGCGAGCGCGCGGCGGCGGCGTGGAACTACTGGGTGATCCTCGCCCACGTGGCGGCCGCCTACGCGAATCTCGACGACCGCGGGCACGCCGCGCTCTGGGCGCAGCGCACGCGCGACGCATATCCGCAGGCCAGCCTCGCGCGCATCCGCGACCTCGGCCCGACCGACCATCCGGACTTCGTGGCCGCCGCCGCGCACTTCCGCGACGGATTGCGCAAGGCCGGCATTCCCGAGCACTGACACGGGTGCGCCGCGTTGCGCGGGTGCCGGCGATTGCCCGGCCCCGCGCCGGCAGGCGATGATGCGGACTTCGTTCGTCACCGCCGGGAACCGCCGCCATGCCGCAGCCGCTCGTCGTCGCCCAATCCGCCCCGCCGTCCGCCGACACGCTCGGCAACACGCTGTCGCGGGACGCCGCCGGCATCGCCGGCGTGCCGGCCGACCTCGTGCAGCTGCCGTTCCTGCAGCACCTCGCGGAGGCGATTCCGGCCGCCGACGTCGCGTTCGGCGGCACGCTGCTGCTCGTCATCGTGCTGGTCCACGCGACCGGCGTGCGCGCGGTGACCGACCACGTCGCGCGGCGGTCGCGGCTCATCATGCAGCGCCCGCGCATCTGGCGCGTCGACCTGCTGATGGCGACGTCCGTGCTGGGTCTCCTGCTGCTACACCTCACCGAGACCGTCGTGTGGGCGGCGGCGCTCGTCTACGGCGGGCTGGTGCCGAGCTGGCGCGCGGCCGGCTTCTTCGCCGGCAACACGTACACGACGGTCGGCTACGGCACGTTCGTGCTGCCGGCCGGCTGGGAGATGGTCGCGCCGATCATCGCGATCTCCGGCCTCTTCACGTTCGGCTGGTCGGGCAGCGTGCTGGTCGACATCGTCGCTCGCTGCCAGCGGATCAAGGACATGGTGGCGGAACGCGCCACGCCGCGCGCCGGAACGGGTGGGGCGATGCCGGCGGGCTGAGTGGCTGGCGCCGGCCCCTCACCCCAGCCCTCTCCCCGCACGCGGGGAGAGGGAGCGTGTTGGCGAAGGCCGGTGCCACGGGGCTCCCTCTCCCCGGTACGGGGAGAGGGCCGGGGTGAGGGGCGCGTGCGCAGCGTTCAGCCCTTCGCCGGCCGGTACCCCGCGAGTTCCAGCCGCGCGATCTGGTTGCGGTGCACCTCGTCGGGCCCGTCGGCGAAGCGCAGCGTACGTGCCTGCGCGTAGAAGAACGCGAGCTGGAAGTCGTCGCAGACGCCGGCGCCGCCGTGCGCCTGCATCGCCCAGTCGATGACCTGGCAGGCCATCAGGGGTGCGGCCACCTTGATCATCGCGATCTCCTTCCGCGCCGCCTTGTTGCCCGCGACGTCCATCTTCCAGGCAGCGTGCAGCACGAGGAGCCGCGCCTGATCGATCAGGATCCGCGCGTTGGCGATGCGCTCCTGCGTCACCGTCTGGTCGGCGATCGGACGGCCGAACGCGACGCGCGTCGCCGCCCGGCGGCACATCATCTCGAGCGACCGCTCGGCCTGGCCGATGAGCCGCATGCAGTGGTGGATGCGTCCGGGCCCCAGCCGCCCCTGCGCGATCTCGAAGCCGCGGCCCTCGCCGAGCAGGATGTTCGCGACGGGCACGCGCACGTTCACGAAGTCGAACTCGCCGTGGCCGTGCGGGGCGTCATCGTAGCCGAACACGGGCAGTGCGCGCACCAGCCGGACGCCCGGCGTGTCGAGCGGCACGAGGATCATCGACTGCTGCCGGTGGCGGTCGGGGTTGGCGGGATCCGTCTTGCCCATGAAGATGAGGATCCGGCAGCGCGGGTCGGTGCCGCCGGTCGTCCACCACTTGCGGCCGTTGATCACGTAGTGGTCGCCGTCGCGGACGATCGACGCCTCGATGTTCGTCGCGTCGGACGACGCCACGTCCGGCTCGGTCATCGCGAACGCCGAGCGGATCTCGCCGGCGAGCAGCGGGGCCAGCCAGCGCTCCTTCTGCTCGGCCGTGCCGTAGCGGACCAGGACTTCCATGTTGCCGGTGTCGGGGGCGTTGCAGTTGAACGTCTCCGGCGCGATCCACGAGCGGCCCATGATCTCGGCCAGCGGCGCGTACTCGAGGTTGGCGAGGCCCGCGCCCAGGTCCGACTCGGGCAGGAACAGGTTCCACAGCCCCTCGGCGCGCGCCTTCGCCTTCAGCGCCTCCATGACCTTCGTCGCCACCCACGGATTGCCGTTGGCGCGGTTGGCGGCGACCTCGGCCGCGTACGGCGCTTCCGCCGGATAGACGTGCGCGTCCATGAATCGGGTCAGACGCGCCTGCAGGTCGCGCGTGCGCGCGGAGTATTCGAAGTCCATGGTCAGTCCTGTCGGTCGAGTCGCTGTGCCATGCCCCACGCGACGTCGGCGACGACGCGCGCGCGGCTGCCGGTGTCCACGGCGTCCTGGCTCGCCGCGTTGCCGTGCACGGCGCGGGCGAGCACGCCGTGCAGGATCGCGGCGATCCGGAACATGTTGAAGATCAGGTAGTACTCGAAGTGCGCGATGCCGGTGCGGCCCGTGCGCCGGCAATACGCGGCCACGTAGTCGGCCTCGGAGGGGATGCCGAGCGCGGCGAGGTCGCAGCCGCCGATGCCCCGGAACTGCGCGGGGGTGAGCCGCCACGCCATCACCTGGTAGGCAAAGTCCGACAGCGGATGCCCGAGCGTGGACAGCTCCCAGTCGAGCACGGCCAGCACGCGCGGCTCGGTCGGGTGGAAGATCACGTTGTCGAGGCGGTAGTCGCCGTGGACGATCGTCGTCTCGTCGTCGCCGGGCAGGTGGCGCGGCAGCCACTCGAGCAGCCGGTCCATCGCGGGAATGGGGTCGATGCCCGCCGCCGCGTACTGCTTCGACCAGCGCGCGACCTGCCGCTCGACGTACTGGCCGTGCCGGCCGAAGTCCGCGAGGCCGACCGCCGCGAAGTCGACGCCGTGCAGCGCGGCGATCACGCGGTTCAGCTCGTCGTAGTGGGCGGCGCGCGCGGCCGGCGCCATGCCGGGCAGCGTCGGGTCCCACAGCACGCGGCCTCGCACGTAGTCCATCAGGTAGAACGCCGTGCCGACGACGGACTCGTCTTCGCACAGCGCGACCATTCGCGGCACCGGCACGCCGGTGCCTTCGAGCGCCTTCATCACGCGGTATTCGCGGTCCACCGCGTGGGCGGACGGCAGCAGCTTGCCCGGCGGCTTGCGGCGCAGGATGTACTGCCGGGGGCCGGCGGTGATCCGGTACGTGGGGTTCGACTGCCCCCCCTGGTATTGGAGGATCGCGAGCGGGCCCGCGAACGGCGCGACGTGCGTGGCGAGCCACGCGGCGAGGCGCTCGCCGTCGATCGCGTGGACGGGCGCGACCAGCTTCGCGCCGGGATTCGCGGCTTCGTCCACGTCAATGGCCACGACGGCCCCGGCCAAGACGGCGGGCCTCGTGCCGCGGCACGTGCGCTGGATGCATCGTCCTAGACGACCGTGCAGCCGCCGTCGACGACCAGCGCCTGCCCGGTGACGTGGCGGGACGCCTCGGAGGCGAGGAACACGACGGCGCCCTTCAGGTCCTCGGGACCGCCGAGGCGGCCGAGCGGCGTCATCGCGAGCACGTCGCGTTCGATGCGCTCGAGCGCTGCGCGCGACATCTTCGACGGAAAGAAGCCCGGGCAGATCGCGTTGACGTTGATGCCGTGGCGGCCCCACTCGGCGGCGAGCCCGCGCGTCATGCTGATGAGCGCGCCCTTGCTCGCGTTGTAGGCGATCATGCCCATCTGCCACGCCGGCGGGTTGCCGTACATGCCGGAGATCGACGCGATGTTGACGACCTTGCCGGTCCGGCGCGGGATCATCGCGCGGCGCGCCGCTTCGCGCGTCAGCCGGAACGCGGCGTCGAGGTTCAGCGTCATGACCTTGCGCCACGCGTCGTCGGTGTAGTCCTCGGCCGGCGCGCCCCAGTTCGTGCCGGCGTTGTTGACGAGGATGTCGACCGGCCCCCAGTGCGCGTCGATCGCGTCGACGATGCGCGCGGGTGCGTCGGGCTGCGTCACGTCGGCGGCGATGCCGTGGCAGGCGATCGCCCGGGCCCCGAGGTGCGCGCACGCCGCGTCGAGCTCGGCCTGCTTGCGCGCGACCAGCGCCACCCGCGCGCCCATCTCGCCCAGCGCCTCGGCCATCTGCAGGCCGATACCCCGCGAGCCGCCCGTCACCAGCGCCACCTTGCCCGTGAGGTCGAACAGTTGCGCAACGCCCATCGCAGTCCCCGCTGCCGCCGCGAAGTGCGGCCATGCCGGGATGATAGGACATTGCCACCGCAGGGGTGGTCGACTAGCATACGGGCACATTTCAACGGGGGGAGAGCACCATGGCGGACGCGACGGCACCGGATGCACGCAAGGCCGGCCTCTGGGTCACCGTGTGGGGCGTGCTGCTGATCGTCGCCGGCGCGGTCGCGATCGTGGTGCCGGCGCCGGCGGCGCTGGCGTTCGTGCTGCTGCTGGCGTGGCTGCTGGTGTTCGCGGGCGTGGTCGAGGTCGTCTACGCGTTCCACCAGCGCGGCGAGGACGGCTTCGGCTGGAAGATCGTCTCGGCGCTGGCGACCCTCGCGCTCGGCATCCTGATGCTGCTGTTCCCGGGAGCCGGCATCGCGACGCTGGCGCTGATGATCGGCGGCTTCCTGCTCGCGACCGGCGCGTCCAACGTCATGCTCGCATTCCGCCTGAAGCCCAAGCCGGGCTGGGGGTGGGTGCTGGTCGACGGCGCGCTGGCCGTCGTCGTCGCGATCCTGATCGCGGCGCGCTGGCCGCAGGATTCGATCGGCTTCGTCGGCATCCTCGTCGGCATCAGCCTCATCTCCGGCGGCGTCTGGCGCATCGTCCTCGGCCGCGCGCTGCGGTCGGGCGCGGTGCCGATGCCGGGGACGCCGGCCCCGTAGCAGCCCCGGGGGCGCGGCGGGCCGTGTTCCCGGAAGGCGCGCAGCTCGCGGCGGTCCCAGATTGTTCCCCCCGAAGGGGGGCGAGCACCCTGGGGCGGCCCTGCGGCGCTCAGCGCGCCGCGCGCGCGGC
>JBGAMF010000064.1:0-23484 GCA_044223185.1 Casimicrobiaceae bacterium | reverse complement strand
GTGCTGGCCGACCGCGGGCACGGCGTCGAAGCGGGGCTCGCCTTCCTCCCACGATCCGGGCGGCAGCGGCGCCGGAATGCGTCCGGCCGGCGTGTCCACGTAGCGCCAGCGCCGGCGCGCGGCGAGCTGCGGGTGCGCCCACACGTCGGCCATCGTGTTGACGCGCGCGTTCGCGATGCCCGCGGCGTCGAGCCGGGCGACGACTTCCGCGCCCGTCAGCGGAGCGAACGCCGCGACGATCAGCGCGTGCAGCGCATCGCGGTGCGCGCTGCGCTGCGCGACCGTCGCGAACCGTGCGTCGCGCGCGAGCTCCGGCTGCCGCAGCACCTCGTCGCAGAACGCCGCCCACTCGCGCTCGTTCTGCAGCCCGAGCATGACCACGCTGCCGTCGCCGGCGGGGAACGGGCCGTACGGGTAGATCGCCGCGTGGGCGGCGCCGCTGCGCGGCGGCGGCGGTGCGCCGTCGAACGCGTAGTAGAGCGGGTAGCCCATCCACTCGACCAGCGACTCCAGCATCGAGACGTCGACGTGCCGGCCGCGGCCCGTGCGCTGGCGATCCAGCAGCGCCGCGAGGATGCCCGAGTACGCGTACATGCCGGCCGCGATGTCGGCGACCGGGATGCCGGCCTTGGCCGGCGCGTCCTCGGTGCCGGTGACCGCGACGAAGCCGGCCTCGCTCTGGATCAGCAGGTCGTACGCCTTGCGGTCGCGGTACGGACCGTCGCCACCGTAGCCCGAGATGTCGCAGACGACGAGTTCGGGCCTGGCGCGCGACAGCACGTCGTAGCCCAGGCCGATCCGGGCCGCCGCGCCCGGGGCCAGGTTCTGCACGACGACGTCGGCCCGCTCGCGGATGAGGCGCTGCAGGATGGCCTGCGCGTCCGGGTGCTTGACGTCGAGCGTCAGGCTCTCCTTCGACCGGTTGGTCCAGACGAAGTGCGACGCGAGTCCGCGTACGCGCGCGTCGTAGCTGCGCGCGAAGTCGCCGGCGCCGGGGCGCTCCACCTTGATGACCCGCGCGCCCAGGTCGGCCAGCTGGCGCGTGGCGAACGGCGCCGCGATCGCGTGCTCCAGCGTGACGACGGTGATGCCGGCGAGCGGTCGCATCTTCGTTGCGGTCAGCGCGCGACCGCGGTCGCTTCCATCGCCGTGCACCCGGCGTGGTCGCGGATCCAGAGGCGGAACGACGCGCCGCCGGGCTGCGGCTCGCCGCAGGCGAAGAACGGGTGGAGGTCGAACACCGGCCGGACCGCACGGAACTCGAAACGCGCGACGTCGGCGGCCGGACGCTCGCGGCGCAAGAGGTCGAGCAGCAGCGTCGCAAGAAGCGGCCCGTGCACGACCAGCCCCGGGTAGCCCTCGACCTCGGTGCAGTAGCGGCGGTCGTAGTGGATCCGGTGCCCGTTGAACGTGAGCGCCGAGTAGCGGAACAGCAGCACGTCGTCGGGCACGACCCGGCGCTCCCACGCGCTCTCCGGGGGGGCGGGCTGCAGCGCCGGTGCCGGATCACCGGGCTGCGGTGCGTCGCGGTAGACGATGTCGTGGAACTCGGTGAGCGCGGCGGCGGCCTCGCCTGCGCGCCGGATCTCGTGCCGCACGCGGACGAAGACCAGCGGCCCGGTGCGGCCGCTCCTGCGCGTGACGCCGTCGATCGTCGACGTGCGCGTCACGGCGTCGCCGATCGCGAGCGGCGCGTGGAACTCGAGTTGGCTGCCGGCCCACATCCGGCGCGGCAGCGGCACCGGCGGCAGGAAGCCGCCGCGCCGGGCGTGCCCGTCGGCGCCGATTTCGGACTGGCGGGTGAGCGGCAGGAAGTAGAGCCAGTGCCACAGCGGCGGCAGCGGCGTCCCTCGTGCGGGCCGCTCGGGCGGGCGATCGAGCGTCGCCGCGAGCGCGGCGTACGGGGCGGGCGTCAGCACGTCCGACACCGTCTCCGTCCGGCCGATCCAGTCGTCGAGGTCCATGCGCAGGCTCCGGCGGGCACGTGTCCGCCGCCGCGATCTTACCCGGCGGGCCGGCGTCGCGGGGCGACGTTCACGCGGGCGCGGCGCACGGCGCCGCGCGTGTCACGCCGTGCCGGGCGGGCAGTCCCCGCCTGCGTCCGCGAGGGCCCGCCGCGCGTCGCGCTGCAGCGCGTGCCACGACGCCTCGAATGCGCCGGCGCGGGCGCCGCGCGCGAGCCGGCGCACGATCCGCTCCAGCGCGGCGAGGCGCTGCGCCGTGCGCTCGGCCTGCGCCAGCAGCGCCCGGTGCTCGCCGGCGTACACGAACTCCACCTTGCGGTCCTGGCAGATGCCGACACAGTTCTGCGGCGCCTCGATGCGGCCGCAGCCGATGCACTGCCAGGCCTTCACGTAGTCGGTCATGGCGCGGACTCCGGGCGCGTCGTCCGCGCGCACCGCGCGGCGCCGGCGGCCAGTGCGGCTACGAGCAGCGCGGCGAGCGCGTTGTGGAACAGCGGAACGGCAGCGACGGGCGCGCCGCCAGCGCCGCCGCGCCGGCGGCGGACGTCGCCAGCGCGAAGGCGGCGAGCGACCACGCGTACGCCGGCCGTGCGCGGCTTCCGGGCAACCAGGCGACGCCGATCGTGGCGAGCACGACGAAGGCGCCCGCCGCCGCGTGCAGCGAGCACAGCCCGGCCGCCGCGGCGGAGGGGACCACGCGCCCGGCCGCCACGCTCAACGCACGCCACGGCTCCACCGCGCCGAGCGCCTCCAGCGCGGCGGCAAGCGTGCCAGGGGCGACGCACTGCGCAAGCGCGTACCGGGCGCCCACCGCGCCGCCGAGCACCGCGGCCGCAAGCGCCACGGCGAGGACCGCGGCGAACGCCCGCGGCCCGGGGACGTTCGCCGGTCGTTCCGGGGTAGCCGGCGGATCGCCTGCGCGCGCAAGCGCGGCAACCGCGGCCAGCAGCGCGAGGATTGCGTAGCCGCCGAGCAGGTTGCCCAGGGCGACGGCCGGCAGCAGGCTGCCGGGCGTGGCGACGCCGAGCGCGGCGAGGCCAACCGCGAGCGCGAACGCGATCGCCGCCAGTGTGCCTTCGCGCCTGCGCCGCGGCGGCTGCGTCCACGCGACGAGCAGCAGCCCGGCGATCGCGACCAGCACGCCGCTCGCTGCCGCGCGATGCGCGAGGCGGGCCGCACGCACGGGCAACGGCGGCTCCGTGCCGGCCTGCGCGTCGACGCGGCCGTAGCACGCCGGCCAGTCGGGGCACGCGAGTCCCGCCTGCCAGTGACGCATGAAGGCGCTGGCGACGACCACGACGAACATCAGCGCGGCCGCCGCGACGGCGAGGCGCGCGAACCCCACGCTTGCACGCGCGGTGGCGGCGGCGCCTTGCGGCGTCACGGTGCCGCGTCCGGCGGCCGGGCGCCGTCGCGCGGACGCCGCACGACCGCGATGACGACGACCGCGACGAACAGCACGCCGCCGACGATGGCGACGAGTCCCCCCAGCCCCATGAGCCCCATGCCGGCGACCTGCTCGAACGAGCGCTCGGCGACGGCGCCGTCGGCGACCTTGCGCTGCACGCCGTAGCCGCCCGACCAGACGAGGCCGACGATGTGCAGCAGCTGCCCGGTGCCGTAGACCACCGGCTGCCACGTCGCGAGGCGCGGCGACGGCGCGGCGAAGCGCAGGCGCGGCAGCAGCCAGTAGGCGACGCCCATCATCGCGATCGTCACGCCGACGATGGCGCCGTGGTAGTGGGCGGGAATGCGCACGTCGCTGCCGCGGATCGCATAGCCGATGAGGCCGCCCACGCCGAACAGCACGATCGAGGCGGCCAGCGCCGAGAAGAGCGGCCCGGCGCGCGGGTCGCCCGCGTGCCGCGTGCGCGCACGGCGCACGAGCGCCCAGAGGACGGCGACCGCGACCGGCACGATCGCGAGGCCGCCGCCGAAGCGCATCATCCACGTCTGCAGCCGGTGGTGCTCGACCGAGGTCACGCCGAACGCGTAGTAGATGAGCGGTGTGGCGAACACGCAGGCGAGCCCGACGGCGAACAGCAGCGCGACGACGCGCGGCGACAGCGGCACGCGCGCGCCGACCGCGTCGGCGAGCAGCAGCCACGCGACCAGCAGCACGAGCGTCCACGCGAACTGCAGCACGTGCCCGCCGCCCCAGAACAAGAGCTCGTAGTACGCCTTGCCGTCGAGCCCGGCCGGCAGCGCCAGGTACGACCACGCGAACGCGAGCAGCGCGACGGCGGTCGCGACCAGCGCGCCGTTCAGGCCGAAGCGCAGCGCGCCCGGGCCGTCGAGGCGCACGCCCACGAGCGGCGACGCGAAGAGCCCCCGGCCGACGAGCAGCACGAGCCCGGCGCCGAACAGCGCGAGCCCGGCGAGGAACGGCCGCGACTCGATGACCGGCACGTAGTTGGCCATGATCGGCGTGCCGCCCAGGAACGGCGCGACCGCGAGCGTCGCCGTTCCCGCCGCGCACAGCGCGAGCGCGGCGACGCCGAGCGGCAGCAGGCGCGGCGTGCTGTTGAGGCTCCACAGCACGCCGCCGAAAGCGACGAACCAGACGAGCACCGACAGGTCGACGTGGACGACCAGCGCCGCGTGGAAGAAGTCGGCGACCGGGAACAGCTTCGCGAGGCCGGGCGTGCGCGACAGCACGAGCAGCACGGCGAGCAGGCCCGACGCGGCGAGCGCGGCCACGCCGAGCGCGAGCCACCCGCGCGCGAGCCGCGCGCGGGCGTCGTGCGGCACCGCGAGCGTGAACCGGCCGAAGGCCAGGTCGACGGCGAGGTGCGCCGGCGGCGCGGGCGGCACCGAGGCGGAGGGGCGTGGAGCCAGCAACAGTGCACGCGCTTCGTCATGCGGGGTGGCGGTGCCGCCCCGCCGCCATCCGCTTGGGCGGGACGTGTGGCGCATCCGGCGGCGTCGTCGCGGCCAGCGTGGCCCGGAACGCGGCCAGGGCGGCGGCGAGCCCGCGCGCGTCGCGGCGGTCGACCCACGCGAGGTGCACGCGCGCGCGCGCGACGGCCGCGCGCAGGTGCGGCTCGCGCCCGCCCGCGATCCGCTCGGCGGTCCACCGGTCGCCGAGCCGGAAGGCGCAGTCGCCGGTCCGGCAGCCGGTGACGAGCACGCCGTCCGCGCCCGAGCGCAGCGCGAACTCGACGAACGACGGCGGCACCTGCGCGGCGCACAGCACGCCGATCGGCGCCGTGCGCGCGTCCGCGACCGACGCGAATCCCGACGCGTCGCCGTCGGGCGCGCAGCCGAACACGACCACGCGCGGCCGCGCCGGATCCCGCGCGAGCGCCGCGAAGCGATCCAGCGCCGAGTCGAGCAAGGCGCGCAGCGCGTGCACGGGCGCCTGCGGCAGGTCGATGCCGGTCACGAGGTCGCGCACCGACCGGAACGGCGTGGACGACGGGCAGGCGCCGGCGCAGATGCCGCAGCCGGCGCAAAGCGCCGGGTCGACGGCGGCCTGCCGCGGCAGCGCCCGGCCGTCGCTGCGCGCCGTCATCGTCACGGCCGCGTACGGGCAGTCGGCGAAGCAGCGGCCGCAGCCGTTGCAGTTCGCGAGGTCGACGACCGCCGCGCGCGGCGGCGCCCGCCGCGCCGCGCCCGACCACCGGGCCAGCGCGGACAGCCACAGCGTGAAGGCCGCCGCGACGCCCCACAGCAGGGCAGGCGACGTCGCGTCGGCGAACGCGTGCACGCCCAGGTAGAACCAGTCGAGCGGAAGCGTCCCGGGGGCGACCGCGAGGTCCGCGGGCGGTGCGCTCGCGACCGGCCGCACGAGCGAGAGCAGCGCCAGCGCGACGGCCGTCCCCCACCCGAGGACGCGCGGCGGGTGCGTGCGCGGGCGCGCGAGGCGCTGCAGGTGCACCCACATCAGCGCGAGCAGCGCCAGCGGGAAGCCGATGTGCAGGAACACGAGCAGCGAGAAGAAGCGGTCGCTGACCGCGTCGGCGGCGATGAAGTTGCGCACGAGCGCGCCCCCGAAGAACGGCAGCACGTCGAGCCACTCGGCGGTGGCGGTCAGGCTGTACTGCGCGATGCGGTCCCAGACGAGCCAGAAGCCGCCGATGCCGGAGGCGAACACGAGCCACAGCAGCGCGACGCCGGTGAGCCACGAGAAGCGCCGGAAGTGGGCGTAGCGCTCGAACGCCCACTCGCGCGCGAGGTGGAGGAGCACGACGACGACGAGCGCGTCGGACGCGTAGCGGTGCAGGCTGCGCGCGAACGAGCCCAGCGGGAACGCGTTCGACGTGAGCGCCGCCACCGATGCGTACGCGCCGGCGGCGCGCGAGTCGTAGCCGACGTAGACGTACACGCCGGTGGCGGCGACGATCCAGAACAGCAGGAAGCCGAGCGCACCCAGGTGGCGCCACGGATTGGCGGCGGCGCCGAACGGGCGGTCGAACGTGCGGTCGGCCGCGGCGAACGCTGCCTGCACGGCGCGGCGGAGCGCACCGGTGCGAACGCCGCCCGTCACGTCCGGAAGATCCAGCCGCCGCGGTTCGCATCGAAGTCGAGGACCAGCACGCGGCCCGCCGGCAGGTCGACGGTGCGGTCCGCCTCGAAGGTGACGGCGCCCGCGGGCGAGTCGCGCATGCGCGCGACGATCCGGTGCGAACCGGCGGGCACCGCGACGCGGCGATAGATCGACGACGCGCCGTCCCTGGCGAAGCCGGACGGCGGCGCGGTGGCGGCGAACAGCGGCTTGCCGTCGAGCTCGATCTCGACGGTCACCGGGACCCGCTCGCGCGGGCACAGCGTCGCCGCGCGCATGTTCGGCGCGAGCTTCGCGAGCTCCTCGGCGGTGCGCTCGCGGCACTCCTCGCGGCGCTGCCCGGCGTGCTGCACCGACAGCTTCACCAGCGACCGGCCGTCCGGCAGGTGCACGTACGGCGGCGAGGTCGAGAAGTAGCCGACGACCGCCATGAACGCCGCGTAGCAGACGGCCTGCAGCGCATAGCCCATCCACTTGCCCGCCGCCGGCGCGCTCATCGCGCGCCCCCGCGGCCCGTCGCCTCGACGCGTCCCATCCTAGCCTCCGCCCAGCCTGACCATGTCGGCGCCCGCGTCCTTGCGCGCGACGTGCGGCGCCAGCCGGAACGCGTCCGAGAAGCAGTCGTCCTGCTGCATGCCGTGCGCGGTGAACGCCGGGTGCGCGGCCTCGATCATCCGCACCGACCCGCAGGCGTAGATCTGGTGCCCGCCGAGGTCGGGAAAGTCGTGCAGGATCGCCTCGTGCACGAGGCCGGTGCGGCCCGCCCACTGGTCTTCGGGCTTCGGCTCGGAGAGCACGGGCACGAACGTGAAGTGCGGGTGCTGGGCCGCCCACTGCGCCGGCAGGTTCGGCATGTAGAGGTCGGCGAGCGAGCGCACGCCCCAGTACAGGTACATCCGGCGCTTCATGCCGATGTGGAGCGCGTGCTCGACCATGCTCTTGACCGGCGCGAAGCCCGTGGCCCCGGCGACGAAGATGATCGGCTTCTTCGAGTCCTCGCGGAGGAAGAACGAACCGAGCGGCCCCTCGATGCGCAGCGTGTCGCCCACCTTCATGCGCTCGAACACGTGCGTCGTGAAGCGCCCGCCGGGAATGAGGCGGACCTGCAGCTCGATCTCGGCGTGGTCGTGCGGCGCCGTCGCGAACGAGAAGCTGCGGCGCTGCCCGTCGTCGAGGATCACGTTCACGTACTGGCCCGCGTAGAAGCGGATGGACTCGCCGGCGACCTTGAGCCGCACGATCATCACGTCGGCCGACGCCTTGCGCATCGCCGTCACCTTCGCGTGGTATTCGCGCGGCGGCAGGTCGCCCAGCGGCGCCACGGGCTCGTACTCGAGCTCGAGGTCGGTGAGCGGCGTGGCCGAGCACGCGAGCGCCATGCCCTGCGCCCGCTCCTCCGCGGTCAGCACGTCCTCCTGGTGCGGCCCCTGGTCGAAGCTGCCGTAGACGACGCGGCACTTGCACTTGCCGCAGCCGCCGTTGCGGCACTCGTACGGGAAGGCGATGCGCTCGCGCAGCACCGCCTCGAGGATCGACTCGCCCGGACGTGCCGGCACGATGTGGTTGTCCGGGCGCACCAGCAGGTGCAGGTCTTCCTTCGCCGCGCGCTTCGGCGGCAGCCACGGCAGCGCGAGGAACCCCAATCCCAGCGCGACGAGCACGCCCCACGCGGCGCCGGGCGACCACGCGTAGATCAGCGGATAGATCGGCAGGTAGAACCAGTCGAGCGGGATCGTCGTCGGCGCAGCGGCCAGGTCGGCCGGCGGGCCCGACAGCGCCGGCTTCACGAGCGAGAGCACGACGAGGCCCGCGGTGACGCCGATCCAGATCGGGCGCGGCGGGTTCGTCCTGGCGCCCGGCACGCGCTGCGTGTGCACCCACAGCAGCGCGAGCACGCCCAGCGGCAGGCCGATGTGCAGGAAAGACAGCAGCGAGAACAGGCGGTCGCTGACGGCGTCGCCCGTGATGAAGTTGCGGATCAGCGCCCCGTTGAACACGGGCAGCCAGTCCAGCCACTCGGCGGTGGCGACGGTGACGAACTGCGCCGTCATGTCCCACGGCAGCATGTAGCCGTTGATGCCGGCGACGTACGTGAGCCACAGCAGGACGAGACCGGTCACCCACGAGAACCAGCGGAAGCTCCGGTAGTGGTCGAACACGAAGTGCCGGACCAGGTGCAGCGCCATCGCGAGCACCATCGCGTCGGACGCGTACCGGTGCAGGCTGCGCATGATCCCGCCCAGCCACCACTGCCCGTGCGTCAGCGCCTCGACCGAGTCGTAGGCCTCGTGGACGCCGGTCTTGAAGAAGACGTACAGGTAGAGGCCGCTGCCGACGACCACCCACATCAGGAAGTAGGCGATCGCCCCGAGGTAGTAGAACGGATTGAGCTCGTTGCCGAAGACGTGGTTGAACAGGCCTTCGGCCGCGAGAAACGCACGCTGCCCGGCGCGCTGGATGGGCTTCAGCATCGGGCGGCGGCGCGGGGCGGGCGCAGGCTCTCGGATGGCATGCCGCATGCTACGTCCCCGCGGCTCGCGACCGGAATGACATGCATCAAGCCACCCGACCCGGTGGCGGCAGGCGGGCCGCCACCCTGCGCGCGGCAGGGGATAGGCACGGGCCTGGCGTCCGGACGGCGCGCTACGCCTTCCGTCGCCCGCGCCGACGCGTTCGGCGCGCTAGAGCGCCCGCTGCCGCCGCCACTCGCCGGCGAGGTACCACAGGACGGCGGCGAGCACCGAGATGCCGGTGAAGATCTCGATCAGCAGCGCGTAGTCGAGCCGGTACCGGCCCGTGCGCGGGTCGTACACGGTGCACAGGATGCGAACGCGCTCGGCCAGGTCGGCGAGCGACGGCGCGGAGGCCGGCGTGCCGGCGACGAGTTCGGTGAGCGGCGCGACCAGCATGGCCGCGTCGAATGCCTCGCCGTAGATCTGCCTGTACACGCGGCCGCCCGCGTCGACCACCGTGACCTGCGTCAGGTGGTTGAAGCCGGACGCCGTGGGCGTCCACGCGAATCCGGTTTCGCGCGCGAGCGCGTCGACCGTGGCGGCCTCGGCCGCGAGGAAGTCCCAGTTCGGCCGCGCGACGGCCTGCCGGCGCTGGAAGTCGCGCATCGAGGCCGGCGTGTCGAACGGCACGTTGAAGCCGACGGTGATCGTCCGGAACGCGTTCGGGCCGAGCGCCCGTTGCGCCTCGCCGACGGCGCGGTCGAGCACGCGGGTCGTGACCGGGCAGACCTGGAAGCACGCGGTGTAGACGAACTGCAGCACCAGCGGCCTGCCGCGCAGTTCGGCGAGGCGCACCGTGCGGTCGTCGCCGTCGCGCAGCGCGTGGTCACCCAGCGGCCGGCCGACCGCGCGCTGCGACAGCGCGAGCGCGTCGCGGGGGGTCAGCACGGTGCCGGCAGGCAGTTCCTGCGCGAACAGCGCGCCTGCGACCAGCCACAGCACGAGGCCGATCGCCGCTGCGAGCAGCAGCTTGTTGTGGTCGACCGGCGGGCGGCGCGGGTCAAGCATCTCGCGGCGCGTCGGCGATCGCGGCCACGAGCAGCACGGTGAGCTGGATCAGCGACGCGTGGAAGGCGGCGAGCGCCGACGCGCGATCGGGGGCGCGCGCGAGCGCCGCGGCCTTGACGACCAGGTACGCCCCGCCGGCGGCGGCCGCGGCGAGGTAGACGACGCCCATGCCGAGCAGCGCGGGCACGAAGGAGGCGGCGACCACCAGCACCGCGCCCGCGAACACGGCGCGGGCCGCGCGCGGGATGCCGACGACGACGGGCAGCATCGGCACCTTCGCGGCCGCATAGTCGTCGCGGAACGCGATCGCGAGGCTCCAGAAGTGCGGCGGCGTCCACAGGAACAGCACCACGGCCAGCGACAGCGGCAGGGGGCCGGGCGCGCCCGGCGCGACGGCGGATGCGCCGGCGAGGACGGCGAAGCTGCCGGCCAGCCCGCCGATCACGATGTTCCACCACGTGCGCCGCTTCAGCCACACCGTGTAGACGACGCCGTACGTGAACGCGCCGAGGAACGTGTAGACCGCGGCCGTCGCGTTGGCGACGAGCGCGGAGAGCAGCACGCCGGCGGCGCCGATGGCCGCGATCGCGGCGAGCCACGCCGGCCCGGCGACCAGGCGGCCGGTGACGAATGCGCGCCTGCGGGTGCGGCTCATCGCGGCGTCGAGGTCGCGCTCGACGAACTGGTTGAAGGCGCCGGCCGCGGCCGACGCCATCGTCACCGCGAGCGCCAGCGCGAGGACGCGCCAGCCCCCCGGCGACGGCCCGGGCGTGATCGCGAGCCCGGCGACGGCGGTGAAGCCGATCACGAGCCCGATGCGCAGCTTGAACAGGTCGAAGAAGAGCCGGACCGCCGAGGCCCGGGCCGGTCCGCACGTCATCGTTGCCTCGTCGCCATTCGCCATCGCGGTCTCCTTCGCGCGCGTGCCCGCGGGCCGCGCCACCGGCGGCGGGCGGCGGATGCGCCGCCGCCGCCCGTCGCTCCCCTCCTACGACAGC
The DNA here is from genome assembly GCA_044223185.1 of Casimicrobiaceae bacterium. Taxonomy (GTDB): domain Bacteria; phylum Pseudomonadota; class Gammaproteobacteria; order Burkholderiales; family Casimicrobiaceae; genus VBCG01. The sequence goes on along the minus strand of JBGAMF010000064.1, from coordinate 12,494 downwards.
GGCCACACGGTCGACAGGTACTTCCAGTTGACGAAGTAGTACAGGACGAACGCCAGCAGGAACACGAGCGCCAGCGCGAACGTCCCCGGCGCCACGAAGCCCGCCGTGCCGATGTTCGAGCCGTGCGACTCGATGGCGACCTCGACCGGCTTCATGGTCGGCGCGACGCCGTCGCTCGCCTTCACGTACGCGAAGCCCGGCGTGGCGATCCGCTTGCCGAGGAACACGCTGCCGACGGTGATGAGCAGGTACATGGCGCCGCCGACGACCGCGAGGATCCCGCAGATCGCCATCACCGCGATCATCAGCCACGCGGTGCCGCCGGCCCAGCCGTCGTACGCGAGCGGGTTGCCGGCGAACGTGATGTCCCAGTGGCGCCGGGGCACGCCGAGCGTGCCGGCGCCCATCATGAACAGCGAGAAGCCGGCCATCCCCAGCCCGAACACGTACGGCTGCCACTTCGCCATGCCGGGGAACATGAGCTCGCGGCGGAACAGCGTCGGGATCAGGAAGTACGTGAGGCCCATGAACGCGAGCGTCGTGCCGATGACGACCGTCGCGTGGAAGTGGCCCGGCACGTAGATCGTGTTGTGGATGATGAGGTTCAGCTGCTCGGTGCCCATCATCACGCCCGAGATGCCGCCGAGGAAGCCGAAGCCGATCAGCGAGATGAACATCGCCGAGAACGCCGGATTGCCCCAGGGCGCCTTGCGCAGCCACTCGAACAGGCCCTTGTCGTAGCCCTTCTCCCGCTGCGCGACCTCGATGGCGCCCGGCACCGTGAGCCCGTGCACCATCGACGCCAGCACGGCGAGGTACATCGCGTAGCTGGTGTTGAAGATCTTCCAGTTCGACGTGAGGCCGGGGTCGGCCAGCAGGTGGTGCGCGGAGGCGAGCTGCAGGAACAGGATGTAGAGCAGGAACGCCGTGCGCGACACCTTCTCCGACATCGGCTTCGCGCCGAACACGATGGCGGCGATCGCGTACCAGACCGACACGTGGGCGGCGACGTTGATCTGCTGCGAGCTGTGGCCGAACGCCCACCAGACCGTCCGGTACATCAGCGAGTCGATGTGCGCGACCAGGCCGATCGACCACAGGAACGTCGGGATCAGGATGATCGCGCCCGACGCGATCGTGAAGATCGCGATGATGGCCGCGGTGGTGGCGCCGAACGTGACCAGCGGCACCGAGCCGTGGTAGGTCTTCTCGCTCTTCGCGACGACCAGCGTGCCGAGGAACACGAAGCAGGCGATCAGCGCGCCGACGGCGAACAGGATGAGGCCCAGGTAGAACGCCGGGTGCGCCCCCATCGGCGCGTACGACGTGAACATCACCGACGAATCGCCGCGGAACACGGCGACGTTGTTCACCAGCGCGCCGATGATCATCAGCCAGAAGCCGGCCCACGCCCAGTTCGGCGCCGCGAGCCGGCAGCGCAGCAGCGTGGAGGCGCAGAAGTACAGGACGGCGATCTCGAAGAAGATGATCCAGAACACGAGCATGTCGAGCCCGTGCGCGGTCAGCAGCAGGTAGAACCAGTCGGGCGGCAGGAGGTGCACCGCCTGCCAGCGCGTGAGCACGATCAGCAGCGCCAGCACGCCGCCGACCAGCAGCGACACCACGGCCGCGACGGCGTTCCAGCGCATCAGCTTCTCGGCCGGCTCGTGGTAGGACAGGCCCGTGGACGGGCAGACGCGGAAATTCCGGTTGACGGCCATCGCTCTCTCCCCCTACTTCGGCTTGACCACGTACAGGCGGCTGACCATCGACGCGTGGTTGATCCCGCAGTACTCGTTGCAGACGATGCCGTAGGTTCCCGCCCTGGTGGGCGTGAGCGTGACGACGTGGTCGTAGTTCGGATGGACCTGGATGTTGATGTTCTCCGGCTGCAGCGAGAAGCCGTGCAGGTAGTCGAGCGAGGCGAGGTGCAGGCGGTAGGTCTTGCCCTCCTCGAGCTCGAGCATCGGCCACCACGCCCACAGCCGCGCGATCAGGTAGACGTCGCTGCCGGCGGGCGGGCGCACGACCGGGATCTTCTGGTCGGTCTCCTCGCGCACCTTGTACTTGTCGACCATCGCCTGCGTCTTCTGCGTGTAGGCCTCCGGCGTCGTGCGGTACGCCTCGTTGGCGAGGTTCTGCTTACCGAACACGTGCCAGTACGGCATCATGAAGAACATGATCAGGCACCAGACGAACGCGATGACGATCCACGTGCCTTCGACGCGGTCCAGCGGCTGCTTCCACCAGACGCGCTGGGTGGGGGGGGCGATGGCGCTCACGGGTGCATCCTCCTCGAATTGGCGGCGCGGGCGCCGGGGCCTACTTGGCGATGGGGATGCCGACGATTTCCATCACGCCCCAGACGATGTAGAGCACGGTCGGCATGGCGATGCCGAGGAACAGCAGCAGGAACGGGTTGTCGAGCAGTTGCTGCATCGCGGGAATCGGCTCGTCCGGAACTTCCTCGACGGGCGTGCGGCCGGTGCTGGTGGTGTTCATCGGTCCTCCTCCTTCGCGTGTTGCCCGCTGCGCGGGCCCGCTGGTTCCGCCGGCGCCTGTGGCGAATCCGCGGTGCGGTCCGCGGGTGCCCGGGCGGCGATTCGGCGGACTCTACGGCGAGCGTCGAAGAGGGACAATTGATGCGCATCAAGGAATCCGGAACATCACGGCAGTGGGGTTTCCGGCGGCGCCGCGGCCGCGCGCGGACGCGGCGCGGGATCGCTTGACGCGCGTCAAGGAGCCGCGCCGGACGGCGCCGAACAATGCCCTCGCCGTAATTCGCGGCAGCCCGGGACACGATGCCATGAGCGAACAATCGCAGGAGCGCGTGGTCACGCTCGACGTGCGCGGCATGGAGCCGCCGGAGCCGATGGTCCGCGTGCTCGAGATCATCGACGCGTTCGGCGAGCGCGACCGGCTCAAGGTCGTCATCGACTGCACGCCCACGCCGCTGCTGCGCATCCTCGACCGCAACGGGTTCGACTACGACATGGTGCCGGGCCGCGAGTCCGTGCACGAGATCACGATCCGCCGCCGGCCGGCGCCTGCGCGCTGACGCCGCGGGCCGGGGCCGACCGGCCTGCTGGCAGGCTAATTGCCCCGGTACCGGCGCCGCGCCACCGGCGCCCGCGACCGGCGGGAATCCCTCCGCCGCCGGTCAGACACTGACCGAAAGTGTCACACTGCGGCCGCGTCGACGCACCGGCGGGCCCGTTCCGGGCCCCGGGGGCGCGCGCCGGACGAGGACGCCCATTGCCGCCGGAACCGAACACCGTTGACGCCGCCGACGCCGGCTTCGGCACGCTGGCCGCCCAGCGCCGCAACCGCGAAGTCCTGTTCGCGCGCCGCGTGTACCGGCTGCGCACGCTCGGCCTCGGCCTCGGCGCGATCAGCGTGGCGGCCGTGCTGTGGCTGCACGGCAACGCGCCCGGCTGGTGGCTGGCCGCCGTGCTGCACGGGTTCGTCTGGCCGCACGTCGCGCTGCGCGTGTCGCTGCGCGCGGCCGAGCCGCGTCGCGCCGAGGTGCGCAACCTGACTCTCGACGCCGCGCTCGGCGGCATGTGGGTCGCGGTCATGCAGTTCAACCTGCTCCCGAGCGTCCTGCTGGTCACGATGCTCGTCATCGACAAGGTGAGCATCGGCGGCGCGCGGCTGCTCGCGCGCACGACCGCGAGCGTGGCCGCCGGGTGCGCGGTCACTTCCGCGCTGCTCGGCTTCCCGGTGGACGTGGTCACGCCGATGCCGGTGATCGTCGCCTGCCTGCCGTTCCTCGTCGTGTACCCGATGGCCATCAGCAACGTCGCCTACACGCTGGCGCGGCGCGTGACCGAGCAGAACCGGCGGCTGGAGGAACTGGGGCGCACCGACGTGCTGACCGGCCTCGCCAACCGGCGGCAGGGCTTCGCGGTCGCGGACGCCGAGCTGTCGCGCCACTTCCGTACCGGGCGGCCCGTGTCGCTGCTCATCCTCGACATCGACCGGTTCAAGAGCATCAACGACCGCTTCGGCCACCCGGCCGGCGACGCCATCCTGCGCGGCGTCGCGACGGCGCTGCGCGAGTGCTGCCGGGCGACCGACACGCCCGCGCGCTACGGCGGCGACGAGTTCATGCTGATCCTCCCGGAGACCGACCTCGCGGGAGCGGAGGAAGTGGCCGTGCGCATCCGCCGGCACCTCGAGCGGATGACGTTCGAGCTGGCGCCCGGCCTCGTGTGCACGGTGAGCCTCGGGGCGTCGGAGGCCAACCGCGAGATCGCCAACATCGACGCGTGGATCCAGCGCGCCGACGCGGCGCTCTACCGCGCGAAGGATGGCGGCCGCGATCGCTTCGAGGGCGCCGTCGCGCCGGGCGCGTAGCGCGTCGCCATCCGCGTCGCCGGCCGGTCTGCCGCGGCGGGCCTCAGCCGGCCGGCTCCCAGACCAGCCGCGCGTCGAGGCCCGACCGCTGGCCCGCGGGCGGGCTCGCCAGGACGAGCCGCGCGCCCATCCTGCGCGCGAGCATGTCGACGATCGACAGGCCAAGTCCCGCACCGGCCCCGCGGGCGGCGCGGCCGCGCGCGAAGCGTTTCAGCAGCGTTGGAAGCTCGGCGCCCGGCACGCCCGGGCCGTCGTCGACAACGGCGATAGTCGATGCGCGCCCGTCGCCACCGGACGCCACGCGGATCGTCGTGCCGCCGGCGCCGTGAACGAGCGCGTTCTCGACCAGGTTGCGCACGGCGAGGCCGACCGCGTCGAAATCGCCGCGCACGCGGGCCGTCGCGGCGTCGACGACGAGGCGGCGTCCCTTGAGCCGGCCGCTGTGGCGGAACTCGTCGGCGACGAGGTGCGCCACCTGGGCGAGGTCCACCCAATCGTCGGCCAGCGGCGCGTTGCCCTCGGCCCGGGCCAGCGCGAGCAGGCGCTCGGCGAGGCGCGACAGCCGCTGCAGCGCGTCCACGGTCGCCCGCGCCTGCGTCGCGAGCGGCGAGCCTTCGGCCATCGCCTCGAGCAGTTGCGCCTGCGCCAGCGCCGCGGCGATCGGCGTGCGCAGCTCGTGGGCGCTGTTGTACGTGAAGCTGCGCTCGGCCTCGAACGCGTCGGCGAACCGCGCGAACAGGCGGTTGGCGGCCTCGACCGCCGGCTTCATCTCCGTGACGACGCCGTCGAGCGGGAGCAGGCCGAGCGCCTGCGGATCCTGACGGGACACGGCGCTGGCGGTGCGCTGCACCTGCCGCACCAGCGTGCGCGACGCGCGGTACACGATGAGCACCGCGAAAGCCAGCAGCGCCGCCAGCGGCAGCGTCAGCCACAAGATCGAGCGCGCGAGCGCGTCGCGCCGCTCGGCGAGCGGGTCGGCGAGCTGCAGGATGCGCCCGCTCGCGGGATCGGACACGGTCGCGACGCGCCAGTCGCCGGCATCGACGAAGCCCTCCGCCATCGGGGCCAGCGCCAGTTCCGGCGGGGCGTTGTGCGAGCGCAGCAGCACGCGCCCCGAGCCGTCGCGGACCTGGTAGACGAACCGCTCGTGCACGGCGCCGTGCGGATGCGGCGTCCGGACCTCGCCGAGCACGGCGGCGGCGATCAGCAGGTCGTCGGTGTGGCGGACCAGCGACATCATGATCGCCGCGCTCTCCATCAGCTCGTCGTCGGACTTGTCGTCGATCAGCCGCTTGAGCACGAAGCCGCTGCCGACCACGCCGGCGAGCCACAGCAGCGACAGCCCGACGACGAGGCTTCGCGTCAGCGCGCGGGTGACCGATCCCGGGCCGGGCAGCGTCACGGGCGCGCCGCCGCGCCGTCGCCGTCGACGACGCCCCACTGGTAGCCGATTCCGCGCACCGTGCGGATGGCGCCGGTGCCGAGCTTGCGCCGCAGGCGCGACACGTAGACTTCGACGACGTTGCTGGCCGCGCCGCGGTCGAGCGCGTACAGCGTGTCCTCGAGCTGTGCCCGCGTGAGCACGCGTTGCGGATGCTCGGCGAACGCGACGACCAGGGCATACTCGTGCGCGGTGAGGTCGACCGGCTGCCCCGCGCGCGTGACGATGCGCGCGACGGGCGCGTGCCGTCCCGCGCGGCGCCGCACGACGGCGCGCAGCCGCGCCGCGAGTTCCGGCAGGTCGAAGGGCTTGACGACGTAGTCGTCGGCGCCGGCGTCGAGCCCGCGCACGCGGTCGGACAGGCGGTCGCGCGCGGTGAGGATCAGCACCGCCGGCGGCTCGGGCTGCCGGCGGACGTCGGGCAGCAGCGCGAGGCCGTCGCCGTCGGGCAAACCCAGGTCGAGCACGACGATGGCGTAGCTGCCGGGCAGGCACGCGCGCGCGGCGCCGGCGCGCTCGACCCAGTCGACCGCGTGGCCGTCCCGTGCCAGGTAGTCGCGCACCGCCGACCCGAGCGCCGGATCGTCCTCGACCAGCAGAATTCGCATGGGTATAGCGTACGACGGTTGCCGCGCAGCCGCCACGTGCGGAGTTCGCCGGGCGAAAAAAGTCCCGCGCGCCGCGCTCCGGAGGAGTGCGCAGCGCGCGGGTCAGGGCGAACCGTCGCCGGGCTGTTGCTCCCCCCGAGGGCGCTGCGCGCCGTCCCCCCCTCGAGGGGGGCGAGCGCCCTGGGGCCGCCCTGCGGTGCTAGGCGAACGAGTCCTTCATCAGCGTGTTGAACCAGGTGAACATGTCTTCGTAGTGGTCCTTGCTCGGCCCGTTGGCCTCGCCGGACGACGCGGGCACGGCCGCCATGGCCTTCGCCACGGGGTCGTAGGCGAACACCGCGGTCAGCCACGACGCGGTGTCCCTCGTGATCGGCGAGTAGCAGGCCGAGTTGGTGACCGGCGACGGGTCGGGTGCGAGGCCGGCGAGCAGGCGGACGACGGCGTCGGCGCAGACCTTGGCCTCCTGGTTCGCGATGTGCCCGGCCTTGGGCATCGTGGTCGCGGAGGCGTCGCCGATCACGTGGATCCCCGGAATCAGCGTCGACTCGTACGAGAGCACGTCGACGACCGCGAACTTGCCGGCCGGGTCGTTGGCGAGCCCGGCGTCGCCGACGATCCTGCCGGCGCGGTGCGGCGGGATCACGTTGAGCACGTCGCCGTGGAAGGGTGCGCTGCCGAACGTCGTGTAGACGAAGTGCGCGCCGACGTCGACGGCGGTCACGGCGGCGTTGGGCACGTAGCTGACGATGCCCGCGTACGTGACGTTGAACGCCTGCGTGAACGTGGCCACTTCCGCCGTGATCCCCGGGTTGGCGTCGAGCACCAGCACCTTGGAGCCCGGCTTGTTGCGGCGGAGCCAGTCGGCGACCACGCAGGCCCGCTCGTACGGCCCCGGGGGGCAGCGGTACGGCTTGGGCGGGATGCTCATCAGGAACGTGCCGCCGGCCGGCATCGCCTTCAGCTGGTCCCGCAGCGCCAGCGTCTGCGCGCCCGCCTTCCACGCGTGCGGCACCGCGAGCTGCTCCGCCGGCGTGGTGAGCCCGGGCGGAAAGTCGAAGTCGATGCCGGGCGCCAGCACCAGCCGGTCGTACGGCAGCTCGCCGGGCACGCCGTTCCTGGTGTACCGCACCTTGCGCGCGACCGCGTCGACCCCGTCGACGCTAGCCTGCAGCACCTTTACGCCGTAGCTCGACACGAGCTTCGCGTAGCTGAACTGCAGCGCGCTCATCGCGACGTTGCCGTTGAGCACGAGGTTCGACAGGATGTTCGACGTGTAGGCGCTCTCCCGCTCGACCAGCGTGACGTCGATGCCCGCGCCGCCCCACAGGCGCAGGTACTTCGCCAGCGTGCCGCCGGCCATGCCGCCGCCGACGATCACGACCTTGCCCTTGACGCCGGTGACGGGCAGCGGCACCGGGCCGCTGGTCGACGAGCGCGGCCTGTCGTCGTCCGCGCGGGCCGGCATCGCGCCGGCGAGCAGGGCGGCCGACAGCCCGCCCAGGGTGGCCAGCATCCGGCGGCGGTTCATCGCGTTCTTCATTCCGTGTACCTCACTTCCGGGTGGCGAAGTAATCGCCGATGAGCTTCAGCTGGGCGTCCGTGTAGCCGGCCGCATGGCGGTTCATGATCTCGCCGGGCTTGTTCTCCGCCCGCATCTCCTTCAGTTCCTTCACGATCTCGGACGACGACTTTCCGGCGAGCTTGTCGAAGCCGCCGCGGCCGTCGGTGCCGTGGCACTGGAAGCAGTTCGACGCGAGCAGGCGGCCCGGCGCCGACACGGGGGCGGGCGTTTGCCCGTGGACGAGCGCCGGCGCGGCGAGCGCGGCGGCGAGCAGGATGGCGTGACGCATGGTCGCTCCTTCGAGGCGGCGGCGGGCCGGGGTGGCCCGCGCGCCCGGAACGATCGTGCGCGGGAATCCTGAAAGGACGCTGAAAGCGGTGCGCGGCGCGCGCCGGGATCAGGCGGTCCCGGCGGTCCAGTCCTCGCCCGGATCGCGCGGGGCGAGCGCCTGCAGGTGGTGGTGCGCCTCTTCCGCGGACTCGTAGATGTGCGGCGCGACGCCGCGCTGCGCCAGCGCGTCGCCGAGCTTCACCCGCAGGAAGTTCGACGTCGTGTAGCGGGTGACCCCCCAGTAGTAGCGGTCCACCAGCGCCTTCACCATCTCCGTCCAGGCGTCGATGAGCTCCGGCGCGATCGTGAAGTTGTCGTAGTTGACGATCGCGTACACCTTGCGGCCGAGCGGTGACAACTGGCGGTCGATCTCCGCGCGCACGTCGTCGACGTCGCGCCGGGTCCGGATCGCCAGGCGCTCGAAGTTGATGAAGAACACGTTCTGGTCGGCGGCGTACGTGAGGCGGCGCGCGAGCGGGACCGCCAGCATCCGCTCGCGCAGGTTCATCGGTCCGTCGGCGAAGATCGCCGCGTCCATGAGCCTGGGGTCGCCGCGGATCACCGGCTGGAAGCCCATCTGCGCCAGGACGTCGCGCTCGATGTCGATGCCCGGCGCGACCTCGACGAGCTCGAGCCCGTCCTCGGCCAGCCGGAACACGCAGCGCTCGGTCACGTAGAGGACGGGCTGCCGGCGCTGCCACGCGTGGCTGCCCGAGAACGTGCGGTGCTCGACGTCGGACACGAACTTCCGCGACCGGCCCTCGCTCATGATCGCGAGCCTGCCGCCGTCGACCTGCACGACGAGCTGGCCGGCGGTGAACGTGCCGACGAAGACGACGGACTTGGCGTTCTGGCTGATGTTGATGAACCCGCCGGCGCCGGCGAGCCGCGGCCCGAACTTGGACACGTTGAGGTTGCCGGCGCGGTCGGCCTGCGCGAGGCCCAGGAACGCGAGGTCGAGCCCGCCGCCGTCGTAGAAGTCGAACTGGTACGGCTGGTCGATGATCGCCTGCGTGTTGACCGCCGCGCCGAAGTTGAGGCCGGAGGCCGGGACGCCGCCGACCACGCCGGGCTCGGCGGTCATCGTGAGGAGGTCGATGACCTTCTCCTCGGCCGCGACGCCCGCCACGCCCTCGGGCATGCCGATGCCGAGGTTGACCACGCTGTTGGGCTTCAGCTCCAGCGCCGCGCGGCGCGCGATGATCTTGCGCTCCGACATCTCCATTGTCGGCACGTGCGACGCCGGCACGCGGATCTCGCCCGCGAACGCCGCGCTGTACGGCTCGACGAACGTCTGCATGTGGTACTCGGGCTTCTCGGCGACGACGACGCAGTCGACGAGGATGCCCGGGATCTTCACCTGCCGCGGGTTGAGCGAGCCGCGGTCGGCGATCCGCTCGACCTGCGCGATCACGATGCCGCCCGAGTTGCGCGCCGCCATCGCGATGGCGAGGCCCTCGAGCGTCAGCGCCTCGCGCTCCATCGTGATGTTGCCGTCCGGGTCCGCGGTCGTGCCGCGCACGATGCCGACGTTGATCGGGAACGCGCGGTAGAACAGGTACTCCGCGTCGCCGAGCGGCATCAGCGTGACCAGGTCCTCGGTCGTGCGCGCGTTGATCTTGCCGCCGCCGAAGCGCGGATCGACGAACGTGCCGAGGCCGACGCGCGACAGGTGGCCGGGCTTGCCCGCCGCGATGTCGCGGAAGAGATGCGTGATCACGCCCTGCGGCAGGTTGTAGGCCTCGATCTGGTTGCCCACGGCGAGCGCCTGCAGCTTGGGCACCAGCCCCCAGTGGCCGCCGACGACGCGCTTCACGAGGCCGGCGTGACCGAGGTGGTTGAGCCCGCGCTCCTTGCCGTCGCCTTGTCCCGCCGCGTAGACGAGCGTCAGGTCGCGGGGGCTGCCGATCCCGTTGGGGTCGTCCTTCGCCGCGGCCAGGAACCGCGCCTCGAGCGCCACGGCGATGTTCTCGGCGAAGCCGATGCCCACGAAGCCGGTCGTCGCGAGCGTGTCGCCGTCGCGGATCAGCGCGACCGCTTGGTGCGCGGCGACGATCTTGCCGTGCTCGAACGTGTGCAGCGCGGAGAGGAGGTCGGTGACTTGGCTGGCGCTCATCGGGATTGTCGGGTGTGCTGGAAGGGAGAACCGCGGCGGAACTTGGTCGGGACGGCAGTCGTCGGCGCCGGCGTCCGGCGCGCATGGTAGCGCGGCGCCGTCGCCGGCACCATTCTCGTCGAATCCGGCGTCCTTGCTATTTCCGGCCGATTGCCGACAATCCGGGTGCGCGGCGAGCGATTGTACGAAGAACCGCGAACGCCTGGCGGGGCGGGCGTCCTGTGGAGACGGGATCAGGGGACGCGGCCGGACGCGGGCACACCAGGTTTGAACCAAACGGGGAGTATCTGCGAATGAACTTCAAGTCCGCACTTCGCACCATCGCGACCGCGGTGATCGCTCTGGGCTTTGCGGTTGCCGGGCCGGGGCTTCGGACCGCCAGCGCGCAGCGCGTGGATTGTCCCGGCGCCTCGTGCGACGTGAGCGTCACGGTGACCGGAAATCCTGCGTCGCCGACCGTCGCCGTCAGCGCGAGCGAGCTGAAGATGGAGAAGAACAAGCGGAACGTCATGATCACCTGGAAGCTCGTGAACGCGCCCGACTACGAGTTCCGGGCCGACAGCATCAAGCCGCACGTGGGCGCCCCGACTGCCGGCAAGCAGACGACGACCCAGGCGGCGTGGGACGCCCAGATCCAGTTCCAGAACAGCAACGACAAGCAGTTCAAGGTGAAGAACAACAACGACGTTGCCGCGACGCTGTACTACGACGTGAAGGTCTACCACAAGGCGACGGGCGCTGCGTACCGGCTGGATCCGGCGATCCTGAACGATCCTTGATCCGCCCCGGCGTCGGCTGCCGGCTGTACGCACTCCTCGCACATGGGGCGTCTACGGCAGTGGAATCCACTCGTGCTCGCCGGGGACCGCGCCCATGCGCTGGCTCGTCCACTCGGCTTTCGCGCGCTCGATGCGTTCGCGGCTCGACGAAACGAAGTTCCACCAGATGAAGCGCGGACCGTCGAGCGGCGCGCCGCCGACGACGACGTAGCGCGCGCCCCGCGGCGCGAGGATGGTCGCCGGCGCGCCGGGCGCGAGGATGGCCATCGCGTGCGCGGGCACTTCCACGCCGTCGACGGCAAGGGGCTGGTCGACGCTGTAGACCGCGCGTTCGAACGCTCCGTCGAACGCCGGGAGTTCCAGGGTCGCTTCCGGCCGCGCGGCGACGTCGAGGTAGATCGTCGGCGCGAAGGTCGCGACCGGCGAGCGCCGGCCGAATGCTTCGCCGATCAGCAGGCGCAGGTCCGCGCCCTGCTGCGTCCAGGCGGGGATCGCATCCGCGGCCGTATGGGCGAAGGTGGCCGCGGTTTCCTCGAACTCGCGGGGCAGTGCCGCCCACAGCTGCAGGCCGTGCGCCGTGTACATCGTCGCGGCCAGGTCGGGCGGCCGGCGTTCCGAGTGCACGATGCCGCGGCCGGCCGTCATCCAGTTGATCGCGCCCGGCTCGATGCGCTGCACGCAACCCAGGCTGTCCCGGTGCAGCATCGCGCCCTCGAACAGGTACGTGACCGTCGCGAGACCGATGTGCGGATGCGGCCGCACGTCGTGGCGGTCTTCCGGGCGCGTGACCACCGGGCCGAAGTGATCGAAGAACACGAAGGGGCCCACACCTTGGCGCGGGAACGCCGGCAGCAGCCGGCGCACGGTGAAGCCGCCGCCCAGGTCCCTGGCGCGCGCGGGCAGCAGCTGCTCGATCGGCATCGGCGTCAACGCCCGTCGCCGGCCAGTTCGGTGACGACCTCGGTGGTCGCCTGCGTCATCAGCTTGTGCACCGGGCACTTCCCGGCCACGGCCAGCAGTTCCTCCCGCTGGGCGGGCGTCAGCGGACCGGTCAGCGCGAGCGACGCCCGGAGCCGGTAGGTTCCCTTGCGCTCGTCCGCGTCGTCGCGCTCGACCGTCACGGCGATGTCCTCGACCGGGATGCCCTTGCGGTTCGCATACCAGAGGACGGTGAGCGCCTTGCACGAGGCGAGCGCGGCGTCGTAGAGGTCGTGCGGCGTCGGGCCGCTGTCTTCGCCGCCGGCGGCCGCCAGTTCGTCGACGGGGATGCGGTGCGCGCGCACCTGCGCGACGTGGCGCA
>JBGAMF010000063.1:13402-23219 GCA_044223185.1 Casimicrobiaceae bacterium | reverse complement strand
TCCGACGTCGCGCTGGAACTCTCGCCGCGGTTCTCGCCCGACGGCACGGAGGTCGCCTACGCCGTCGCGGACGGCGCACGCGCGTCGGTCGTGATCGCCGCCGTCGGTTCGGCGGCGCGGCGGACGCTGGGCGCCGCGGCGGACGCGAACCTCGCGCCGGTGGTCCTGGAGGGCGGCGCGCGGGTCGCGTACTTCCGGCGCACGCCGGCCGGCGATTGCGCGATCGTCGCCGAGGATCTCGCGTCGGGCGCGCGGCAGGTGCTCGTCGACTGCGCGCGGCGGCCGCAGCCACGCTTCGACGTCGCGCCCGACGGCCGCACGCTGGTCTACGTCGGCACCGTGCGGCCGCAGTTCCCGGCGGGGCTCGTGCTGCGCGACCTCGCGGCGGGGACCGAGCGCGTGCTGACGGCGCCGGAGCCGCAGATGGGCGACGACCTGCAGCCGCGCTTCTCGCCCGACGGCACGCGCATCGTGTTCTTCCGCGGCACGCAGTCGCACCGCGAGGCGTGGACCGTCGACGTCGCGGACGGCGCGCAGCCGCGCAGCACCGGCTCGCCGCGCGGCCTCTCCTACGGCGCCGCGTGGCTCGGCCCCCGCGGGCCGCTGCTCGTCGCCGCGGACTGGTTCGGGCAGCGCGCGCTGAACCTCCTCGACGCTGAACGCGGCACGGCCACGCTGGTCGGCGCGCGCGGCGCGCGGTACCCCGACGTCTCGCGCGACGGCGCCATCGTGTTCGAGAGCGCGACGTTCGCCGCCAACCTGCACGAGATCGACCTGGCCGCGCCGGACCGGGCGCCGCGGGCGCTGTGGCCGTCGACGCGCTACACGAACCAGCCCGAGTTCGCACCGGACGGCACCCGTGTCGTGTTCGCGTCGAACCGCGACGGCGCGGCGGGGCTGTACGTCGGCACGCCGGGCGCGGACGCCGTGCGCCTGCCGCTGTCGCCCGACTTCGTCTACCTGCGGCCGCACTGGTCGCACGACGGCCGGTCCGTGTACGCGATCCGCGCCGGCCGCCGCGAGGACGGCACGCGCGCGCAGCAGGCGATCCGCATCGCCGCCGGCGACGGAGCGGTCACCGTGCTGGCGCCGCTCGGCGACGACGTGCTCGACGTCCGCGAGGCGGACGACGGCCGCACGCTCGTCTTCGGCGAAGTGGTCGGCAACGCCGCGCGCCTGCTGCGCGTGCCCGTCGCGGGGGGCCCCGCGGAGCGCCTGCCGTTGCCGCTCGTCAGCGAGTACCAGGTGGCGGGTCCCCGCCTCGCGTTCGCGCAGCCCGGCCTGACGGGCCTCACGCTCTGCGACCTCGCCACGCTGAAGTGCGAGCCGCTGCCGGTCGCGATCGGCGACGCGAACCGGTTCGACTGGCTGCTCACCGGCGACGCCGTGTGGTATCGCGAAGCGGCGGCGCCCGGGACGATCGTCCGCTACGACCTCGCGCGTCGCGCGGTCGGAGAGCGCCACGCGTTCGGGCCGGCGGCACTCGGGCTGTCGTTCGCCGTGCGGCCGGACGGCCGCGTGCTGGTGGCCGCCCGCGAGGAGCCGCCGGCGATCGACCTGATGCTGGCGCCGCCGCCGGGGGTGCGGGCCGGGGTGCCCCCCGCGATGATTGCGCCGAAGTAACCGGATGGTTAACATGGGCGGATGACCCCCGCCGCCCGTTCCGCCGCCGCGCCGGCCGCCGCGCGGCCCCGGCCCGCCCGCAACGCCGGGCGCACGCAGGCGGCGATCCTCGCCGCGGCGACGCAGGAGTTCTCGCAGCACGGCCTCTCCGGCGCGCGCGTCGACCGCATCGCGGCGCGGGCCGGCACCAACAAGCGGATGCTCTACTACTACTTCGGCGGCAAGGAGGCGCTGTTCCTCGCCGTGCTCGAGGCCGCGTACGGCAGGATCCGCGGCGCCGAGCAGGCGCTCGACCTCACCCGCCGCGACCCCGTCGCGGGCATGCGCGAGCTCGTGGCGTTCACGTGGCGCCACTTCGTCGCGCACCCGGAGTTCATCTCGCTGCTCGCCACCGAGAACCTGCACCGCGCGAAGCACCTGAAGCGCTCGCCGCGCATCCGCTCGCTGCACTCGCCGCTGGTCGCGACGATCTCCGACCTGCTCGAGCGCGGCCGGCACGCCGGCGTGTTCCGCGGCGACGTCGACCCGGTCCAGCTTTACGTGTCGATCGCCGCGCTGTCCTACTTCTACCTGTCCAACGCGCACACGCTCTCGACGATCTTCGGCCGCGACCTGCTGTCGGCCAGGGCGAGGGCGGCGCGGCTCGCCCACGTCACCGACCTCGTGCTGCGCGCGCTGGCGCCGGAAGCGCCGGGGGGCTTGCGCGCGACCGCGCCACGGCGCGATACTGATTAACCAGCCGGTTAACTCGGTGCGGGCATCGAGCCCGCGCCCCGACCCGCCACCAGGAGGAACCCATGGACCGCAGCAAGCGCACCATCCTCGCCGCCGCCGTCGCGACGGCGCTCTCCACGTTCGTCGCGCTGCCCGCCGCCGCGCAGGCGACGTGGAAGCCGGAGAAGCCGATCACGATCATCGTGCCGTGGGCCGCCGGCGGCTCGACCGACCAGGTGACGCGCGTGACCGCCGCCGAGATCGAGAAGGCGCTCGGCCAGAAGGTCGTCGTCGTCAACCAGCCCGGCGCGTCCGGGTCGATCGGCACCAAGAACGCGCTCGAGGCGCCGAAGGACGGCTACACGTGGACGGCGGGCGCCGCCAAGGACCTCGGCACGTACGCGGTGCTCGGCATGCTCGACACGAAGATCGGCGACTGGGCGCTGTTCCTCAACGTCGCCAACGTGTCGACGCTGTCGGTCAACCCGGCGACGCCGTACAAGACGGTGGGCGAGCTCGTCGACGCGATGAAGGCCAAGCCCGGCCAGATCAGCGTCGCCACCGCCGGCGTCAACTCCAGCGGCCACAGCGCGATCGAGGCGATCGCCAAGGCCACCGGCGTCAAGTACAAGCACGTCACGTACGACGGCGGCAATCCCGCCGTGGTCGCCACGGTCGCCGGCGAGACCGACGCGACCACGCAGCTCACCGTCGAGCAGGCCGAGATGATCCGCGGCAAGAAGCTGCGGCCGCTCGCCGTCGTCGGCGACAAGCCGATCGAGATCGACGGGTACGGCACGATCGAGCCGCTGACGAAGACGGTCCCGAACTTCAAGGACCCGCCGAACTACTTCGGCATCTTCATCCCGAAGAGCGTGCCGCCGCAGGTGATCGCGACCGTCGAGAAGATCTGGAACGACAACATCCGCAACTCGAAGGCGCTGAAGGACTACGCGACGAGCCGCGGTGCGCAGTTCGCGCCGGCGTCGGGGGCGGACGCGCTGAAGGCGGTGATGCCGGCCGTGCAGGTCAACGCCTGGCAGGCGGCCGACGCCGGCAAGGCGAAGGTGTCGCCGGACACGCTGGGCATCGCGCGGCCGTAGCGCCGCAACGGAGAACGCACCAAGAGACGAAAGAGGCGCAGAGAAGACCGTCGTGCCCTTCCTCTGCGCCTCTGCGCCTCCTGTGAAGACCCGTTACGCATGACCGGCGGCCCCTACCCGGTCGCGCCGCGCGCCGACTTCAACACCGCCCTCGCCTGGGTGGCCGTCGGCGCGGCGCTCGTCGTCGCGTCGTGGCGGATGGACCGGATGACGTCGCAGGGCGCGGACCTGTACACGGCGCCCGGGCTGTGGCCGGGCGTCGTCGGCCTGGTGCTGGCGCTGCTGGGCGGCGCGCTCGCGTGGCGCTCGCTCCGGCGCGCACGCGCGGCCGGCTGGCACGCGGCGGCACCGCGCACGGAGGAGCTCGTGCCGGCGCCGCGGTTCGCGCTGGCCGCCGGGCTCTTCCTCGTCTACGCGCTGCTGGGCGTCGGGCGCGGGCTGCCGTACTGGCTGTCGACCGCGCTGTTCGTCACGGTGTTCGTGTTCCTGTTCCGGCGCGCGAACCGCCGCGATGGGGCCGCGGTGGGCACCGATCGCCGCGACGCGCTGCTGGCGCTCGCCTGCGGCGTCGCGACCGCCGCCGTGGTCACGCTCGCGTTCGAGCGGCTCTTCCTCGTCCGCCTGCCCTGATGTTCGACGGCCTGGTCGCGTTCGGGCACTCGCTGGCGTCGTTCGCCGACCCTTTCTCGCTCGGGCTCATCCTGCTGTCGTCGCTGGTCGGCGTGATCATCGGCGCGCTGCCGGGACTGACGGCGACGATGGGCGTCGCGCTGATGACGACGCTGACGATCAAGCTGCCGTCGGCGCAGGCGCTGCTGGTGCTCGTCTGCACGTACGTCGGCGCGATCTACGGCGGGTCGCGCTCGGCGATCCTGCTCAACATCCCGGGCACGCCCGCGTCCGCTGCCGCGTGCCTCGACGGACACGCGCTGGCGAAGCAGGGGCTCGCGGGCCGCGCGATGGGCATCGCGACGTCGGGATCCGTGCTCGGCACGCTGATCGGCATGTTCTTCCTCGCGCTGTTCACGCCGGTGCTCGGGGACCTGGCGCTCAAGTTCGGCGCCTACGAGTTCTTCTGGCTGGCGCTGTTCGGCGTCGTCATCGCCGGCACGCTGACCGGCGGCGACCCGCTGAAGGGCTGGATCGCCGGGATCGTCGGCATCGCCTGCGCGTCCGTCGGGCAGGAGGCCGTGTACGCGTACGACCGCTTCACGTTCGGCAACCGGGACCTGGCGGGCGGCTTCCAGCTCGTGCCGGCGCTGGTCGGTGCGTTCGGCTTCGCCGAGCTGCTGATGGCGGCGCGCGAGCGCGCGGTGCCGGTGAAGGTCAACCCGTTCGACTCGGTCATCCCGAAGCTCGTGGACGTCGCCCAGCGCTGGCGGACGATCCTCCGCTCGGGCCTCATCGGCACGTTCATCGGCATCCTGCCCGGCGTGGGCGAGGACGTCGCGGCGTGGTCGTCGTACGCGGCGGCCAAGCGCGCCAGCGACGAGCCCGAGAAGTTCGGCAAGGGCTCGATCGACGGCCTGATGGCCGCGGAGACCGGCGACAACGCGTGCGTCCCCGGCGCGATGATCCCCGTGCTGACGCTCGGTATCCCGGGCTCGGCGCCGGCGGCCGTGCTGATGGCGGCGATGCTGATCCACGGCGTGCGCCCCGGCCCGATGATCATGACCGAGGCGCCGACGTTCGTGTACGACGTCGTCGCGATGATGCTCTACGCGACGCTCGGCATCCTGCTCTACGGCCTCACGCTGACCAACGCGCTGATCAAGGTGCTGTCGGTGCCCAAGCCCGTGATCGTCCCGATCATCTTCGTGCTGTGCGTCGTCGGCGCGTTCGCGATCTCGTCGCGGCTGTTCGACGTCTGGGTCATGCTGGGCTTCGGCGTGCTCGGCTACGCGCTGCGCCGGCTCGACTACCCGGTCGCTCCGCTGGTGCTGGGGCTGGTGCTGGGCGACCTCATGGAGAAGGGGCTGCGGCGCGGGCTCGTGCTGTCGGACGGCAGCCTGGCGCCGTTCTTCACGCGGCCGATCTCGGCCGTGCTGTGGGTCACGATCGTCGTGGTCGTGCTGCTCAAGTTCGACGCGGTACGCCGCCTGTTCCGGCGGCGCGCCCCACCGGCCGCGTGACGCGGCCCCATCTCCCGGGAAGCGCATCATGAAAATCGAACGCGTCGGCATCGTCATGAACGGCGTCACCGGCCGCATGGGCACCAACCAGCACCTGGTGCGCTCGATCAACGCGATCCGCGCGCAGGGCGGCGTCGCGCTCGACGCCGGCACGCGGATCGTGCCGGATCCGATCCTCGTCGGGCGCAACGCCGACAAGGTGCGCGCGCTGGCCGAGGCGAACGGCGTCGCGCGCTGGACGACCGACCTCGACGCGGCGCTCGCCGACCCCGCCGACACCGTCTATTTCGACGCGGCGTCGACCGGCCTGCGCGCGGGGCTGATCCGCCAGGCGATCGCCGCCGGCAAGCACGTCTACACGGAAAAGCCGGTCGCGACGAACGTCGCCGACGCGCTCGACCTCTACCGGCGGGCGGAAGCCGCCGGCGTGAAGCACGGCGTCGTGCAGGACAAGCTCTGGCTGCCGGGCCTGCTGAAGCTGCGCAGGCTCATCGACTCCGGCTTCTTCGGCCGCATCCTCTCCGTGCGCGGCGAGTTCGGCTACTGGGTGTTCGAGGGCGACTGGCAGCCGGCGCAACGGCCGTCGTGGAACTACCGGAAGGAGGACGACGGCGGCATCATCGTCGACATGCTCTGCCACTGGCGGTACGTGCTCGACAACCTCTTCGGCAGCGTGAAGTCGGTGAGCTGCCTCGGCGCCACGCACATCCCGCGGCGCTGGGACGAGAACGGCAACGCGTACGCCGCCACCGCCGACGACGCGGCGTACGCGACGTTCGAGCTCGACGGCGGCGCCGATTCGCCCATCGTTGCGCAGATCAACAGCTCGTGGTGCACGCGAGTGCGCCGCGACGACCTCGTGACGTTCCACGTCGACGGCACGCTGGGTTCGGCCGTCGCGGGCTTGACCGACTGCGTGATCCAGCCGCGTGCGGCCACACCCAAGCCCGTGTGGAACCCGGACGTGCCGAAGTCGATCGACTTCCTCGCGACGTGGCAGGACGTGCCGGCGAACGTCGCGTACGACAACGCGTTCAAGGCGCAGTGGGAGCTCTTCCTGAAGCACGTCGTCGCCGGCGGCCCGTTCCGCTGGAACCTGCTCGAAGGTGCGAAGGGCGTGCAGCTCGCGGAGCTCGGCATCGCGAGCTGGCGCGAGCGGCGGTGGGTCGACGTGCCGGCGCTGGTGGCGTGAGATGAGGCTGCGCACGCACCCCTCACCCCGGCCCTCCGTTGCAGGGCGCGCCCGCGCAGGCAGGCGCGGGCCGCTCGAGCGGCGCCGAGCATGCTCGGCGAAACCCCGCTCTCGCCCCCGCACGCGGGGAGAGGGAGTGGTCCATCGAGCGCCGCCGCAGGGTGTACCCAGCCGCGCAGGTGCAGCCCGCCGCGCAGGTGCTCTCCCTCTCCCCGCTTGCGGGGAGAGGGTTGGGGTGAGGGGATTCGCATGACGACTCAGGTCATCAGGTTGCCCACGGCCGCCGGCACGCTCGAGCCCTTCACGCTGCACGCGCCGGTCGCCTGGCCCGCGCCGTCGCTGCCGCCTGCGTGGAACCGTGTCGCGTTCGCCGCCGCGCACGTGGTGGCGGACCCGCTGGCCGACGTCGACCCGTGGCTCGGCGCCGCGATCGACTGGGACGCGACCCTCGCGTATCGCCGCCACCTGTGGTCGCTGGGATTCGGCGTGGCCGAGGCGATGGACACCGCGCAGCGCGGCATGGGCCTCGACTGGCCGACTTCGCTCGAGCTGATCCGCCGCAGCGTCGCGGAAGCGCGCGGCCTGCCGGGCGCCGTCGCGTACTGCGGCGCCGGCACCGACCACCTCGCGGCGGCGGCGAACGTGACGCTCGACCGCGTGATCGCCGCGTACGAGGAACAGTGCGCGGCGGTCGAAGCGGCCGGCGGCCGCATCATCCTGATGGCGAGCCGCGCGCTCGCCGCCTGCGCGCGTTCGCCGGACGACTACGCGGCCGTCTACGGCCGCGTGCTGGCGCAGGTGCGCGCGCCGGTGATCCTGCACTGGCTCGGCGAGATGTTCGACCCCGCGCTCGCCGGCTACTGGGTCGGTGCGGGCGGGCTCGCGAGCGATCCCGGCCACGCCCGCGCGACGCAGGTGTGCGCGGACGTCATCCGCGCCAACGCCGCGAAGGTCGACGGCGTGAAGGTCTCGCTGCTCGACGCCGGCAAGGAGGTCGCGCTGCGCCGCCTGCTGCCACCGGGCGTGCGCATGTACACGGGCGACGACTTCAACTTCGCCGAGCTGATCGGCGGCGACGCGTCGGGCCACTCGGACGCGCTGCTCGGCATCTTCGACGCGATCGCGCCCGCGGCAGCGGCGGCGCTGACGGCGCTCGCGGCCGGCGACCGCGCGCGCTTCGACGCGATTCTGGCGCCGACGGTGCCGCTGTCGCGCCACGTCTTCGCGACGCCCACGCGCTTCTACAAGACGGGCGTCGTGTTCGTGGCGTGGCTGAACGGCCACCAGACCCACTTCACGATGGTCGGCGGCCAGCAGAGCGCGCGCAGCGTCGTCCACCTTGCGCAGCTCTTCCGCCTCGCCGACGCCGCGGGGCTCCTGCGCGATCCGGAACTCGCCGCGGCGCGGATGCGGTCGTTTCTCGCGGTGAGTGGCGTCGATGCGTGACGTGGTTTTCACAAAGAGACGCCGAGGCGCAGAGAAATCCACCGCAGGGTTCCTCTGCGTCTCTGCGCCTCCTGTGAAAGGGTCGAAGTGAGCGAGCCCGACGGCAACCTCCTGTCGCTCAACACCGCCACGGTCCGCGCGCAGTGGAAGATGCCGGACATCGTTGCAGGTTGCGCGCGCCACGGCATCCGCGGCATCTCGCCGTGGCGCGACCAGGTCGCGGCCGCGGGGCTGAAGGACACGGCGCAGCGTATCCGCGACGCCGGGCTCGTCGTCTCCGGCTACTGCCGCGGCGGCATGTTCCCGGCGGTCGACCGCGACGGCCGCCGCGCCGCACGCGACGACAACCGCCGCGCCGTCGACGAGGCGCTGACGATCGGGGCGCGCTGCCTCGTGCTGGTCGTCGGCGGCCTGCCGAAGGACCGCGACGGCCGCGTCGCGTCGAAGGACCTGGCCGGCGCGCGCGAGATGGTGCGCGACGGCATCGGCGAGCTGCTCGAGTACGCGCGCCCGGCCGGCATGCCGCTCGCGATCGAGCCGCTGCACCCGATGTACGCGGCCGACCGCGCGTGCGTGAACACGATGGCGCACGCCAACGACCTGTGCGACGAGCTGGGCGCGGGGCTGGGCATCGCGGTGGACGCCTACCACGTCTGGTGGGACCCGCAGCTCGGACCGGAGATTGCGCGGGCCGGGCACGCAACGCCGTCGCGTCTCCTCGCCTACCACATCTGCGACTGGCTGGTGCCGACCACGGACCTGCTGAACGACCGTGGCATGATGGGCGACGGCGTCATCGACCTGCCGCTCCTGCGGCGGTGGCTCGAGGACGCCGGCTACCGCGGCATGCACGAGGTCGAGATCTTCTCCGCCAACAACTGGTGGAAGCGCGATCCCGACGAAGTCCTCGCGACTTGCCGCGCGCGGCATCGCGACTGCACGTAGTCACCGACAGCGGAGGTCCGGCATGGCCCGCGCAGCCGAAACGCCAACGCCCGCCGCGCCGGCCGAGCGCTGGTCCGCCGCGCTCACCGTCGTGCTCGTCGCGGTGCTGCTCGCCGGGGCGCTCTTCGGCTACGACCAGGGGGTGATCTCCGGCGCGCTCGACGGCGTGCAGAAGAGCTTCCGCCTGTCGCCGCTCGCGATCGAGGTGGTGACGAGCTGGGTGACGCTCGGCGCGCTCGCCGGGTCGCTCGCCGGCGGCGAGCTCGCGGACCGGATCGGAAGGCGCCGCGCGCTCGGGGCAGCCGCGGCGCTGTTCGCGCTCGGCGCCGCCGTGGAAGCGCTGGCGCCGTCGGTCGCCGTGCTCGTCGCGGGCCGGCTCATCGTGGGCTTCGGCGTCGGCGTGGCGGCGGTGGCCGCCCCGCTCTACGCCGCCGAGATGGCGCCCGCCGCGCAGCGCGGCCGCTTCGTGTCGACGTACCAGCTCGCGATCACCGCCGGCATCTTCCTTTCCTATCTCGTCGACGCCGCGCTGGCAGGGGACGGCCGCTGGCGCGCGATGCTCGGCGCGTCCGCGGTGCCCGCGGTGTTGCTGGCGTTCACGATGCTCGCCGCCGTCGAGTCGCCGCGCTGGCTCGTGCGGATGGGCCGCCGCGACGAGGCGC
>JBGAMF010000063.1:0-13383 GCA_044223185.1 Casimicrobiaceae bacterium | reverse complement strand
GACGAGGCGCGCGCGACGATCCCGCGCGCGCGGCCGGGCGTCGACCCCGACGTGCGCATCGCCTCGCTCGAGGCCTCGCTGCGCGACGAGCCGGGCACCGCGCGGTGGTCCGAGGTGTTCGCGCCCGCGTGGCGGCGGCCGCTCGGCGTCGGCGTCGGCCTCGCCGTGTTCCAGCAGGTGACCGGCATCAACGCCGTCATCTACTACGCCGACCGCATCTTCGCGGCCGCCGGCTTCGCCACCGCCGCCGCGCAGGCGCAGGCGGCGACGTGGGCGATCGGCGCCGTCAACGTCGGCGCCACGTTCGTCGCCATCGCCTTCATCGACCGCCTCGGCCGCCGCCCGCTGCTGCTCGCGGGACTGGTCGGGATGGGCGCGAGCCTCGCGACCGTCGGCTTCGCGTTCGCGGCCATCGGCACTGCCCCCGCGCACGGGGGGCCGACGGCCGCCGGCTACGTGACGCTCGGTGCGCTCGTCGTGTTCATCGCGTCGTTCGCGTTCTCGCTGGGCCCCGTCGTGTGGACGGTCATCAACGAGATCTTCCCGGGCCGCATCCGCGGCCGCGCGGTGGCGCTGGCAACCGCCGTGAACTGGGGCGCCGCGTTCGTAGTGAGCCAGACCTTCCTGACGCTGACCGGCGCGCTCGGCGAGCCGGCGACGTTCGGGCTCTTCGCCGCGTGCTGCGCTGCCGGCTTCGTGTGGATCTGGCGCCGCGTGCCGGAGACGAAGGGCCGCTCGCTGGAGCAGATCCAGGCCATGTGGGCGCCGGCGCTTGCGTCGAACGACCACGGGACACCGGCGGGTACGGCACGATAGCCGCACCCGGGGTGCCGTCGTCCGCGCCTTCCCCGGCTACTCCGGTCCCGCGCCGATCCGGACCTGGGCGCGCGCCGCAGGAAGGTGGTCGAGTTCGGCCTTCAGTTGCGCGTCGGCCACCTCGCGAAGACGTTGGCACCAGGGGTCCTGGCACGGCCGCGCGTCCGAGGGCTTGCAGGGTTGGTACCAGCAGTTGGCGTCGATCCGTGCGTGCATCTGCGCGTGCGAGCCGCGAAGTTTCGCCTCGAGGTCCGCGAAGAAGGCGTCGCGCGCGTCCGTGGTACCGAATTGCGCCGGGACGAGGACCAGCTCGGGCAGTGGTCGGTATGCGTAGTGCGTGGGCTTCGGCAGGTCCTGGAGGACAACGAAGCCGACGATCGCGATGGCCGCGACCGGCGCCAGGACCGCGCCGCCACTCGCCACGAGCGCCATCCCCAGCGGTCCACTGGCCGCCGTCGCGGCGCCGGCGATGGCAACGCTGGCGGCTCCCGCCACGGCGCCGGCCGCGTGCGTCGCCGCTTCTTCCGGCGTTGGCTCCTGCCGCGGCTGCAGCGCGCGCTCCTCCTGCAGCACCCACCAGGCTTCCACGAGATCGAACTGCCGCCGGAATTCGAGATAGCCTTCCTTGCGACAACTGATCTCCAGCGGCGGCCTCTCCTCGACCGCCCCTGCGAACTGGAAGGTCGGCCGCTTGAAATCCCGCCGCACTTCGGCGACGCCTGGCGTGCCCTCCACCGTGGCAACGACCTCGCCCCGCTGTCTGACCGTGCAGGCCGCACCCGGCGGATCGGAGCGGACGACAAGCAACTGCATCCGGCCGGAGATGATCGGATCCGGCGCGCGCGGCGCCGTCGCGCACCCGCCGGCGGCGAGCAGCGCGCCCACGACCCACCAGAGTTGTCTCGGCTTCATCGCGCGAGCGTCCGCGGCGACCGGCACAACGTCTCGAACCCATTACACGCGCACGGTTCCCGCCATGCGTTGACCCTCGTCAATGCCGGGACGGATCCAAAGGGCGGTGCGAGGGCGAAGGCTCGCGCGCCGCGCGGCCGGTCCGTGCCGACCCGGCGGGCGCGGTAAAATGAAGACCTGCACACCACTTCCTCAGGAGATCGTCATGGCCCTCGTCTCCATGCGCCAGCTGCTCGACCACGCCGCCGAGCACGGCTACGGCTTGCCCGCGTTCAACGTCAACAACCTGGAGCAGGTGCAGGCGATCATGTCCGCCGCCGCCGAGACCGACAGCCCGGTGATCATGCAGGCGTCCGCCGGCGCGCGGAAGTACGCCGGCGAGATCTTCCTGCGCCACCTGATCGAGGCGGCCGTCGAGAGCTACCCGAACATCCCGGTCGTCATGCACCAGGACCACGGCCAGTCCCCGGCGGTGTGCGAGTCGGCGATGAAGCTCGGCTTCTCGTCGGTGATGATGGACGGCTCGCTCAAGGAGGACGGCAAGTCGATCGCCGACTACGACTACAACGTCGGCGTGACGAAGAAGGTCGTCGACATGGCGCACGCGATTGGCGTCACCGTCGAAGGCGAGCTGGGCTGCCTGGGCTCGCTGGAGACGATGGAAGGCGACAAGGAGGACGGTCACGGCGCGGAGGGCAAGATGACGCGCGAGATGCTGCTGACCGACCCGGCCCAGGCCGCCGACTTCGTCAAGTCGACGCAGCTCGACGCGCTGGCGATCGCCATCGGCACGTCGCACGGCGCGTACAAGTTCTCGCGCAAGCCGACCGGCGACATCCTCGCGATCGACCGCATCAAGGCGATCCACGCGCGCATCCCCAACACGCACCTCGTCATGCACGGCAGCTCGTCGGTGCCGCAGAACCTGCTCGCCGAGATCCGCGCGCACGGCGGCGACATGAAGGAAACGTACGGCGTGCCGGTCGAGGAGATCCAGGAGGGCATCCGCCACGGCGTGCGCAAGGTCAACATCGACACCGACATCCGTCTCGCGATGACGGCCGCGATCCGCAAGTTCCTGCACGAGAACCCCTCGAAGTTCGACCCGCGCGAGTACCTGAAGCCGGCGATGGCCGCCGCGAAGGCGATCTGCAAGGAGCGCTACGAGCAGTTCGGCTGCGCCGGCATGGCGTCGAAGATCAGGCCGGTGCCGCTTGCCTCCGTCGCGAAGAAGTACCAGTCGGGCGAGCTGCGGCAGGTCGTGAACTGACGCTGCGGCCGGGTGCGTCGTTCCGGCGCCCGCGCCGGAACGGCGCGGGCGCCGTCGCGGGCCGGGTCGCGCCGGGCGTGCGTCCGGCGGCGGCCACCGGTCAGGCCGGCGGCGGCGCCGGAAACGTCACGCGCATCGTCGTGCCGCTTCCCGCCGGTCCCGGGAGTGCCTCGGCCACGGCGCCGTGCGCGACGGCGATCGTGCGCACGATGGCCAGCCCGAGACCCGTCCCGCCCGACGGCACGTCGGCACCGCGGTAGAACGGGTCGAACACGCGCTCGCGCTCGGCCGGCGCGATGCCCGGCCCGCTGTCGATCACCTCGACGACGATGCCGCCGTGCGCGGCGGCACCGACGGCGAGCGTGACCGTCCCGCCTGCAGGCGTGTAGCGCAGCGCGTTGTCGACGAGGTTGGACACGAGCTCGCCGATCAGCACCGGGTCGGCGCTCGCGAGCGTCGGCGCAGCCGCGTCGTCGACCTCGACGCCGAAGTCGATGCCGCGCTCGATGGCCCGCGGCACGAACTCGCCGGCCACCGCACGGGCCAGCGGCACCAGCGGCACCGCGACGTGGGCCGGCGCGTGGACGGTGCCCGCGCGGGCCAGCGCGAGCAGGCGGTTGGCGAGGTGGATCGCGCGCTCGCTCGACTGCTCGAGCCGCTCCAGCGCCGCCCGCATCGCGTCCGGATCCCCGGCCGCGAGCGCCACCTCGGTCTGGGACTTCAACCCCGCGAGCGGGGTGCGCAGCTGGTGCGCGGCGTCGGCGATGAAGCGCCGCTGCGCCTCGAAGTTCTCCGCGACGCGCGCGAGCAGCGCATTGACGGACTCGATCAGCGGCGTGAGCTCCAGCGGCGCCTGTGCCGGGTCGATCGGCGTCAGGTCGAGCGAATCGCGCTCGTCGATGGCGGACTTGAGCCTACGCATCGGCGTGATCACGTAGGTCAGGCCGTACCAGACGAGCGCGCAGGCGCCGGCGAGCAGCACGAGCTGCGGCACGAACGACTGTGTCCGCAGGCCGGCCGCGAGCTCGTGCCGGCGCGACAGCGTCTCCGCGACCTGCAGGACCGCCGTCGCCTCGCCCGCGCCTGCAAGCGGCACCGGCAGCGCGGCGATGCGGACGGCGTCCTCGCCGAGGAGCCCGCTGCCCAGCGTGACGCCGCCGGCGCTCACCGCGCCGACGACCGGCGGCATCTCGGGGTCGCCGGCGAACACGCGCCCATCCGCGCCACGCAGCGCGTAGTGCCGGTCGTCGAAGCGGTCGAAGCGCAGCAGCGCGTCGCCGGCGGCGGACAGCCGCAGCGGCACGCGTGGATTGCCGGTCGGTACGACGTGCGCGGCCACGGCGCGCGCCAGGTCCCCGAGCTCCGCGTCGAAGCTCTCGTCGACGGCGCGGGTGATCATGAAGATGCCGGTGGCCGCCGTCGCCAGCCACACGAAGACGAGCGGGCCCAGCAGCCACTCGACGAACTTGGCCGCGAACGACAGCCGGGGCCGCTCGTAGCTATGCCTTTGCAAGGCAGTACCCGAGCCCGCGCACGGTGACGATCTTCACGTGCGCCGGCTCGAGCTTGCGGCGCAGCCGGTGCACGTAGACCTCGATCGCGTTCGGCGACACGTCGTCGTCGAAGGTGCACAGGTGCTCCTGCAGCTGCTCCTTGCCGGTCACGCGGCCGGCGTGCCGCAGCAGCAGCTCCAGCACGGCCACTTCCCGCAGCGACAGGTCGAGCCGCTCGCCGCCGACGCTGGCCGTGCGCGTGGCCGCGTCGAACGACAGTGCGCCGTGGGTGACGACGTTGCGGTCGTGCCCCTGGCTGCGGCGGATCAGCGCGCGCACGCGCGCGTCGAGCTCGGCCAGCGCGAACGGCTTGACGAGGTAGTCGTCGGCGCCGGCGTCGAGCCCCGCGACGCGGTCGACCAGCGCGTCCTGCGCGGTGACGATCAGCACCGGCGTCGCGTCGCGGCGATCGCGCATCTTGTCCAGCACCGCGCGCCCGGCCATCCGCGGCAGGCCGAGGTCGAGGATCACGACGTCGAAGCGCTGCGCGTGCAGCGCCGTATCGGCGGCCACGCCGTCGCGGAGCCAGTCGACGGCGTGCCCGTGCCGCTTCAGGTGCGACGCGATGGCGTCGCCCAGTTCCGCGTCGTCTTCGGCCAGCAGGATCCGCACGGCGTGACCTCCCCCTGCGGACGATGGTAAGGGCGGCTCATCCCCCGCCGCAAGCGGGCAACGTCAGCGTCTGCAGAACGTCGCCGCTCCCGACGTCCACGACGACGGCGACGATCGCCGGCGCGCGGCCACGCTCCGCCGGCGGCGCGAACGTCACCGTGGCCGTCGCGGCGCCGTCCGCGCCGACCGGGAACGGGCCGTGCCACGCGCGCACGACGTGGTCGTGCGCGAGGCGGACGCCGCGGTTCTCGCCGGCCTTCACTTCCGTGACGTGCCCGCTGTCCGTGTAGGCGAGCCACAGCGCCGCGCGGCGCGCCCCGGTGCGGTCGGCCACGGAAGCCGACCCGCGGACCGTCAGCGCGCCGGCGGCCCCGGGCGTTGCGTCGAGCGCTACGGCCGCCCGTGCCGGCCGGCCCGCGGCCGCGGACACGCGCCCGGGCACCTCCGCACGCCGGCCTGGCGGGACGTCGCGCCCCTGCACCAGCACCTGCGGGGTATAGGCGAACCCGCCGCCGCCGGCCGTGCCCACGGCCGTGCGCTGGCGCTGTGCGTAGGCGGGGGTTGCGAACCGGTCCTTCCAGCCGAGCCGGTCCCAATAGTCGACGTGGAAGGCGAGGACCGACGCGCCGGCGCCGGATCCGCCGGGCGGAAACGTCGCGGACAGCCAGCGGTCGGCCGGCGGGCAGCTGTCGCAGCCTTCGGACGTGAACAGCTCGACCAGCGGCAGCGTCGCCTCGCCGCTGCGCGCCGCGCATGGCGGCGCGGCCGCCGCGGCGGTGCCCGCGAGCAGCGCGAGGATCGCGCCGAGTGCGGCTCGACTCGAAAATCGAGTGCCCATGCCGGCATGGTCGCTCGCCGCCGCCGCGCCCTTACGCGCGTGCTACAGTGCGCGCACCAGCCTGTGGCCCGCGCGGCGCGGTGCCGGTGGCCGGAATCGGGGAGATCGTCATGGGCATCATGGGCATCATCTGGATGATCGTCGTCGGCTTCGTCGTCGGCCTGCTGGCGCGCTTCCTCTACCCGGGCGCCGTCGCGATGGGCTTCTGGATGACCACGCTGCTGGGCATCGGCGGCTCGCTGGTCGGCGGCGTGATCGCGAGCCTGCTGTGGAAGTCGCCCGACGGCAAGTTCAAGCCCGCCGGCTGGTTCCTTTCGATTCTGGGCGCGCTGGTCCTGATCTGGCTGTACCTCAACGTCCTGCGCGGCTGACGCCGGCTCCGCCGGCCGCAGGCGACAGCGCCGCCGCGCGCGGCGGCAGGACGCGCGCGACGGCGTCGTACAATGCGGGCGTTCGTCCTGCCCCGTCGCGTCCCGTGATCGACAAGACCGTCTCCTCCGCGGCCGCCGCCGTCGCCGACATCCGCGACGGCGCGACGATCATGGTCGGCGGCTTCGGGACCGCCGGCATCCCGTTCGCGCTGATCGACGCGCTGATCGGCACCGGCGCGCGCGACCTCACGCTCGTCAACAACAACGCCGGCAACGCCGACACCGGCGTGGCCGCGCTGCTGAAGGCGAAGCGCGTGCGCAGGATCGTCTGCTCGTTCCCGCGGCAGGTCGACTCGTGGGTGTTCGACGCGCTCTACCGCGCCGGCGAGATCGAGCTCGAGCTGGTCCCGCAGGGCAACCTCGCGGAGCGCATCCGCGCCGCCGGCGCCGGCATCGGCGCGTTCTACACGCCGACCGGCTACGGCACGCAGCTCGCCCAGGGCAAGGAGACGCGGGAGATCGCCGGCCGCCACTACGTGCTCGAGTATCCGCTCCACGCCGACTTCGCGCTGATCCGCGCCCAGGCGGGCGACCGCTGGGGCAACCTCGTCTACCGGAAGACCGCGCGCAACTTCGGCCCGATCATGGCGGCGGCGGCGAAGTGCACGGTCGCGCAGGTCGCCAGGGTGGTGGAGCTGGGCGCGCTCGATCCGGAAGCCATCGTCACGCCGGGCATCCACGTCCACCGCGTCGTCGCGATCGCCGATGCGGCAACGCCGGCGGTCGCGGCGTGACGGCCACGCGGCGCTCGCCATGAACCGCTTTTCCCGCGACGAGATGGCGGCGCGCGTCGCGCGCGACATTCCGGACGGCGCGTACGTGAACCTCGGGATCGGCCTGCCCACGCTGGTGGCCAACCACCTGCCGGCGGACCGCGAGATCGTCCTGCACACGGAGAACGGGCTGCTCGGCATGGGACCCGCGCCGGCGGCGGGCGCCGCGGACTTCGACCTCATCAACGCCGGCAAGCAGCCGGTCACCGCGCTGCCCGGCGCCTCGTATTTCCATCACGCCGACTCGTTCGCGATGATGCGCGGCGGCCATCTCGACTACTGCGTGCTGGGCGCGTTCCAGGTCTCCGTCGCCGGCGACCTCGCCAACTGGCACACGGGCGCCGCCGACGCCATTCCCGCGGTCGGCGGCGCCATGGACCTCGCCATCGGCGCGAAGCACGTCTACGTGATGATGGAGCACCTGACCAGGGACGGCGCCTCCAAGATCGTGCCGCGCTGCACCTACCCGCTGACGGGGCTCGCCTGCGTCGGGCGCGTCTACACCGACCTCGCCGTGATCGACGTGACGGCGGCGGGGCTCGTCGTCGTCGACGTCGTGCCGGGGCTGCCGCTGCCCGAACTCGTGCGCCTCACCGGCGTGCCGCTCGCCGACGGCACCGCCGCCCGGCGCGTTGCCTGAAAGGAACCTCGCCATGCCCGAAGCCTTCGTCTGCGACGCGATCCGCACGCCGATCGGGCGTTACGGCGGCGCGCTCGCCGCCGTGCGCACCGACGACCTCGCCGCCATCCCGATCCGCGCGCTGATGGATCGCAACCCCGGCGTCGACTGGGCCGCGGTGGACGACGTCGTCTACGGCTGCGCCAACCAGGCGGGCGAGGACAACCGCAACGTCGGCCGCATGGCGCTGCTGCTCGCCGGACTGCCGCCCGAGGTGCCGGGCGCGACGGTCAACCGCCTGTGCGGGTCGAGCCTCGACGCCGTGATGATCGCCGCGCGCGCGATCCGCGCCGGCGAGGCCGATCTCGTGATCGCCGGCGGCGTCGAGAGCATGACGCGCGCGCCGTTCGTGCTGGCCAAGGCCGACTCGGCGTTCTCGCGCACGGCGAAGATCGAGGACACGACGATCGGCTGGCGCTTCGTCAACCCGCTGATGAAGGCGAAGTACGGCATCGACTCGATGCCGGAGACGGCCGAAAACGTCGCGACCGACTTCCGCATCGCGCGCGCAGACCAGGACGCGTTCGCGCTGCGCAGCCAGGAGCGCGCCGCGGCGGCGATCGCCGCCGGGCGCCTGGCCGAGGAAATCGTGCCGGTGACCATCCCCGGCAGGAAGGGCGAGCCCGTCGTGTTCGCTCAGGACGAGCACCCGCGCGCGACGACGCTCGACGCGCTGGCGAAGCTCAAGGGGATCGTGCGTCCCGACGGCACCGTCACCGCCGGCAACGCCTCCGGCGTCAACGACGGCTCCGCCGCGGTCCTCCTCGCGTCCGAGGCCGCCGTCGAACGGTTCGGCCTCGTGCCGCGCGCGCGCTTCGTCGCGTCGGCGACCGCCGGGATCGCGCCGCGCATCATGGGCTTCGGGCCGGCGCCGGCGACGCGCAAGGCGCTCGCGAAGGCCGGGCTCGCGATCGGCGCGATGGACGTCATCGAATTGAACGAGGCGTTCGCCGCGCAGGCGCTCGCGGTGACGCGCGACCTCGGCCTGCCCGACGACGCCGCGCACGTCAACCCGAACGGCGGCGCGATCGCGCTCGGCCACCCGCTCGGCGCGTCGGGCGCGCGCCTCGTGACGACGGCGGTGTACCAGCTCCGGCGCACCGCCGGCCGCTACGCGCTCGCGACGATGTGCATCGGCGTCGGGCAGGGCATCGCCGCCGTGTTCGAGCGCGTCGGCTGACGGCGCCGCGCCCGGAGCCCGCCGCATGCACGTCGCCCCCGTCGCCGGTGCGCACCTCCACTACCGCTTCGACGGCGACCGCGCCGCGCCGGTGGTGGTGCTGTCGAACTCCCTCGGCACGACGCTCGACATGTGGGAGCCGCAGGCGGCGGTCCTCGCCGAGCGCCACTGCGTGCTGCGCTACGACACCCGCGGCCACGGCCAGTCCGACGTGCCGCCCGGGCCGTACACGATCGACGTGCTCGGCCGCGACGTCGTCGCGCTGCTCGACCACCTGGGCATCGCGCGCGCGGCGTTCTGCGGCCTGTCGCTCGGCGGCATGACCGGCATGTGGCTCGGCGTGCACGCGCCGCAGCGGATCACCCGCCTGGCGCTCGCCAACACGTCCGCGTGCATGGACGCGCCGGCGGCGATGGACGAGCGCATCGCCGCCGTCACGGCCGGCGGCGTGGCGGCCATCGCGTCCGCGGTGCTGGGACGCTGGTTCACGCCCGCCTTCGCCGAGCGCGAGCCGGCGCGTGTCGCGGCCGTGAAGGCGATGCTCGAAAGCTCGCCGGCGGCCGGCTACGTCGCGTGCTGCCACGCGATCCGCGCGATGGACCAGCGCGCGGACGTCGCCCGCATCGCTGCGCCCACGCTCGTCGTCGCGGGGACGCACGACACGTCCACGCCGCCGGCCGCCGGCCGGTTCCTCGCCGGGCGGATTCCCGGCGCGCGCTATCTGGAGCTGCCGGCCGCGCACCTGTCCAACGTCGAGGCCGCCGACGCGTTCAACGCTGCACTGACGACTTTCCTGTCCGAATAGCGAATTCCGCATGCCGACGCTCGCCGACATCGAAGCCGCCGCGCGCAACGTGTACGCGGCGATGAACCCGACGCCGCAGTATGCGTGGCCGCTGCTCGGCCGGCGCGCCGGCTGCGAGGTCTGGGTCAAGCACGAGAACCACACGCCGACCGGCGCGTTCAAGGTGCGCGGCGGGCTCAACCTGCTCGCGACGCTCTGCGCGCGCGAGCCGGATTTCCCGGGCGTGGCGAGCGCGACACGCGGCAACCACGGCCAGAGCCTCGCGTACGCGTCGCGGCGCCACGGCAAGCGCTGCCTGATCGTCGTGCCCGAGGGCAACTCGCGCGACAAGAACGCCGCGATGGCCGCGTTCGGCGCGGAGGTCGTCGTGCACGGCCGCGACTTCGACGAGGCGCGCGAGCACGCGGCGCGGCTCGGAGAGGCCGAGGGGCTGCGCTTCGTCGGCCCGTTCGAGCCGGAGCTCGTGGCGGGCGTCGCCACCTACGCGCTGGAGTTCTTCCGCGGCGCACCGCCGCTCGACACGGTGTTCGTGCCGATCGGCTGCGGCTCGGGCATCTGCGGGCTCATCGCGGCGCGCGACGCGCTCGGGCTCGCGACGCGCATCGTCGGCGTGGTCTCGACCAATGCGAACGCGTACGCGCAGTCGTTCCGCCGGGGCACGCGGATCGAGACCGCGACCGCGGTCACCATTGCCGACGGCATGGCCGTGCGCGTTCCGGTGCAGGCGGCGCTCGACGTCATCGCGCGCGGCGCCGCGGACGTCGTCGAGGTCACGGACGCCGAGGTGGAGGGGGCGATGCGCGCCTGCTTCGACGACATGCACCAGGTGGCCGAGGGCGCCGGCGCGGCACCCGTCGCGGCGCTGCTCAAGGCGCCGCAGCGCGCGGGGAAGCGGATGGGGGCGATCCTCTCCGGCGGCAACGTCGACCGCGACGCGTACGTGCGCGTGCTCGAGGACGTCACGTGGCGGCCCGCGCTGGTCTGACCCCCGGCCGGCGCGCGCGCACGGCGGCCGCCGTGCGCGGTCCGGGACACGCGAGGCCCGCACGATGAACGACGCCGCCGCCAATCCGCTGCTGGCCCGCTGGGACGGTCCGTTCGGCCTGCCGCCGTTCGCCGACATCCGCGTCGAGCACTTCGCCCCGGCGCTCGACGCGGCGCTCGCCGACCACCTGCGCGAGCTGCGGCTGATCGCCGACGCGGCGGAGCCGCCGACCTTCGCCAACACGATCGTCGCGTTCGACATGAGCGGCCGCGCGCTGGAGCGCATCGCGCCGGTGTTCTTCACGTTCGCCGCGACGCGCACGGCTCCCGCGCTGCAGGCGGTGGAGCGCGAGTACGCGCCACGCCTCTTCGCGCACGGCGCCGCGATCCGGCTGGACGAGCGGCTGTTCGCGCGCGTGGACGCCGTGCACGCGCAGCGCGCCGCGCTCGGCCTCGACCCGGAGGCGATGCGGCTGGTCGAGCGCACGTGGCAGGACTTCGTGCTGGCCGGGGCTCGCCTGCCGGCGGAAGCGCGGCGACGCGTGGCGCAGATCGAGGAACGCGTGGCGGCGCTGTCCACGCAGTTCCGCCAGAACCTGCTGGGCGACGAGGCCGACTGGCTGCTGGTGCTGCGCGACGAGGCCGACCTCGCCGGGCTGCCGGCGGACCTGCGTGCGGCGGCGCGGGAGGCCGCGTGCGAGCGCGGCGTCGCCGACGCGTGGGCGATCACGCTGTCGCGCTCGCTCGTCGTCCCGTTCCTCGCGCACTCGGACCGGCGCGACCTGCGCGAACGCGCGTTCGCGGCGTGGACGCGCCGCGGCGAGCACGACGGCCCGCGCGACAACCGGCCGGTCGTGCGCGAGATCGTCGCGCTGCGCGCCGAGCTTGCGCGGCTGCACGGCTACGCGACGTTCGCGGACTTCGCGCTCACCGACCGGATGGCCGGCACGCCGGCTGCGGTCGCCGACCTGCTGCAGCGCGTGTGGACGCCCGCGTGCGCGAAGGCGGCGGCCGACCGCGACGCGCTGGCGGCGACGGCGCGCGAGCGCGGCGACGACGCCGGGATCGCGCCGTGGGACTGGCGCTACTACGCCGAGAAGGTGCGCGCGTCGCGCTTCCACCTCGACGAGGCGGAAGTGAAGCCGTACTTCGCGCTCGACCGGATGGAGGCGGCGGCATTCGACTGCGCGCGGCGCCTGTTCGGCGTCGAGTTCGTGCGGCGCGCCGACCTGGCCGGCTGGCACCCCGACGTTCGCGTGTACGAGGTGCGGGCCCGCGACGGCGCCACGGTCGGCCTCTTCGTCGCCGACCACTTCGCGCGGCCGGGCAAGCGCAGCGGCGCGTGGATGAGCACGCTGCGGATGCAGTCGCGGGCCGGAGGCGTCGTGCTGCCGATCGTCGGCAACCACAACAACTTCGCCCGCGCGCCGGCAGGCGAGCCCACGCTCCTCTCGGCCGACGACCTGCGCACGCTGTTCCACGAATTCGGCCACGGCCTGCACGGCCTCCTGTCGAACGCCACCTACGAGCGCCTGGCGGGAACGAACGTGCTGCGCGACTTCGTCGAGATGCCGTCGCAGCTCTTCGAGCACTGGGCGTTCGAGCCCGACGTGCTGCGGCGGCACGCGCTGCACTGCCATACCGGCGAGCCGATCCCGGAGGCGCTGTCCGCGCGCTTCCGCGAGGCTCGCCGCTTCGACATGGGCTTCGACACCGTCGAGTACACGGCGAGCGCGTTCGTCGACATGGCGCTGCACGCGCATCCCGATCCCGCGAGCCTCGACCTGTCCGCGTTCGAAGCCGCCGAACTCGCGCGGATCTCGATGCCGAAGGAGATCGTGATGCGGCACCGGCTGCCGCACTTCAACCATCTGTTCAGCGGCAACTACGCGGCCGGCTACTACGTCTACCTGTGGGCCGAGGTGCTCGACGCCGACGCGTGGGCGGCGTTCGTCGAGGCGGGCGACCCGTTCGACGCGCCGACCGCCGAGCGCCTCTACCGCTGCGTGTACTCGGCCGGCGCCACGCGCGATCCCGCGGAGGCGTTCCGCGCGTTCCGCGGCCGCGACCCGCGCGTGGAGCCGATGCTCGCCGAGCGGGGGCTCATCGAATAGCCGGCAGGGCAGCGGCCGACGAAGCCGCACGCGGCAGGAATTGCCTGCCCGAAATCCGGCGGCACGACGATCGGGGACTGGCTAGAATCCGCTCCATGTCGCAACTGCCCGCCCCCGCCACGATGTACCGCGCGTTCGTCCGCCGCGACCCGGCGTACGAGGGCGTGTTCTGGCTCGGCGTGCGGACGACCGGGATCTTCTGCCGGCCGACGTGCCGCGCGCGCACGCCCAACCGCGAGAACGTCGAGTTCTTCGCCGCACCCGCCGACGCGCTGCACGCCGGATACCGGCCGTGCCGCAAGTGCCGGCCGCTCGACCACGGCCGCAAGCCGCCGCCGCTCGTCGAGCGCCTGCTGGTGGAAGTGGAGGCCGAGCCGGGGCGGCGCTGGCGCGACGCCGAACTCGCCGCGATGGGC
>JBGAMF010000190.1:0-2919 GCA_044223185.1 Casimicrobiaceae bacterium | reverse complement strand
AGGCGGCGCCGCGCGTCGTCAGCGCGCGCGCCGGACCCGAAAAGTGTAGCAAGCAGCGCCGGCCGTGGGGAGGGGAGGGGATGCCGCCGGCGCCGGGGACCGCCACCACCGCGCTTTGACAGTCGCAAGCCTCGCCCCTACCATCGGCGCTCCCCCGCCACCGCGGCGGCCGGTTCCGGCCGCCGTTCCGCCTCGATGCCCGCCGCCGGACCCGCCAGCGCGCCGCCGCAAGCCTTCGACTCGCGCCAGTTCCGCGATGCGCTCGCGCAGTTCGCGACCGGCGTCACGATCATCAGCGCCCACGCGGGCGAGCGCCGCTACGTCGGCTTCACCGCGAACTCGTTCAACTCGGTGTCGCTGGCCCCGCCGCTCATCCTGTGGAGCCTCGCCTGCGAGGCGGAATGCCTCGCCGCATTCGAGGCGACCGAGCGCTACACGGTCAACGTGCTCGCCGCCGACCAGGTGGCGCTGGCGCTGCGCTTCTCGCGCCCGCACGAGGATCGCTTCGCCGGCGTCGACTACCGGTTGGGCTGGGCAGACGCGCCGCTGATCGCAGGCTGCGTGGCGTGGTTCGAGTGCCGGCACCACTCGTTCCGGCAGGCCGGCGACCACGTGATCTTCGTCGGCGAGGTGGTCACCTGCGAGCGCGCGGACGGGCGCGGGCTCGTGTTCCACCACGGCGGGTTCGGCACGACGACGCCGTTGCCGGAATTGGGGTCAGAGCTGTAATACGGCAACGCGGCACGGGCCAATCGCCGGATTCCGGCCGTATTACAGCTCTGACCCCAATTCCGGCGACGCGGTAACCCGCGCGCGGTCAGGCCGCGCGCGGCTTGCGCTTCTGGAACACGTCCCAGATCCTGCGGAACACCGGCCCCGGCGTGCCGCCGGCGAACGGCTTGCCGTCGACGGTGGTCACCGCCAGCACCTCCTTCGTCGACGAGGTGAGCCACATCTCGTCGGCGTGGAGCGCCTCTTCCTTCGGCACCGGCCGCGTGACGACCGGAACGCCGGCTTCGCCCGCGAACTCGACCGCCGCGTCGTACGTGATGCCGGGCAGGATCAGGTTGTCCTTCGGCGGGACCACGATCGTGCCGCCGATCACGACCAGCACGTTCGACGCCGACGCCTCGGTGAGGAAGCCGTCGCGGAACATCACGGTCTCCACGGCGCCCCGCTCGGCGGCGAACTGGCGCATCAGCACGTTGCCGAGCAGCGAGATGGTCTTCAGGTCGCAGCGGTGCCAGCGGTTGTCCTCGGCCGTGACGACCGCCACGCCGCGCTCGACCTGCTCGCGCGTGGGTGAGGCGAGCGGGTTGCTCATCATGAACACCGTCGGCGGCACGCCCTGCGGAAACGTGTGGTCGCGCTTCGCCACGCCGCGCGTGACCTGGAAGTACACGCCCTGGTCGGCGAACGGCTGCCGCGCGACCAGGTCGCGGAGGATCGCCTCCCACTCTCCGTTCGTGTGCGGGTTGGGCAGGCCGATGCCGTCGAGGCTGCGCTGCAGCCGGGCGAGGTGGTGCGGCAGGCGAAACGGCTCGCGCGCGTAGACGGGGACGAGCTCGTAGACGCCGTCGCCGAAGATGAAGCCGCGGTCGAGCACGGACACCTTGGCGTCCGGAAGCGGCACGAAGCTGCCGTTGAGGTAGACGATCGGGGCGGCGTCGTTCATCGTTGTTCCCTTCTGCCAGCGGGCGTCAGTCCTTGCGGAACCACAGGCGCACGGTGTCCCACGCGCGGCCGAAGAGGCTCGCGAGCGGCACGTCCTCGAGCGCGATCAGCGGAAAGTCGGCAACCGGCTTGCCGTCCAGCGCGACCTTGACGGTACCGACGCGCTGCGCGCGCGCGACCGGCGCGACCAGCGGCTCGTCCGCCTGCATCGTCAGCGAGAGCCTGTCGGACCTGCCCTTCGGGATCGTCAGGTGCCGGTCGGCGAGGAAGCCCGCG
Organism: Casimicrobiaceae bacterium; assembly: GCA_044223185.1. Classification (GTDB taxonomy): domain Bacteria; phylum Pseudomonadota; class Gammaproteobacteria; order Burkholderiales; family Casimicrobiaceae; genus VBCG01. The sequence goes on along the minus strand of JBGAMF010000190.1, from coordinate 969 downwards.
GGCACCTCGGGGCTCGCGCCCTTCCAGACGCGCAGCGCCGTCACCTGCTTGCCGGACTGGTAGAGCTGCACGGTGTCGAACGCCTGGAAGCCCCAGTTCATGAGCTTCTGCGCCTCGGCCGCGCGCGCGGCGTCGGAAGCGGCGCCCAGCACCACGGCGAGGACGCGGCGGTCGCCGCGCTGCGCGGACGCGATCAGGCACCAGCCCGCGGCCTCCGTGTGGCCCGTCTTGACGCCATCGACGTTGGGATCGGTCCACAGCAGCCGGTTGCGGTTCGGCTGCGTGATGTTGTTGTACCGGAACTCCTTCTGCGCGTAGAGCGGGTAGTACTCCGGGTAGTCGCGGATGACGGCGGCGGCGAGCCTCGCGAGGTCGGCCGCGGTCGAGTAGTGCTGCGGCGCGGACAGCCCGGTCACGTTCGCGAAGCGCGTGTTCGCCATGCCGAGGCGCGCCGCCTCCTTGTTCATGCGCGCGACGAACTCGTCCTCGGTCCCGCCGACCAGCTCGGCCAGCGCGATCGACGCATCGTTGCCCGACTGCACGATCATGCCGCGCAGGAGCTCGTCGACCGAGACCGCGCGCCGCGGCTCGATGAACATCCGCGAGCCCTCGGCGCGCCACGCGCGCTCGGAGACGTTCACCATCTGCGACGGCACGATCGCCTTCGTGCGCAGCGCGCCGAAGACGAGGTACGCCGTCATCAGCTTGGTCAGCGACGCGGGGTCGCGCCGCGCGTCGGCGTTGCCGGCGTCGAGCGTCTGGCCGCTCGTGACGTCGGAGAGCAGCCACGCGGCCGCGGCCACGGCCGGTGCGGAGGGCGCAGCGGGGAGTGCGGACGGAGCCGCGGGGGCCGCCTCGACCGCAGCGGCGGCGACCAGCAGCGCCGCCGCGAACGCGGCGATCCGCGGGCGAATCGGAAGACTCAACATGGCAACCGCCGTAAAACCGCGATTATACGGCGGCGCACAA
>JBGAMF010000062.1:0-24784 GCA_044223185.1 Casimicrobiaceae bacterium | reverse complement strand
CCACAGGGCATCCGTGCGCGTCCGCAAGCGCAGCGTCAGCACGATGGCGATCGCTGCGGGCGCGCCGAAGACCAGCACTTGCTCGACCAGATGCCGCATGATCGCCGACGGAGCGTGGCTGATGCTGGCAGCATAGTTGATGGCAGGAAACGTGTGCAATCGGCCGTTTGGCCGATGGCAGAAACGGCATGCGACGCTCCCGATCGCCGCCGGCGTCGTCAGGCGACGGCCGCAACCGCAAGCGCCGTGCGCCACCGTTCCGGCGTCACGCTGGCCGCACGAACACCATGATCTTCCCCGTCGCCAGCGCCGCGACGACGCCGTCCTGGTTGGTGGCGCTGCCGGAGAGCTCGACCACGCCCGCGCCGTGCTTAGGCTTCGCCACCAGCGCGTCGACGGTCCACGCGATCGTCAGCGTGTCGCCGGGACGCACGGGCGCGAGAAAGCGCGCGTTGTGTTCGAGGTAGGCGACCGCGGTGCCGTGGAAGTGCATGCCGACCGGCCCGCCCATGATCGCGCTCGTCATCATGCCGTGCAGGATGCGCCCGCCGAAGCGCGATCGCCGCGCGAACGACTCGTCGACGTGCAGCGGATTGTGGTCGGCGAGCAGGCCCGCGCTGAGGACGAGGTGCGCCTCGGTGATGGTGACCGTGCTCGCGAACGTGTCGCCGACGGCGACCTCGTCGAACCAGTAACCGTGTACCGTGGCCGACCGGTCGCGGTGGCCGGGCGGGTTCGCGCTCACGGCAGGCGCTCCCAGCGAAATCCCGCCGCCGTTACGCCCGCGGCGAGATGAGCGAGCGCGGCGTCGACCTGCGCGGCGTCGCCCTTGACGCCGAGCTCGATGCGGCGGCTGCCGTCGGGCACGAACGACGGCAGGCTGAAGAGCTTGAGCGTCGGGAACCGCGCGACGTTCTCGTCCATCAGCGGCAGCAGCTGAGATTCCCCGGCGCCGTAGACGACGATGGCGCGCTCGGCGGCCGGCGCCCGCCGCAGGTCCGGGTACCACGTCGCCAGCACCCAGTCGAGCATCGGCCACGCCATCTGCGGAAAGCCCGGAAAGAAGTGGTGCGTGCGGACCGCGAACGCCGCGACGCGGTTGTACGGGTTCGGGATGATGCGGCTGCCCTCCGGGAATTCCGCCATCAGCACGCGGTGCGGGTAGGCCTCGGCGCCGAAGCGCGCCTCGATCTCGGCGACGGCTTCCGGATGCCGCACGAGCGGGACGCCCAGTGCCGCCGCGGCGGCCTGCCGCGTGTGGTCGTCGGGCGTGGCACCGATGCCGCCGAACGCGAACACGAGGTCGCCACGGGCGAACGTCTCGCGCAGCAGTGCCGTCAGCCGGTCGCGGTCGTCCCCTTCGTAGTGCGCGTAGTCGAGCGCGAGGCCGCGCGCGGCGAGTGTCTCGATCACGTGCGGCAGGTGCCGGTCCTGCCGCTTGCCGGACAGGATCTCGTCGCCGATGATCAGTGCGCCGATGGTCATCGCAGAGCCGGTCGGATCCGGGCGAATGCGGCCACACCCAGGGTCAGACCCTCAGACGCGCGGCGCATCGACGATTCGAGACAGAGGGTCCGACCCCATGGGATCTCGTCGCCGATGATCAGTGCGCCGACGGTCATCGCCACTGCGGCCGCCGCCGGCGCCCGCGGCAGGCGCGCGGATCGCGACACGTGGGTTCGATGCCTCCGGCGCAATGCCGACGGGTCGGACCCTCAGGTTTGCAGCGCATCGACGGATCGGAGCGGAGGGTCTGACCCCGATCAGTGCACGGTCGCCGTCTCGGGGAACTTCTCCTCGAGCTGCGTCATCATGCTCGTGAACGCGCGGTCGATCAGCGGCTCGGCCTCGACCAGGCGCGCGCGGTCGGCGCGGAAGCGCTCGGCCAGCTCCTCGGCCGTCATCGACAGCGCCTTCTGGCCCTGCCTGTTCGTGAACAGGTAGGTGCCGCGCAGCGGGCTCACCCAGGCGAGCTTGGCGAACGCGAGCTGGCCGTCCTCGGACTCGAATTCGATCCACATCCCGCGCTCGAGGCTGCGGGCGATCTCCAGGTAGTCGTCGTCGATCACCTCGCGCGGCGGCTCGACCGGCTCCGGCTCGGCCTGCGTCATCGCGGCGGCGAGCGCCTCGGCCTTCGCTGCCAGCGACGGGTCGCCGGCAGCCTTGGCGATCTCGGCCTGCGCCCTCGCCGCCTCGGCGACCGCGGACGTCGGCGACGTCGACTGCGCAAGCGACGGCTTCACGGCCGCCGCGTGCGCCTCGACCAGGTTCGACATGAACGCCTCGCGCTCGTCGGCGGGCCACGTCCGGTTGTGCATGCCCGCCGACAGGCGCTTCAGCAGCGACGGCAGCAGCGCGACCAGGTGCCGCCGGTCGTCCGGCGACCGCTTCGGCTGCACGCTCCACACGAGGTCTTCGAGGGTGGTCACGCCCGAGCCCCAGGACTCGCTCTCCTCGCCCTGGTCGACGTACACCTGCTGCAGGGTGCGCTGCCAGTTCTGCCGCAGGAACGCGGCGAGGAAGTTCGGCACCGGGCTCCCCTCGATGCGCTTCTCGATCTCCGCCTTCGCGACGACCGCGGCGATCTGCAGCCGGTCCTTCTGGTTGATCTCGTCGGCCGACGACTGGATGTTCTCCTCGGCCGCCCGCTCCTCCTCGGCGAGGAACGCCTCGAGCTCCTCGCGCTGCTGGTCGAAGATCGCGAGGTCGTCCGAGAAGTTGTCGAGGATCTGGTGGACGATGCCGTCGATCTTCCGGTACAGCGGGTCCTCCGGACCCATGACCGGCGACCAGCCCAGACCGGCCTGCGCGAGCTCGTTGACGAGCAGCCGCGACGGGTGCGACTTCTTCGCGAAGAACGCGCCGTCGAGCATCGCGGCCTTCAGCACCGGGATCTGCAGCCGCGCGAGCAGCGCCTTGATGCCGTCCGGCAGGTCCTTGGTCTCGAAGATGAAGTCGAACAGCATCGCGACCATCTCGATGGTCATCGACTCGAGCTGGTTCGCCTTCGCGCCGAGCGGGGATTCCTGCAGGTCGCGCAGCACGTTGTGCAGGCCCTGCGGGATGCCCGAGAACGCGACCGCCGCGCCGCCGACGTCGAAGTCGGTCTGCCCCGCCTGCAGTCGCGTCAGGCCCTCGTGCAGGTCGGCGCTGGTGATGATCGGCGCGCCGGGGACGTACCCGGACGGCGTCGGCCGCAGCGGCGCGAACGCATGGGCGTGGGCCGGCGCGGACATGCCGGGCATGCTGATCACCGGCAGGTCGCCGTCCGCCATGCCGGGCGGCGGCACCCCGTGGAACGCCGGCGCGGCCGGCACCGTGCCGAACGGCGACGGCGCCTGAGCGGCGGGGGTCGCGCTGCCGTACATCCGCTTGAACATCGCCATCACGTCGAGCTCGGGCGCCGGCGCAGCGCCCGGCGGCGGCTTCGCCGGCGCGCGCGGCGGCGGGCGCTCGCCGGAGGCGGCACGCTGGATGACCGTATGCCGGCCGGGCGCGGGCATCATGTTGAGCCGCGTCAGGTGCTTGTTGAGGTCCGAGTACACGGTCGCGATGTCGGACAGCTGGGTCTGGTTCAGGTCCTTGAGGATCTGGAAGCGGATCCGGCGGTCGGCCTTGAGGCTGCCGACGGCGCCCGCGAACGCGCCGACCACCGACGCCGGTCCGAGCGGATTGGTCTCCGTCACGAGGTCGGGCTTCCCGAGCAGGTAGCCCACGCCGCGGTTGAGCGCCGTGAGCTCGTCGTGGCAGAGGTTTTCGACGACGCGCTGGATGTTCCCGCGCAGCACCGCCTCGTCCATCGACACCGTTTCGACCAGCGTGAGGTTCGACGCGTCGACCTTCGAGTAGTCCGGCTTCTGCACCGACTTGCCGGCGATCCGCTCGTCGATCAGCTTGCGCAGGTGCTTCTCGAACTCGGACATCAGGACCGGCCGCTCGGTCTTCAGCGAATCGCGCGCGTCGAGGAAGAGCTGCTGTTCCTCGCGCACGTCGGTCTTGCTCGCGCGCTCCATCAGCAGCTCGGACACGCGGTCGAGGATCTGCGCGAACGACGCCGACAGCCGGTGCACGGCGAGGTCGCTGCACTCGTGCAGGATCCGCGCGAGCTCGCGCGCCGGCGCTCGGGCGGCGGTTTCGGTGGTCGGCGCGGTCACGTCGTCAGGGCCCCGGGGCTCGGCATTCGTGGCGGGTCAAGGTCTTAGGCCACAATACGGCGAAGTTACTCTAGCACGGCCTCCGCCGGGGTGCCAACGCGACCAGCCGGGCCCGTGGCCGGATCAGCGCACCAGTTCGGACCAGGCCTTTTCCACCCGCTTGAACGACACCGGGAACGGCGTCTTGAGCTCCTGGGCGAACAGCGAGACCCGCAGCTCCTCCAGCAGCCAGCGGAACGCCTCGACCCGCGGATCCGCCGCTCCGCCGCGATCGCCGCCGGCGCGCTCCCGGTAGCGCCGCCAGAGTTCGGCCACCTGCTCGGCGTGGCGGGCGTCGCGGTCGGCCCTCTCGGCGTACTTGGCCACGCGCCGGTCGAGCGCCGCCAGGTACCGCGGCAGGTGGGCGAGCTGCGCCCACGGGGTCGCCTGGAAGAAGCCCGGGTAGACCAGCGCGTCGCGTTGCGCCCGGACGTCGGCAACGAGCCGCGCCCAGCCCGGGGGTGCCGCCGCCAGCCGCTGCGAGAGGGCGAGGTGCGCCGCGGCAATCTCCGCGAGCAGCCGGAACGCACCGTCCACCACCGCCGGCACCCGCGCCCGCGCCCGCTTGACGGTCTCCGCGAAGGCCTTCTCGTTGCGCGGCAGCGGGTCGTCGGCGAGGAACGCGCGATCGAGGGCCGCCGCCAGCACGTCGGCGAGCAGCCGGTCGGTGGGGATCGCGGCCTTGAGCTGCAGCGCGGCCTGGGCGAAGCGCGGCCCACCCTTCTCGCAGCGCGCGACCACGTCCCGCAGCGCGATACGCAGCAGCCTCAGCACGCCGGCACGCGTGGCCGCCGCGGCCGCGTCGCGCGTGTCCAGCAGCGCGAGGGACACGCTGTCGCCGTCGTCGACGAGCGCCGGGTACCCGGTCAGCTGCCGGCCGCCGCGGGTGAACGCCAGCGACTCGGGCAGGTCGCCGGCATCCCACTGGCGCATGCCGCGCTTCTCCAGCGCCGGGCCGGCGGCAGCGAACGACAGCAGCGCCGCATCGCCAAGCTGCGCGCGCAGGGCCGCAAGGTCGCGGCCGGCGGCGAGCTCGTGGCCGGCCTCGTCGACGACCGTCACGTTGACGGCGAGGTGTGCGGGCAGGTCGGCGTCGCGCCACACGTCGGTCGCGAGCGGCTCGCCGAGCCGCGCGGCAACGAAGGCCCGCAGCGCTTCGGGCAGCGGCACGTCCTCCGCCGGTTCCGTCTCGAGGAACGCCGTGACCACCTCGGGCACCGGTGTCGCCCGGTGGCGCAGCGCCTTGGGCAGCAACTTGAGGTAGTGCGCGACCTTCTCGCGCACCATCCCCGGCACGAGCCACGTCAGCCGCGCGTCGGGCAGCTGGTTGAGCAGCGGCAGCGGCACCGTCAGGGTCAGGCCGTCCTGCGGATGGCCGGGCGCGAAGCGGTACCTGAGCGGCAGCGCGGTCCCGGCGACGTCGAGCGACTCCGGATAGAGGTCGCCGGTGACGGCCTCGGCCGCGTGCCGCATCAGGTACTCGCGCGTCAGGTACAGGCAGCGCGGGTCGCGCCGCTCGGCTTCCGCGCGCCAGCGCTCGAACGTCGCCGCCGAGTGCACGCCGTCCGGCACGCGCTCGGCGTAGAACGCGGCGATCGCCGCGTCGTCGACGAGGACGTCCTGCCGCCGCGCCTTGTGCTCGAGTTCCGCCACTTCGGCCACCAGCGCGCGGTTGTGCGCGAGGAACGTGCCCTTCGTGTCGAGCTCGCCCGGCACCAGCGCCTCGCGGATGAAAACGTCGCGCGCGGCCGCAGGGTCAAGACGGCCGAACGACACCGGGCGCCTCGCCACCAGCGTGAGGCCGTAAAGCTGCACGCGCTCGCTGGCGACGACCTCGCCACGCTTGCGCTCCCAGTGCGGCTCGAACCAGTCGCGCGTCACGCGGTCGCCGGCGACCTCCTCGATCCACTCGGGCTCGACGCGCGCGGCGCAGCGCGCGTACAGGCGCGAGGTCTCCGTCAGCTCCGCGGCGAGCAGCCAGCGCGTTCCCTTGCGCGCGAGGCCGGAGCCCGGGTGCAGGTGGAACTTCAGTCCGCGCGTGCCGAGGTAGTGCGCTTCGGCATCCGCCTTGACGCCGACGTTGCCGAGGAGCCCCGCGAGCAGCGCCTTGTGCAGGGCGGCGTAGCGCGCGGCGTCGATCGTCGCCGGCAGCGCGGCCGCCCGCTTCCAGCCGGACTCCTCCAGCGTGGCGACGAGCTGGCGGTGCACGTCGCGCCACTCGGAGAGCCGCAGGTACGAGACGAACTGCGCGCGGCACGCGTCGACCTGCCGCCGGTGCGGGAGCTTTTGCGCCGCCAGGTCCGCGAAGAACTCCCACAGCGCGACCAGCGACAGGAAGTCGGAGCGCTCGTCGCGGAACTTGAGGTGCGCCTGGTCGGCCGCCTGCTGCCGCTCGAGCGGGCGCTCGCGCGGGTCCGGCACCGCGAGCGCACTCGCGATGACGAGCGCCTCGGGCAGGCAGCCGCCGTCGCGCGCCGCGACCACGATGCGGCCGATGCGCGGGTCGAGCGGCAGCCGCGCGAGCTCGCGCCCGAGCGGCGTCAGCGCGCGCGCGTCGTCGACGGCCGAGAGCTCGGCCAGCAGCTGGTAGCCGTCGGCGATCGCGCGCGGCGACGGAGGCTCCACGAACGGGAACGCGGCGACGTCGGAAAGGCCGAGCGCCGCCATGCGCAGGATGACCGCCGCGAGCGACGAGCGCAGGATCTCCGGATCGGTGAAGCGCGGTCGTGCGGCGTAGTCCTCCTCGGCGTACAGGCGCACGCAGATGCCGTCCTGAACCCGGCCGCAGCGGCCGGCGCGCTGGTCGGCGGCCGCGCGCGACACCTTCTCGATCGCGAGCAGCGTCGTCTTGTTGCGGACGCTGTAGCGCTTGACGCGGGCGAGCCCGGTGTCGATCACGTAGCGGATGCCTGGCACTGTCAGCGACGTCTCGGCCACGTTGGTCGCGAGCACGATCCGCCGGCCGGACGACGGCGCGAACACGCGCTGCTGGTCGGCCACCGACAGCCGCGCGAAGAGCGGCAGGATCTCGACGTCGCGCCCGTACGGCCGCCGGGCGAGTCCGCGGCGCAGCAGGTCGCCGGTCTCGCGGATCTCGCGCTCGCCCGGCAGGAACACGAGGATGTCGCCGGGGCCCGCGCGCCAGAGGTCCTCCGCCGCGCCGACGATCGCCTCCTCGAGGTCCTCCTCGTCGTCGGCCTCCTGCGCCGGATCGGCGGCGCCGACGTCGGCGCCGGCGGGGGGCCGGTAGCGGACCTCGACCGGGTACGTGCGCCCGGACACCTCGATGACCGGCGCGGGCGCGGCGGCGGTGCCGAAGTGGCGCGCGAAGCGGTCCGCGTCGAGCGTGGCCGACGTGATGACGAGCTTGAGGTCCGGCCGCCGCGCGAGGAGCTGCTTCAGGTAGCCCAGCAGGAAGTCGATGTTGAGGCTGCGCTCGTGCGCCTCGTCGACGATGATCGTGTCGTACGCGAGGAGGTCGCGGTCGCCCTGCGTCTCGGCGAGCAGGATGCCGTCGGTCATCAGCTTCACGAACGCGTCGGGGCGCGTGTGGTCGGTGAAGCGGACCTTGTAGCCGACCGTGGCGCCCACCGCCTCGCCCAGCTCGTGGGCGATCCGCGTGGCCACCGCGCGCGCGGCGATGCGCCGCGGCTGCGTGTGGCCGATCTGCCCCCGCACGCCGCGTCCGGCCGCGAGGCAGATCTTGGGCAGCTGCGTGGTCTTGCCGGAGCCGGTCTCGCCGCAGACGATGACGACCGGGTGCGCGCGGATCGCGCGCTCGATCTCGCCGGCGCGCTGCGCGACCGGCAGCTCGGGCGGGAAGTCGAACCGCGGCACGCGCGCGGCGCGGGCGGCACAGCGCGCGACCGCCTGCTCCACGTCGGCCGCAACGCGCGCCCACTCGGCCGCGGGGGCGCGCCGCGCGCGCGCCGCCCGCAGCCGCCGGGCGAGGCGCGCCGCGTCGGCCGCGGTGGCATGCGGCAGGCGCGCGGCGAGATCGGCGTGCAGGTCGGCCATCGGGAACCGGGGCGTCGGGCCGGCGGCGGCCGGCGGCGGGGGCGGGGGGAACCGCGGCGCGAATTCTACCGCGCACACCCGCCGTTTCAGTATCATTCGCCCCTTGCGGGCACCCGGCCGGATCACGCGCCCGCGCCACGAACCGGAGGACTTCCATGCGCCACCCCGCCACGCGCTCTGCCCCCCGCGCGCTCGTCGCCGTCGCGCTCGCCGCCGCCCTGGGCGTGTCCGCGCTCGCCGCGGACGCCGTCACGCTGCGCTGGGCCGGGCGCGGCGACATGCAGACGACGGACCCGCACTCGCAGAACGAGGGCCTCACCAACAACGTCAACAGCCTCGTCTACGAGTTCCTCGTCCAGCGCGACAAGAACCTGGGCCTCGTCCCGTCGCTGGCCGAGTCGTGGACGCAGGTCAACCCGACGACGTGGCGCTTCAAGCTGCGGCCCGGCGTGAAGTTCCACGACGGCACGCCGTTCACCGCCGACGACGTCGTCTTCAGCTACGAGCGCGCCAAGGCCGACACGTCGCAGCTGCGCGCGTACGCCAACGCGGCCGGCGTCCCGAAGAGAATCGACGACCTCACGGTCGAGTTCACGACCAGCGGGCCGAACCCGATCATGCTGGAGCACGTCGCGACGATCAACATCATGTCGAAGGCGTGGTGCGAGAAGAACCGCTGCCAGAAGCCGCAGAACTTCGCGGCCAAGGAGGACATGATCACCGCACGCGAGGCCAACGGCACCGGGCCGTACGCGCTGGTGTCGCGGCAGCCCGACGTGAAGACGGTGCTGAAGAAGAACCCGAACTGGTGGGGCATCAAGACGGGCCTCTTCGACGGCAACATCGACGACGTCGTCTACACGCCGATCGTGTCCGATGCGACGCGCGTGGCCGCGCTGATCTCCGGCGAGGTCGACCTCATCAACGACCCGCCGCCGCAGGACGTGCCGCGCCTCGCGCAGACGCAGAACATCAAGGTGATCGAGGGTGTCGAGAACCGCATCGTCTTCCTCGGCATGGACCAGGCGCGCGACGAGCTCCTGTACTCGAGCGTCAAGGGGAAGAACCCGCTGAAGGACGTGCGGGTGCGGCAGGCGCTCTACCACGCGATCGACATCGACGCCATCCAGAAGAACACGATGCGCGGGCTGTCGAAGCCCACCGGCGCGATCCTGCCGTCGCCCGTGACGTCGACGCCCGAGATCGAGCGCCGCCTTCCGTTCGACCGCGACCGCGCGAAGAAGCTGCTGGCCGACGCCGGCTATCCCGGCGGCTTCGAGGTCACGCTCGACTGCCCGAACAACCGCTACGTCAACGACGAGCGGATCTGCCAGGCGATCGCCGCGATGTGGTCGCAGGTCGGCGTGGCGACCAAGGTCAACGCGATGCCGCGCGCGCTGTACTTCCCCAAGCTCGAGAAGACGGACACCAGCGTCTACATGCTGGGCTGGGGCGGCGCGTCGACCGACGGCATCTTCACGCTGCAGCCGGTGCTGTCGACGTGGAACGGCAAGGGCGACGGCGACTTCAACTACGGCCGCTACTCGAACGCGAAGGTCGACGAGCTGACCGCCAAGGTCAAGGTCAACATGAACCAGCAGGAGCGGCTCGGGCAGATCCGCGAGGCGCTGCTCGCGCAGAGCGCGCAGGTCAACCTCATTCCGCTGCACCGGCAGGTGATCCCGTGGGCGTCGCGCAGCAACGTGAGCGTGCCGCACCGCGCCGACAACTTCGTCACGCCGTACTGGGCGACGTTGAAGTGACGTCGGCTACGCCGGCGCGGCGGTCGCCAGCGCGCCACACTCACTCCCTCTCCCCGCTTGCGGGGAGAGGGCTGGGGTGAGGGGTAGCGCACGATCCCCGCTTGCGGGGAGAGGGTCGGGGTGAGGGACTACGCCTGACTGCGCGCCGGCGCGACGTAGCGCGTCGCCGCCCACGCGAGCGCAACCGTCACGGCCGCCGCGGCCGCGTGCAGCCACCACGCAGGCGCCGTGCCGGCGAGCGCCGCGGACTTCCCGGCCTCGAGGACGATCCCGGCCGCCACGAACGCGGGCACGGCCCGCAGGTCGTAGCGTGCGGTGCGTCGCGGCCGGCGGCGATCGCCAGCGCGACGCCGATCAGGACGAGCACCAGCGCGGCCAGCGGGACGCGGCGCGCCCAGCCTGCGGTGGCGCGATCGATGACGGCGAGGAGAAACAGCGTGACCGCCAGCGCGGGGACGAACGCGAACCCCGAGGTCAGCGCGCCGATCCACGGCCACGCTCCGCCGACCAGCTTCGTCTCCGGCCACAGCGGCAGTGCGTTCGGCACGAGCGCGGCGAGCGCCGCGGCGACGCCGGCCGTGGCGCACGCCGCGGCGACGCCGGCGAGCCACGCGGGCAGCGGTCCGGCGAGGCGCGTGCCCGGCTGCGCACGCGCGTAGCGGGCGCCCACGCCCGCCAGCAGCCCCAGCAGCAGCGCGAGCACGACGGCGCCGGCGAGCGTGCCGAGCACGGTGAGCGTCAGCTGGCTCGCGATGGGCTCGGTCGTGCGCAGCTGCATCGCGACCGCCGGCCAGTTGTTCGCGGCGCCGGCCAGCCCCGTCGCGAGCGTCAGCCCGGCGACCCACCAGAACGCGCGCCGGTCGCAGCTTCCGCGGCTCCACGCCATGACGGCGTAGACCAGCGCCGCCATCGCGAGCAGGAGGACGAACGCCACGCTGCCGAGCTTGAGATTCTGGCGTCGGCCCTCGCGCTCGGCATCCGCACGCTGCCACGCCTCGGGGATGAACAGCGAGTGCCCGGCCAGCACCACTTCGTCGCCGGCGACCACCGCCTGCACGCGGGCCTCGCCGGTGTCTCCGACCGCCACCGCGGGGTTCGCCCACGCGAAGCTCCAGTCGCGGCGCGCGGGTCGCTTCTCCTGTTCGGCCACGCGGGGCACGAGCGCGTTGGCGTCGAGGCCGAGGCGCGTCCGGAGCGCGTCGGTCGCCAGCGCCTGCGCCGCGTCGCGTTCGAGCACGGCGCCCGGGCGTCCTTCGGGCAGCCGATGCACGACGCTGCGCACGCGCCCGTTGCCGGCCACGGTCGCGCGCCACTCCTCCGCACGCTCGACGACGTCGCCGTCGAAGCGCGCGAAGCGCACCTCCCACAGCGGCGGCGCCAGCACGTCGCCGACCAGCGCGCGGTACTGCGCGGGGCCGGCTTCGCGCCACACGAACGCGTGCCACTGGCGCTGCACCGGGTTGTCGAGCGCGACGGCCGGCAGCGAACGCCGCGTCCACTCGGGGCCGAGTGCCACGCCGCGCGCGGCGATCTCCGCGGCGGCCGCTGCCTCCGCCTCGGCGCGGCCGATCGCGAGCGGCGGCGCGTCGGCGACGAACGGCGTGAACGCGAACCACGCGGCGACCCCCGCGGCACCGAGCCACGGCAGCGCGCGCTGCAGTTGCGCCGCGCGCGCGCCGATCGCTCCCGCGACGGCCACGCGCTCCGGTGCCGCCACGGCGGGCACGCGCGGCCGCCACGCGCCGTTGCGCAACGCCGCCGGCAACGCGAGCCAGCCGGCCTGCCGCGCGCGCCACCCCACGACGACCGCGGCCGGCACGAGCCCCGCCGCGATCACCAGCGCGCGCTGCATCCACGCGCCCGGCGCGTCGATCAGGAACAGCGGGAGCGCGAACAGCACGAGGTCGAACACCGCGTGCAGCAGGATCGTGGGCAGCAGGCCGTAGCGCAGGAAGATCGCCGCCCAGAACAGCGACGGCAGCAGGAGCTCGACCAGCCGCGAGTACGACGGCAGGCCCGGGTAGGTCGCGTGCGCGGCGCCGAAGATCACCGCCTGCAGCACGAACGCGATCGCGATGCCCACCCCGCGACGGCCGTAGCGGGCGCCGACCAGCGCACCCAGCGCCAGCGGCACCGCGCGGAACACGCACTCCTCCATGAAGCCGGCCTGCAGCGACACGGCGATCGGCGTCAGCGCCGGCACCAGCGACGACAGGATGTTGGGGTCGGTCAGCGACTCCGACGGCTGCCACCAGCCGAGCCAGCGATTCGTCGCGAAGTAGAACGCGGCGATGAACGCGAGCTCGAGTGGAACGAACAGGTAGCCGCCCGCCGTCCGGCCGAGGATCTCGACGGTGCCGCCGGCGTCGCGCGACCACAGGCGCCACAGCTGCGGGTGGTCGGGGAACGCGCGGCGCGTCAGGCCTTCCGCCGCCATGAACACTTCGCCGAGCAGCAGCCCGCCGCCGACGAACGCGAGCAGCGCCATCCCCCACTGCCGCAGCCAGAACGTGGTCTCGTCCTGCGTGGTCGGGAACCCGAACCACGCGGAAGGTGCGTTGACGAGGATCGTCGCGCCGAGCAGTCCGCCGACCACGAACCCGGCGACGAGCGGCGGCTTCCACACGAGCCAGTGCTGCCGCAGCAGCCACAGCGCGCCGAGCACGCAGCCCAGGAGCCCGTAGAGCACGCCGGCCGACAGGCTCGCCACGCCGGCGATCGCCTTGTTCGCGCTGCGCATCTCGGCGAAGCGCCGCTCGAAGGCCTCCGGGACGTGGACGAACGGCAGCACCTGCGTGAGCTCGTCGCCGGTCACGACGAGCTGCAGCCGGATGCGCGCGTCGCCGAGACGGTCGGCGCGCTCGAACACGAACCTGTGGTCGACGCGGCCGGTCGGTCGCGTCTGCTGCGCCTGGTCGACGAGCGTGTACGGTCCCAAGTCGACGGACCAGTCGCGCGCGGCGCGCTCGCGCGCCAGCGCGAGCGCCGCGTCCGGTGCCAGTGCCTTCGTCGCCGCCTCGCGCACGTACGACTCGGCGACGCGCCGCGTGAAGCCGTCGAGCGCGCCGTCGGGCCGGAAGCGCAGCAGCGCCTCGTCGACCGCGCCGGGGCGGAACAGCCGCACGTCCCACCAGAACGGCGAGTAGGCGCGGCCCTCGACCAGGCGCACGAACGCTTCCTTGCCGCCGCCTTCGAGCTCGACGTAGCTCTGCGCGGAGGCGTCCTGGTTGAACACGATCGCCGTGCGCGCACCGGCGGGCACGAGCCCCCGCTCCGCCGCGAGCGCCTCGGCCTTCGCGATCGCCGCCTCGCGCGACATCGTGATGTCGACGTGGACGAGCGGGATCGCGTGCGGAAACAGTTGCCAGGCGCCCGCGAGCGCGGCAAGCGCCGCCACCACGTACGCGACCCAGAACGCCGGCCGGCGGTCGAGCGCGGTCGCGCCGACGGTCGTCGCCCCTTCCGAGGCGCTCATCTCTCCCCCCCGACCGGCCCGGCGGCGCTCATCGCACCCCCACGACGCCGGCGGCGGCGAGGCGCGCGATCGTCGCGTCGTCGAGGCCGAGCCGCTCGCGCAGCACGGCTTCCGTGTGCTCGGCGAGCAGCGGCGGCGCGCGCTCGGGCGCGGCCGGCGTGGCGGAGAGCTTGAACGGCGGTCCGACCTGCGGCACGTGCCCGGCGAGCGGGTGCGGCAGGTCGACGCGCAGGCCGCGGGCCACGACCTGCGGGTCGGCGAACACCGCGTCGAGCCGGTTGATCGGCCCGCACGGCACGCCGGCCTCCTCCAGCGCCGCGAGCCAGTCGTGCTGGGTGCGCGTCGCCACGACGGCGGCGACCATCGGCACCAGCGTGTCGCGGTGGCGGACGCGGTCGGAGTTCTTCGCGAAGCGCGGGTCCGCCGCCCACTCCGGCACGCCGGCGACCGCGCAGAACTTCGCGAACTGGGCGTCGTTGCCGACGGCGAGGATCAGGTGGCCGTCGGCGCACGCGAACGCCTCGTACGGCACGATGTTGGGGTGCGCGTTGCCGACGCGGCCCGGCGCGACGCCCGAGACGAGGTAGTTCATGTTCATCACGGCCATCATCGCGACGGCGGAATCGAGGAGCGCGCAGTCGACGTGCTGGCCGCGGCCGGTGCGGTCGCGGTGCGCGATCGCCGCGAGGATCGCCACCGCCGCGTACATGCCGGTGACGATGTCGGTGATCGCGATGCCGGCCTTCTGCGGCCCGCCGCCCGGCAGGCCGTCGCGCTCGCCGGTGACGCTCATGAAGCCGCTCATCCCCTGGATGATGAAGTCGTAGCCGGCGCGCCCGGCGTACGGTCCGTCCTGCCCGAAGCCGGTGATCGACGCGTAGACGAGCCGCGGGTCGCGCGCGGCCATGCTCGGGTAGTCGAGGCCGTACTTCGCGAGCCCGCCGACCTTGAAGTTCTCGATGAGCACGTCGCAGCCGCCGGCGAGGCCGAGCACGAGGTCGCGCCCCTCCGGCCGCGTGAAGTCGATCGCGACCGACAGCTTGCCGCGGTTGCACGCGAGGTAGTACGCGGACTCGGACGTGTCGCGGCCCTGCGCGTCCCTGAGGTACGGCGGCGCCCACGCGCGCGTGTCGTCGCCGGCGCCGGGCTTCTCGACCTTGATGACCGTCGCGCCGAGGTCGGCGAAGAGCTGCGTGCACCACGGGCCCGCCAGCACCCGGGACAGGTCGAGCACCGTGAGGTGGGCGAGCGGACCGGGCACGGCGCGCGTCAGGCCTTCAGCGCCGTCAGCACCTCGTCGAGCATCTTCTTCGCGTCGCCGAACAGCATCCGGTTGTTGTCCTTGTAGAACAGCGGGTTGTCCACGCCCGCGTAGCCGGAGGCCATGCTGCGCTTCATGACGATCGACGTCTTCGCCTTCCACACCTCGAGCACCGGCATGCCGGCGATCGGACTCGTCGGGTCCTCCTGCGCCGCGGGGTTCACGATGTCGTTGGCGCCGATGACGATCGCGACGTCCGTGTCCGGAAAGTCCTCGTTCAGCTCGTCCATCTCGAACACGATGTCGTACGGCACCCGCGCCTCCGCCAGCAGCACGTTCATGTGGCCCGGCATGCGGCCGGCCACCGGATGGATGCCGAAGCGGACCGCCACGCCCCGCTCGCGCAGCGCCTTGGTGATCTCGAACACCGTGTGCTGCGCCTGCGCGACCGCCATCCCGTAGCCCGGCACGACGATCACGCTCTTGGCGTCGCGCAGGAGCTCGGCGGTCTCGGCGGCCGAGATCGGGTTCACCTCGCCCGCCGGCTGGACCGCGCCGCCCGCCGCGGCCGGCGCGCCGCCGTCGGTGCCGAAGCCGCCGGCGATCACGCTGATGAAGTTGCGGTTCATCGCCGCGCACATGATGTACGACAGGATCGCGCCGCTCGACCCGACCAGCGCGCCGACGACGATCAGCAGGTCGTTGGACAGCATGAAGCCGGTCGCCGCGGCCGCCCAGCCCGAATAGCTGTTGAGCATCGACACGACGACCGGCATGTCGGCGCCGCCGATGGCCATCACCATGTGCACGCCGAAGAGCAGCGCGACGGCGGTCATCACGATCATCGGCACCATGCCCTCGGCGACGCCGTGGGCCGCCACGAAACGCCACCCGAACCAGATCACGAGGACGAGGCCGGCCAGGTTGATCCAGTGCCGCCCCGGCAGCAGCAGCGGCTTGCCGGAGATCCGCCCCGACAGCTTGCCGAACGCGATGACCGAACCGGAGAACGTCACCGCACCGATCAGCACGCCCAGGTACATCTCGATCTCGTGGATCGCCTTCTCGGCGGGCGTGAGCTTCACCGACACGGCCGGGTCGATGAAGTTGGCGTAGCCGACCAGCATCGCGGCCAGGCCGACCAGGCTGTGCATCAGCGCCACCAGCTCGGGCATCTGCGTCATCTTGACGACGCGCGCCGCATAGAGCCCGATCGCCGCGCCGACGACCATCGCCGCGACGATGTACGGCAGCCCGCCGGCCGTCACGTGCGGTCCGAACACCGTGGCCAGCACGGCGATCGCCATGCCGGCGATGCCGTAGAGGTTGCCGCGCCGCGCGGTCTCCTGGTGGGAGAGCCCGCCGAGGCAGAGGACGAAGAGGATGGTTGCGCCGAGGTAGAAGACCGCGGAAAGGCTGATCGACATGGCGGCCCCCTACTTCCGGAACATTTCGAGCATGCGCCGCGTGACCGCGAAGCCGCCGAACATGTTGACCGTGGCGAGCGCGATCGCGCCGACCGACAGCCAGCGGATCCACTCGTTCGGCCGCGTGAGGTCGGCCGAGATCTGCGAGAGGTCCGGCGCGATCTGCACCAGCGCGCCGATCGCGATGATGCTGGAGACCGCGTTGGTCACGCTCATCAGCGGCGTGTGCAGCGCGGGCGTCACGTTCCACACGACCATGTAGCCGACGAAGCACGCCAGCACGAACACGGTGAAGTGGCCGAGGAACGAGTGCGGCGCGTACGCGCCGATCAGCAGGAACAGCAGCGCGCCGACACCGAAGACGAACGCCGCCTTGGCCGGCGGCATCGCGCCGGAGGGCTTGCCGTGGCCGTGGGCCTTCGGCGCCGCGACGGGCGCCGCGGCCTTTGCCGCCGGCGGCGCGGCGGAGAGCTTCGGCGGCGGCGGCGGCCACGTGATCTCGCCGCGGTCGATCACCGTCGTGCCGCGCAGCACCTCGTCCTGCATGTCGATGCGGACCGCGTCGCCGTCGATGCTCTTCGTCTTGACCATGTCCTCGGTGAGCCGGAAGAGGTTGGTCGCGTAGAGCGTCGACGCCTGCCGGGCTAGGCGGCTGGGCAGGTCGGTGTAGCCGATGATCGTCACGCCGTGGCGGACGACGACCTCGCCGGGCACCGTCAGCTCGCAGTTGCCGCCCTGCTCGGCCGCCATGTCGACGATCACGCTGCCCGGCTTCATCGACTGCACCATCTCGGCGGTGATGAGCCGCGGCGCCGGCTTGCCGGGGATGAGCGCGGTCGTGATGATGATGTCGACGTCCTTCGCCTGCTTCGCGAAAGTCTCGCGCTGCGCCTTCTGGAACCCTTCGCTCATCACCTTGGCGTAGCCGCCGACGCCGCTGCCTTCCTCCTGGTAGTCGACCGGGACGAACTCGCCGCCCATCGACTTCACCTGGTCGGCGACCTCCGGCCGCGTGTCGTTGGCGCGGACGATCGCGCCCAGCCCCGCGGCGGCGCCGATCGCCGCCAGGCCGGCCACACCCGCGCCGATGACGAAGACCTTCGCCGGCGGCACCTTGCCCGCGGCGGTGATCGAGCCGGTGAAGAAGCGGCCGAACTGGTGCGCAGCCTCGATCACCGCGCGATAGCCGGCGATGTTCGCCATCGACGACAGCGCGTCGAGCTTCTGCGCGCGCGAGATCCGCGGCACGCTGTCCATCGCGAGCACCGTCGCGCGCCGGGCGGCGAGCGCGGCCAGGAGGTCCGGGTTCTGCGCCGGCCAGATGAAGCTCACCAGCGTCCCGCCTTCGCGCAGCAGGCCGACCTCGGCCGCATCGGGCGCGCGCACCTTGAAGACGACGTCGGCCATCGCCCACAGCGCCGCGCGGTCCGCGACGATCTCCGCCCCTGCCGCCCGGTAGGCGTCGTCGCCGATCTGCGCGGCCTCGCCCGCGCCCGCCTCGACCGCGATGCGGAACCCCTGCTTGACGAGCTTCTCGACGACCTCGGGCACCGTGGCGACCCGCTTCTCGCCGGGCTGGACCTCGCGGGGAACACCGATCGTCAACGCCATGCCTGTCTCCCTTCAATCCTCGAACTGCCGCGCCCGCGCCGGGCGCGGCATCCCCTTCCCGAATCGTGCCACAAACGCGCATTGCCGCGCCGGCACGGTGCACGCTTCGAGCGGCGGGCCATCGTCGACGCTCAACCCCGCTCGTCCAGCGGCCGCAGGAGCGGCACGAACGCGGCGAGCCCGGCGCGGTCGAGCTTGCCGGCGGCGGTTTGCGGCAGCCGCTCGACGCGGCACACGCTGCGCGGGCGCTTGTGCGGCGCGAGCCGCGCGCGGATCCACGCGTCGAGTTCGTCGTCGCGCGGCGCGCCGCCGGGGTCGACGACGAGCGCCGCCGCGACCGTCTCGCCCCAGGTCCCGTCCGGCACGCCGAACACTCCCGCCGCCGCGACGCCCGGGCAGCGCTCGAGCGCGCGCTCGACCTCGGCCGGGTACACGTTCTCGCCGCCGGTGACGATGAGGTCGGTGCGCCGGGCGTGCACGGTCAGGCAGCCGCGGGCGTCGATCGCGCCCAGGTCGCCGGTGTCGAACCACGCATCGGGCGGGAGCGGCGGCGCGTCGAGATAGCCTGCCATCAGCATCGGACCGCGGACCTCGATGCGCTCGCCGACGACGCGCAGCTCCGCCGGCGGCAGTACGCGGCCCGTGCCGCAGCCCTCCGGTGCGAAGCGCTCGGCGTACGGCGTCGCGACGACCTGCGAGCAGGTCTCGGTCATCCCGTACGTCAGCACGACCGGCACGCCACGCTCCGCGGCGCGTTGCAGCAGCGCCGCAGGCGCCTCCGCACCGCCGACGAGGACCGCGCGCAGGTGCGCGGGCGGCCGCCACTGCGGATGCGCGTCGAGCAGGCGTGCGAGCATCGTCGGCACCAGCGACACCAGCGTCACGCGCGCATCCGCGAGCGTGGCCGGCAGCGTGGCCGCGTCGAACCCCGGCGCGAGCACGGCGGTGCGCCGCGCAGCGAGGCAGCGGGTGAGGATCGAGAGCCCGCCGACGCGGGCGATCGGCATGCAGGCGAGCCAGCGCTCGTCCTCCTGCCACCCGAGATTCGCGGCGCTCGCCGCCGCCGACGCCGCGAGCGCCGCGCGCGTGAGCACCGCGCCGCGCGGCCGCCCGGTCGTGCCCGACGTGTGGATGACGACGGCGGCGCCGGGGTACGCGGCGCGCGCGGCGCGCCGGGCGTCGGCGACCTGCGCGTCGCGCTCCACCGCCGTCAGCCGCGGGTGCAGCAGCAGCGCCGGGATCTCGGCCTCGAGGAGCGCGAACAGCGTGACCGCGGCGGCGAGCCCGTTGTCCGCCACGAACGGAAACGCCGCGCCGTAGCCGCACGCGTGCGCGAGGCCCGGCAGTTCGCGCTCGACGAGCGCGGCCACCTCGGCGTACGTGTACGTCCGGCCGCCGACGACGAGCGCCGGGCTCGCGCCGGCCTGCCCGGCCGCCGCGCGGATCGACAGCGCGTCGCTCATTCCCGCAGCCGGCGCGGCACGCGCGCTACGGCAGGCGCCGGAACTTGCGGAAGTCGGGCCGGCGGCGCTCGAGGTACGCGTTCTTGCCCTCCCTGCCCTCTTCCGACAGGTAGTAGAGCAGCGTCGCGTTGCCGGCGAGCTCCTGCAGCCCCGCCTGCCCGTCGCAGTCGGCGTTGAGCGCCGCCTTGAGGCAGCGCAGCGCGAGCGGGCTCAAGGCGAGCATCTCGCGGCACCACTGGACGGTCTCGGCCTCCAGCCGCTCGTACGGCACCACGCGGTTGACGAGCCCCATCGCGAGCGCCGCCTGCGCGTCGTACTGCCGGCACAGGAACCAGATCTCGCGCGCCTTCTTCTGCCCGACGATGCGCGCCATGTACGCGGCGCCGTAGCCGCCGTCGAAGCTGCCGACGCGCGGGCCGGTCTGGCCGAAGCGCGCGTTGTCGGCGGCGATCGTCAGGTCGCACATCATGTGCAGCACGTGGCCGCCGCCGATCGCGTACCCCGCGACCATCGCGACCACCGGCTTCGGCAGCGTGCGGATCTGCCGCTGCAGGTCGAGCACGTTGAGGCGCGGCACGCCGTCGCCGCCGACGTAGCCGCCGTCGCCGCGCACGCGCTGGTCGCCGCCCGAGCAGAACGCCTCGCGGCCCTGGCCGGTGAGGATCACGACGCCGACGTTGGCGTCGTCGCGCGCGTCCGCGAACGCACGCTCCATCTCCTGCACGGTCTCCGGCCGGAACGCGTTGCGCACCTCCGGACGGTTGATCGTGACCTTCGCGATGCCTTCGTCGGCCTTCGCGTAGAGGATGTCCCGGTAACCCGGGACGGCGGTCCACGCCGGGACGGGTGGGAGGTCCTGCTGCTGCATCGTCTGCTCCTAGTCGACCTTGGCGCCGGCCTTCTTCACGACCTGCGCCCACTTTTCCGATTCCGCCGCGATGTGCCGCGCGAACGCTTCCGGCGTGCCCGGCACCGGCTGCGCGCCGCGCGCGACCAGCGCGTCGCGCACCTCCGGATCGGCGAGCGCCGTGCGTATCGCGGCGTTCAGCCGGTCGATCACGACGGGCGGCGTGCCCGCCGGCGCGAGGACGCCGTCCCACGCCGAGACCTCGAAGCCCGGCAGGCCGGACTCCGCGACGGTCGGGATCTCGGGCGCCGCCGGGACGCGCGCCGCCGTGGTCACGGCGAGCGCGCGCAGCTTGCCGCCCTTCGCGAGCGGCAGCACGTTGGGCATCACGTCGATCATCATCGCGACGTGACCGCCCATGAGGTCGTTCGCGGCGAGCGCGCCGCCGCGGTACGGCGTGTGCACGACGTCGACCTGCGCGACGGTCCTGAAGAGCTCGCCGGCCAGGTGCGACGTGGTGCCGTTGCCCGCCGACGCGAAGAAGACCTTGCCGGGGTTGGCCTTCGCGTACGCGACCAGCTCGCCGACCGTCGCCACCGGCAGGCCCGGGTACACGACGACGAGCGCGGCGATCTGCGTCATCCGCGACACCGGTGCGAAGTCGCGCACCGGGTCGAACGGAATGCTGGCGTAGAGCGCCCGGTTGATCGCGTGCGTCCCGTTGGTGCCGTACAGCAGCGTGTAGCCGTCCGGCGCGGCACGCGCGACGTACTCGGCGCCGGACGCGCCGCTCGGCAAGCGCCGGTTCTCGACGACGATCGTCGTGCCGAGCTTCGCGCGACGCGCGCATGATCGTGCGCGCGAGGATGTCGGCACCGCCGCCGGCCGAACGGCACGACGAGGTGGACTGGGCGGTCCTGGGTAGTCGGCGCGGACGGCGCGGCGAGCGCAAGGCCGCCGCCGCGGCGAAGGATGCGGCAGAGCACGCGCGGCAGCGGCCGGTGGCGCAGCGGCCGGCCCGTCACAGCGCGTCCGCGACGGCGCGGCCCAGGTCGGCGGTCGTCGCGCGGCCCCCGAGGTCCGGAGTGCGCGGCGCCGCCGGGTCCGCCAGCACGCGCTCGATCGCCGCGACGATCGCGGCCGCGGCGTCCGGGTGGCCGAGGAAGTCGAGCATCAGCGCCCCCGACCAGATCTGGCCGATCGGATTGGCGATGCCCTTGCCCGCGATGTCCGGCGCGGAGCCGTGCACCGGCTCGAACAGCGAAGGAAAGCGCCGCTCCGGATTGAGGTTCGCCGACGGCGCGATGCCGATCGTGCCGCAGACGGCGGGCCCCAGGTCCGACAGGATGTCGCCGAAGAGGTTCGACGCGACGACGACGTCGAAGCGCTCGGGCCGCTGGACGAAGTGCGCGGTCAGGATGTCGATGTGGTACTGGTCGGCGCGCACGTCCGGATAGCCGGCGGCCATGGCGCGGAAGCGCTCGTCCCAGTAGGGCATCGTGATCGAGATGCCGTTCGACTTGGTCGCGGACGTCACGTGCTTCGCGGGCCGCGTGCGCGCGTAGTCGAACGCGAAGCGCATCACGCGGTCGACGCCCTGGCGCGAGAACACCGACTCCTGGAACACGATCTCGCGCTCGGTGCCCTCGTACATCCGGCCGCCGACCGACGAGTACTCGCCTTCGGTGTTCTCGCGGACGACGACGAAGTCGATGTCGCCGGGCTTCCGGTTCGCGAGCGGCGTCGGGATGCCCGGCATCAGCTTGCACGGGCGCAGGTTGACGTACTGGTCGAAGCCGCGCCGGAACAGGATGAGCGATCCCCACAGCGACACGTGGTCGGGCACCGTCGCGGGCCAGCCGACCGCGCCGTAGTAGATCGCCTCGAACCCGGAGAGCTGCGCGAACCAGTCCTCGGGCATCATCCGCCCGTGCGCGGCGTAGTAGTCGCAGCTCCAGTCGAACGACTTCGGCGCGAGCGCCACGCCGAACCTGCGCGCCGCCGCCTCGACGACGCGCATGCCCTCCGGCATCACTTCCTTGCCGATGCCGTCGCCGGCGATCACGGCGATCCTGTGCGCGGCCATGGTGCGCTTCCCGGTAGCAAAACCGTGATTTTACGCCGTGCCCGCCGCCTCATCCGAACGGCGTAGTGCGGCGGGCGTGCGGCACGCCTACGCTTCCGTCCTGTTCCCCCAAAGGACCCGAAGGACCCCCATGACCGCCCGCAGCTACTGGATCGGCGTCATCGCGCAGGACCACGTCGCCGCCGGCGTGGCCGGCGGCTTCGCGCAGGTCGCGCACGGCCGGGCCGGTCCGCTCGAGCGGATGCGCGAAGGCGACGGCTACGCCTGCTACTCGCCGCGCACCGCGTGGCCGGGCGGGGATCCGCTGCAGGCGTTCACCGCCATCGGCCGCGTCGCGGCCGGCGGCATCCGGGTGGCCGCCGGCGGCAGCGAGTCCCCGGTGTTCCGCCGCGCCGTCCACTACCTGCCGGCGTGCGCGGCGCCGGTCCGCCCGCTGGTGGCCGCGCTCACGTTCATCCGCAGCAAGGAGCACTGGGGCACCGCGTTCCGGTTCGGCTTCCTGCGCGTGCCCGAGGAGGACTTCGCGCGCATCGCGGCGGCGATGGGCCGGGACTTCGCCCGGGACTTCCCTGCCGCGGAACCCGCCCCGGCGTAGGTCGCGCGGTGGTCGCGCCTTTACAACCGGGCCGGCCTCACGTTAACCTTCCGGTTAATTGCGGTCCGTTTCCGATGCCGGTGTTCGCCGCAGGCGGGCCCGGCATTTTCGTTCATGGCGCCCCCCTCGCGGCATCCCGCCGCCCTGCCCCGGTTCACGATGTCCGCCGCCGCCCCGACCGCTCCCGCCGCGCGCCACCGCCGCGCGGTGCTGTTCATGATCGTCGCCGCCGTCTGCTGGTCGACCGGCGGCCTGCTCGTCCGCCAGCTGTCGATCACGAACGCGTGGGAGATCGTGTTCTGGCGGTCGCTGTTCATGACCGCGTTCGTCGCCGTCGTGCTGACCGCCATGCACGGCCGCCGGATGCCCGCCGCCGTGCGCGCAGCGGGACGGCCGGGCATCCTCGCCGGGCTGTTCCTCGCCGGCACGTTCTTCTTCTTCATCGGGTCGCTGACGCGCACCACCGTCGCCAACACGTTCGTGCTGATGAGCGTGTCGCCCTTCCTCGCGGCCATCGCCTCGCTCGTCTTCCTGCGCGAGCCGGTCGCCGCGCGCACGTGGATCGCGATGACGATCGCCTTTGCCGGCATCCTCGTCATGTTCGGCGGCGCCGCCGACGCGGGCCAGCTCGTCGGCAACCTGTTGGCACTCGGCGTGTCGGTCTGCTTCGCCGCGCAGTTGACCGTGCTGCGCAAGTTCCACGCGACGGTCGACATGCTGCCGATGGTGATGATCGCCGGCCTGTGGACGCTGCTGCCCGCGTGGATCCTGGCGGGCCCGTTCGGCGCCACGCCGCGCGACCTCGCGATTCTCGCCTTCATGGGCTGCGTGCAGCTCGGCACCGGCTGCCTGCTCGCGACCGCCGCGTCGCGCACGCTGCCCGCCTCGGAGCTCGGCCTGCTCGCGCTGCTGGAGCCGATCCTGGGGCCGCTGTGGGTATGGGTGCTGATGGGCGAGCATCCCGGCCGGAGTGCGCTCGCGGGCGGCGCGCTGGTGCTGGCCGCCGTCATCGCCAACGAGGCGCTGGCCGCGTGGCGCGGCCGCGGACCGGCCGCCCGCGAGCCGCTGCCGGGACCGTGACGGGGCCGCACCGGCGGCACCCTCCACCGCGATGGCGTTCCCCGACTTCCCGTTGGGCTTCTACCCGGTCGCGGTCGTCGCGATCCTGATCACCGGCATCTCCAAGGGCGGCTTCGGGCAGGGCGCCGGCGGACTCGCGGTGCCGCTGATGTCGATGTTCATCGCGCCACCGGAGGCCGCCGGCATCATGCTGCCGATCCTGTGCGCGATGGACATCTTCGGCGTGCACGCGTATCGCCGGAGCTGGTCGCGCGAGCATCTGGCGATCATGCTCCCCGGCGCCATCGTCGGCATCGCGGTGGGCGGCCTCGCCTTCGGGACGCTGCCGGTCAACGCGATCCGGTTGCTGCTCGGGCTGATCGCCGTGACGTTCGCGTTGAACCAGTGGCTGCGCCTGTCCGAGCGGCTCGCGAGCCGCCTGGCCGCGCGGCGCGGCCCGCCGGGGCGCGTCGCCGGCGCGTTCTGGGGCGGGCTGTCCGGCTTCACGAGCACGCTCGCGCACGCCGGCGGGCCGCCGTTCGCCGTCTACATGCTCGCGCAGAAGGTCGACAAGACGCTCTTCGTCGGCACGTCCGCCGTGTTCTTCCTCGTCGTCAACTACGTGAAGCTCGTCCCGTACTACTTCGTGGGGCAGCTCAACGTCGGCAACCTCGCCGCGGCGCTCCTCTTCTCGCCGCTCGCGCCGCTCGGTATCTGGCTTGGCGTGTGGATCCACCGGCGGATGTCGCAGACGGTGTTCCTCAACGTGAGCTACACCCTGCTGCTCGCCACCGGGCTCAAGCTCATCTACGACGCGGTCGCTTAGCCGCGGCGCAGCGGGGCGCCCCTCACCCGCCCCTCACCCCAACCCCCTCCCCGTTCCGGGGAGAGGGAGCGGATCGCGCAGACGCCCGCCTACTCTCCCCACCCCGGAACGGGGAGGGGGCCGGGGCGAGGGGTGGCGCCCGATCCGCTGCGCCGCCATCC
>JBGAMF010000061.1:0-25369 GCA_044223185.1 Casimicrobiaceae bacterium | reverse complement strand
CAGCACCTGCACCAGCCGGCCGCTGCGCAGGTAGCGCGCGACGTCCCACTCGGCGCGCTGCAGGATGCCGTGGCCGTCCAGCGCCCAGTTCACCGCGATCTCGCCGTCGTTCGTCGCGAGCGTGCCGCGCGTCCTGATCGCGACGGCCTTGCGGTCGCCCGCCCGCGTGCCGGCCAGGCGCCACAGGCCGTAGGCTTCGTCGCCCTGGCGAATGCCGATGCAGTTGTGGCGCAGGAGGTCCTGCGGCACCTGCGGCGTGCCGGCGCGCGCGAGATACGCGGGCGCGGCGACGAGGAGCCGCCGGTTGTCGGCGATCCGGCGCGCGACGACGCGCGCGTCGGGCGGCTCCCCGAAGCGGATGCAGACGTCGTACGCATCGTCGGTGAGCGGCGGCGGGTTCACGGACAGCTGCAGCTGCACCTCGACTTGCGGGTACTTCCGCACGAAGCGCGAGAGCACCGGCGCGACGTGGCTGCGGCCGAAGCCCAGCGTCGCGTTCACGCGCAGCAGGCCGTGCGGCGTGCCGCGCGAGCCGCTGACCTCCTGCTCCATGTCGTGCAGCTCGGCGAGGATGCGCCGCGCGTGCTGCAGGTACAGCTCGCCCTCCGGCGTCAGGCTCATGCGGCGCGTCGTGCGGCGCACGAGGCCCACGCCGAGCCGTTTCTCCATCGCCGACAGCCGCTTGCTGACGGCCGCCGTGCTGACGTTGAGCTCGCGCGCGGCGGCGGTCAGGCTGCCGGTGCTCGCGAGCGCGGCGAAGAACGCCAGTTCGTCCGGCTGCAGGCGTGCGGACATTGTTGATCCAGAGTTAAAAATGCATTGATTCTAGCGGCGATTCTTGCCGCGCGCACGCGCTAGATTGCTGGCACCACGAAGGAGGAAGGCGCATGAAGACCTATCGGATCGCCACGATCCCCGGCGACGGCATCGGCAAGGAAGTCGTGCCGGCGGGGCAGCAGGTGCTGGAAGCGCTCGCCCGCGCGCAGCGCGGTTTCGCGTTCGAGTTCACGGACTTCGGCTGGGGCGGGGACTGGTACCGCGCGCACGGCGTGATGATGCCCGGCGACGGGCTCGCCGCGCTGCGCGGCATGGATGCGATCCTGTTCGGCTCGGCGGGCGATCCGGACATACCGGACCACGTGACGCTGTGGGGGCTGCGGCTCAAGATCTGCCAGGGCTTCGACCAGTACGCGAACGTGCGGCCCACGCGCATCCTGCCCGGCATCGACGCGCCGCTGAAGCGCTGCGCGCCGCGGGACCTCGACTGGGTGATCGTGCGCGAGAACTCGGAGGGCGAGTACGCGGGCGTCGGCGGCCGCGTGCACCAGGGCCATCCGATCGAGGCTGCGACCGACGTGTCGATCATGACGCGCGCGGGGGTGGAGCGCATCATGCGCTTCGCGTTCCGGCTCGCGCAGTCGCGGCCGCGGAAGAAGCTGACCGTCGTCACGAAGTCGAACGCGCAGCGCCACGCGATGGTGATGTGGGACGAGATCGCGCGCGAGATCGCGCGCGAATTTCCCGATGTCGCGTGGGACAAGGAACTCGTCGACGCGGCCACCGCGCGCATGGTCAACCGGCCGGCGTCGCTCGACACGATCGTCGCGACCAACCTGCACGCGGACATCCTGTCCGACCTGGCCGCCGCGCTCGCCGGCAGCCTCGGCATCGCGCCGACCGGCAACATCGACCCGGAGCGGCGCTATCCGTCGATGTTCGAGCCCATCCACGGCTCGGCATTCGATATCATGGGGCAGGGCGTGGCCAACCCCGTCGGCACGTTCTGGAGCTGCGTGATGCTGCTCGAGCACCTCTCCGAGGCGCGCGCCGCCGCGACGCTGATGGCGGCGATCGAGGCGGTCACCGCGGACCGCGCGCTGCACACGCGCGACCTTGGCGGGACCGCGACGACCGCGCAGGTGACGCAGGCCGTGTGCGCGCGGATCGCCGCGGCCGCGGGTTCGCTGGAACAGGCCGCCTGACCGAAGGGCGGCGGTGACGATGCAGTCGACAGGAGGAAACACGATGCGAAGAGTCCTTGCAGCCTTGTGCGTGGCCACACTCTCGCCGCTGGCGTTCGCGCAGGCGTGCCCCGACAAGAACGTGCTGTACTGGCAGGCGTTCCCGCCGGGCGGCGAGTCGGACATCTCGGCGCGGCACCAGCAGGTGGTGCTGAAGAAGAAGTGCCCGGCGATCGACACGATCATCCAGTACAAGCCGGGCGCCGGCGGCGGGCTCATGTGGTCGCAGATGAACACGCTGCCGACCGACGGCCTCAACATCGTCGGCGTCAACCTGCCGCACATCGTGTTCCAGCCGATCGAGGGCCAGGTCGCGTACAAGACGGACGACGTGACGCCGGTGTTCTGGTTCCACTACACGCCGGACGCGCTGGTGGTGCCCGACCAGAGCCCGATCAGGTCGTTCGCCGACTTCGTCAAGGCGGCGAAGGCCGACCCCGGCAAGCTGTCGCTCGGCGGGTCGGGCTTGAACTCGGCCAACCACGCCGCGCACGAGCGGCTCAACAAGGCGTTCGGCGTCAAGACGATCTACGTGCCGTTCAAGGGCACCGGCGACATGACCACCGCGGTGCTCGGCGCGCAGGTCGACGGCGCGATGTCGTACACGGCGTTCGCGATCAACAACAAGGGCAAGGTGCGCGCGCTGGCGATCGCGATGGACAAGCGCCACCCGCTGCTGCCCGACGTGCCGACGTTCAAGGAGCTGGGAATCGACTGGGTCGACGGCGCGTACCGCGGCATCGGCGTGCCGAAGGGCACGCCGCCCGACGTGCGCAAGCGCGTGTCCGACCTGTGGATGGCGCTCAACACCGATCCGGAGATGAAGGCGCTGGCCGACAAGAGCGGCTTCGAGCTCATCAACGTCGGCGTCGACCAGATGGACGGGTTCATGAAGGAGAAGATCAAGGTCTACACCGAGGGTGCGGCGAACCTGGGCCTCGGGAAGAAGTGACGGTAGCGGCGCTGGCGGGCGCCGCGGCGCTCGTCGCCGGCCTGTTCGCGGGCCCGGCGGCGGCGCAGGAGGCGCGCGGCACGCTCACGGCCAACGGCCAGCCGGCGACGCTCGCCCACGCGTACGCGTACGAGGTCGACAGCGCGCTCGAGCGCGGCTACCTCGACGTCGTCGTCGTGCTGTCCGACCGCAGGCTCGCGCCGGCGTACGCGCGCGACGGCGACCGGCTCGAGGCGATGGCGCGCAAGGGGGAGGTCGCGGCGCTCGTCGTGCGCCTGAATCCCGACGCGAAGGTGTTGAGCGCCGCGCCGCTGCACCGGGCATTCACGACGTTCGTCCGCTCGGCGGCGTTCGTCCACTGGGAGCCGTCCGCGTTCGACGAGAAGCGCGTCGCCGGCCGCTTCCACACCGGCGGCACGCAGGACGCCTTCCGGCAGAAGTGGAGCTACGACGTGACGTTCTCGGCGCCGATCGCGCTCGATCCGGCGGCGCAGACGGTGCCGCGGAAGTAGGCTGGAGAGGGAGTTCGGCGCGGCGCCACCCGGCGAACCACGCCCGGCGCGGGAACCCCGGATCGAGCGCAATGCGCACGCGGCAACCGACGCCATGCGCATACCGCTCGATCGTCGTCAGCGAAGGACGGGCGCAGGTGCCGCTTTCGAGTCGCGAAACGGCACTTGGCGTCGTCCACATCGACGCGGCGACCTCCGCTTGCGTCATCCTGCTCCGACGGCCGGCGGCGACCATCGCGGCCACGAGGTCCTGCAACACCGCGTCAGGCCGGCCGCCGCTGCTCGGGACGCAGGCGTGGCGCCAGCCGAAGCTCGGCCTCGTCGCCGCCCAGCGGGCGGTCCGCGTCGTCGACGAGCGGGGCGTCGAAGTCGTTCCACCCCCGCACGCCGGTCTTCAGCGACGCGACGTCGGCGAAGCCCATCGCGTGCATCACGTCGGCGGCCAGCAGCGAGCGGTTGCCGGACCGGCACACGACGACGACCGGCAGGTCGCGCCGGCCGGCGAGCAGCGGCACCGTCTCCTCGAAGTCCCACTCGCACGCCTGCTCGAGCACGCCGCGGGGCACGTTGAGCGAGCCCGCGATGCGCGCCTGCGCGAATTCCGCGGGCTCGCGGATGTCGAGCACCAGCGGCGGCGCCGGGCGCGCGAGGAGGGGGGCGAGGTCCCACGGCTGGATCTCGCGGACACGCCGCTGCGCGTCGGCGAGGAGGTCGGCGTATCGCTTCATCGGTCGTGCTCCGCGGGCCGTGCCGCCGGCGCCGGTCAGCCCGCAGCCGGGCGGCCGTGGCACGCGCGCAGCGCGGCGTACTCGTAATAGTGGCTGGACGGCGCGATCTTCGCGTGGTCGCACGCCGCCTTGAAGTCGGTCTCGCGCTCGTTGAACAGCATCCGCACGAGCAGCGTCCCCGCCGCGTTGCGGAAGACGTCCCACTGCATGTTGGTCGCCATCGGCGACACGTACGCGCCGCGCCAGACGTTGGTCGCGTACGCGTAGCGTTCGGCCGGGGCCACGGGCTGGAACACGCGCTTCAACTCCATCTTCGACGCGAACGGGATCATGATCTCCGCGTGGGTGAAGCGCAGCTTCGCCGCGTGCCCGAGGTCGCCGCGGGCGACGGCGTCGACTTCGGCGAAGAAGTCGTCCTCCAGCACCTGCGCCATCCGGTACGTGACGGCGCCCTTGCCGGCGATCGAGGGTCCCTTGTCGTAGAAGTCGTACGCGTCCTTCACGTACGCGAAGTACTCGGCCTGCGCGGGCGGGAGGTACGGTGTGAAGTCGACGCCCGCCTCGTGCGTCATCGCCGGCGCCACCGAGTACAGGTCGTAGAGGTACGAGCCTGCGTCGGCCGGCGAGGCGATCGTCGCCTTGCCGTCGCCGGTCAGCGTGTTGGTGAACCGGCCGTCGTCGCTGGTGAAGCTCATCGTGCCGGTGTTGGCGAACGCGAGCTCGCCGGACGCGATGCGGTCGACGAACGCCTTCGTGAACAGCCGCTCGAGCGCGACGCGGCCGTGCGCCGCGGCGGCGGGGTCGCCGGCGATCTCGCGCTCGCGCGCGACGAGGTCCGGGTCCGAGAACCAAGCCTGGTACGCCTGGCTCGCCTCGTACGTGCGGTAGTACGGGTCGGCGGGATCGGTGACGAGGTCCGTCTGCGGCACGAGGTTGTGGAAGTAGAGGAGGAAGCGGTTGGTGCCGTCGGGCTGGTGCTTCGGATGGCCGGCCGGGTAGCCCGCCGGCGCGGGCGGGTGCACGATCCGCGCCGCGAGCGGCGGGTCGCGCGCGAGCAGCGACGCCGTGAAGTAGCCGGCGCTGTCCGCGGCGCGGTCCACGCCCGAGCTCACGACGACGATGCTGCGCTGTGTCGCGCCGGCGGCGCCGACGCCGCGGAAGAAGTCGGCGAGGCGCGCGTGCATGCGCACCGCGAGCAGCGTGTGCTCCTCGATGCCGGTGGCGGTCTCGTTGCCGTAGCCGGGCTTCGTGATGCCCGCCACACCGTAGCCCAGCAGGAAGTTCGCGCGGATGATCTTCAGCACGTCGGGCCCGAGCCGCGCGCCCAGCTCGGTGAGCGCGCCGTCGGCCTGCGCGCGCTTCCACATGTCGTGGACGACGAGGTCCGACTTGAAGCCGGCGAGCCCGCGCGAACCGTGCCGCGCGACGAGCTGCGTGTAGACGACGGCGAACCCGGGCGGCGGCGGCTCGTACGTCGCGAGGTCCTGCTGCGCGCGGTACGGCGTCTTGGTCTGGTAGTACGTGGGCGGCGGCGCGGGCGCGTCGCCGCCGCCGCCGCCGCATCCGGCGAGCAGAACGAGGGCGGCGGCCAGTGCGGCGGCGCTGGCGAAGGGCCGGGAGCGGGCGGACACGTTGGCGGCAGGTCGGGGGCGGTCGCGCCCGGATGGTCGCAGGACGCGCGGCCCCCCGCAAGCCGTCGGGCTAGAGCACGCGCGACCCCACCCACCACGCAACTGCGGCGATCGCCGCCGAGCAGGGGATCGTCAGCACCCACGCGAGCACGATGTTGCCGGCCACGCCCCAGCGCACGGCGGCGGCGTTGCGCACCGAACCCACGCCGACGATCGCGCCGGTGATCGTGTGCGTCGTCGACACCGGGATGCCGAGCCCGGTGGCGACGAACAGCGTGATCGCGCCGCCGGTCTCGGCGCAGAAGCCGCCGACCGGCTGCAGCTTGGTGATCCGCATGCCCATCGTCTTGACGATGCGCCAGCCGCCGAACAGCGTGCCGAGGCCCATCGCCGCCTGGCAGGAGAGCACGACCCAGAACGGCACGTTGAACTCCGGGCCGCTCATGCCGGCCGAGAACAGCAGCATGGCGATGATGCCCATCGTCTTCTGCGCGTCGTTGCCGCCGTGACCCAGGCTGTACAGGCTCGCGGAGACGAGCTGCAGGCGGCGGAACCAGCGGTCCACGCGCCTGGGCGTCTGGCGCCGGCAGATCCACGACACCGCGACCATGAGCCCCGCGCCGAGCAGGAGGCCCAGCAGCGGCGATGCGACGATCGCGGCGGCCGTCTTGAGGAAGCCGCTCATGACGAGCGCGCCGAACCCTCCCTTGGCGAGCGCCGCCCCGGCGAGCCCGCCGATCAGCGCGTGCGACGACGACGACGGGATGCCGAACCACCACGTGATCACGTTCCACGCGATCGCGCCCGTGAGCGCGCCGAACACGACGACGTGGTCGGCGACGAGCGGGTCGATGATGCCCTTGCCGACCGTGTTGGCGACGTGCAGCCCGAAGAACAGGAACGCGATGAAGTTGAAGAACGCGGCCCACACGACCGCGTACTGCGGCCGCAGCACGCGCGTCGACACGATCGTGGCGATCGAGTTCGCCGCGTCGTGGAAGCCGTTCATGAAGTCGAACGCCAGCGCGAGCAGCACCAGCACGACCAGCACCTCGAAGCTCATGGCGGTCCCCTACGCCTCATCGCGGCGGCCCCTCACCCCGGCCCTCTCCCCGCACGCGGGGAGAGAGGGAGCCTGCGGCACGCGCCGGCGAGGACCTCCCTCTCCCCCGCACGGGGAGAGGGCCGGGGTGAGGGGCGCACAAACCGAGCCAGGCTCGGATCTGCGGGGGGGGGGGGCGACCGGCCCGAACGTCACGCATTCTCGAGAACGATCCCCTCGATGATGTTGGCGACGTCCTCGCAGCGGTCGGTGACGGCCTCGAGCAGCTCGATCATCTCCTTGACCTTGATGAGCTGCCGCGCGTCGGACTCCTCGCGGAACATCCGCGCGATCCCCGCGCGCATCACGTGGTCGGCCTCGGTCTCGAGCCGGTCGATGCCCTGGCACAGGCCGAGGATCTCCTCCGACCGCTTCATCGACGGCAGGAGGTCGACCGCGGCGCGCACCTCCTGCGCACACTGCACGCACAGGTCCGAAAGCGCGCGCGCCTCGTCGGGCACCGTCTTGAGGTCGTAGAGCACGACGAGCTGCGCGACGTCCTCCATGAGGTCGAGGATGTCGTCCATCCGGGTGATGAGCTGGTGGATGTCGAAGCGGTCGAGCGGCGTGATGAACGTCTTGTGCAGCAGGTGGACCGTCTCGCGCGTGATGCCGTCGGCCTCGGTCTCCAGCGTCTTCACCGCGTGCGCGCGCGCCTGCGCCTGTGCCGGGTCGGCAATCAGCGCCGCCAACTCCAGCGAGCAGTTCACCATCAGCTCGGCGTGGCGCGAGAACAGCGTGAAGAAGTCGCCTTCTTGGGGGAGGAAGCGTGCGAACATGACTGAAGGGGTCCTGGACGGGGGCGGTGGTGCCGTTGTCGCAGACGCGGGTGCAGGAAGGTGCGCGTACGCGACGCCGCGAGAAAAAAGGCCCCGCCTGGGCGGGGCCTTCTTCGGCGCGTCACATGGCGATCACATCCGCTCGATCACGGCCGCGATGCCCTGGCCGCCGCCGATGCACATCGTGATGAGGCCGTAGCGGCCGCCGGTGCGCTGCAGTTCGTACATCGCCTTCACCGTCAGGATCGCGCCGGTCGCGCCGATCGGGTGCCCCAGCGCCACCGCGCCGCCGTTCGGGTTCACCTTCGCCGCGTCCATGCCGAGTTCCTTCGACACGCCGAGCGCCTGCGCCGCGAACGCCTCGTTGGACTCGATGACGTCCATGTCGGCGAGCTTCAGCCCCGCCTTGGCGAGCGCGCGCTGCACTGCGGACACGGGACCCAGCCCCATGATCTTCGGATCGATGCCGGCATGGCCGTACGCGACGAACCGGGCCATGGGCTTCAGGCCCTTCGCGGCGGCGGCCGATTTCTCCATCAGCACGACGGCGGCGGCCGCGTCGTTGATGCCGGACGCGTTGCCCGCGGTGACGGTGCCGTTCTCCTTGGCGAAGACGGCCTTGAGCTTGGCCATGCCCTCGATCGACGCGTCGGCGCGCACGTGCTCGTCGGTGTCGAACAGCACGGGACCCTTCTTGCTCTTCAGCTCGATCGGCAGGATCTGGCTCTTGAAGTGGCCGGCGGCGATCGCCGCGGCGGCGCGCTTGTGGCTCTCGACGGCGAACGCGTCCTGCACCTCGCGGTTGAGACCGCACTTCGCGGCCACGTTCTCGGCGGTAACGCCCATGTGGACGGTGTCGAACGGGTCGGTCAGCGCGCCGACCATCATGTCGACGATCTTGGCGTCGCCCATCCGCGCGCCCCAGCGCTGCGTCAGCGACGCGTACGCGGCGCGGCTCATGCTCTCGGTGCCGCCGGCGACGGCCGTGTCGGTCTCGCCCAGCAGGATGTACTGCGCCGCCGACACGATCGCCTGCATGCCGCTGCCGCACAGCCGGTTGACGGTGAACGCGCCGGTGTCGTGCGGGAGACCGCCGTTGACCGCGCACAGCCGCGACACGTACATGTCGCGCGCCTCGGTGTGGATGACGTTGCCGATGACGCACTGGCCGACGTCCTTGGGGTCGATCTTCGCCCGGGCGACCGCCTCGCGGACGACGCGCGCGCCAAGGTCGCTCGGCGCCAGGTCCTTCAGGCTGCCGCCGTAATCGCCGATCGCGGTGCGCACGCCGGACAGGATCACGACTTCACGGTTGCTCATGGGGGGCTCTCCTCGGATGGGACGACAATGATACTGCGGTGCAGCGGCCGCCGGCTTGCCCGCCGTCAACAAGTCCGGGCGGGCTCCGGGGCGGTCCCTTCCGCGGTAGCCGCGCGCGCCGGGCGCTGCTACGCTCACGGCATGCACGCACTCGCTTCCGCCGCGATCGGCCTCGCAATCGTCGCGGCGGGACTCCCCGCGGCGGCGCAGGGCACCTTCCGGTTCGCCTACCAGGACCTGCCGGCGCGGTCCGGCATCCCGGTCCCCGAGTTCACGCTGCTGGGCGCGGTGCTCGGCGACGACCAGGCCGCCGTGCGCCGCCACGCCTGGGACCTCTGGGCCGGGCTGACCGCGCCGTCGGACTCGGTGGTCGACGGCCAGCGGCTGCCGATCTTCCAGACCTGGTACTCGATCCCCGAGGTCTACAACCCGCGCGGGCGCGCCGGCGTGGAGCGGCGCGCGTTCCGCCACCCGTTCAAGGTCGCGACACAGGCGGCGATCGCCAACGGCGCCCGCGGCGGCGCGCCGGCGGGCCTCATGTCGTTCGTCAAGTTGAACCGCGGCTCGGCCGACTTCGTCTGGGACAACCGCTACCACCTGACGCCCACGCTCGCCGACCTGAACGCCCGGATGGACCGCGACGGCACGGCCACCGTCGAGCGCAGCATCAGGCCGTTCCCGACCAACGCCGTGGCGCTTAAGCTCGTGTTCTGGCTCGTCAAGAACGAGGCTTCGCCGCAGGCCGAGCGCGGCCTGACCGCGCTGCCGATCTGGGACCGCAACTACCCGCCGCCGGACGGCGGACTGCCGCCGATGCACACGACGTGGCGGAAGGCGGTGGCCGTCGACCCCGGCGACCGCTATCCCGAAGGGTCGCTGCAGCAGGTCAACGTCAACGGCACGAAGGCGCAGCCCAACCTGCAGCTGGCACCCGTGGTGTCGCTGAGGCGCTTCTACGCGCACAAGCTCCTCAACGCGCAGGACGTCGCCGACGCGCGCGTGTACATGAACGAGATGTCGTCGGCGGCCGGCGAGCAGGAGCGCCTCGTCACCAACGCCGGGCAGGTGCCCGAGGTCGGCGACTACGTGGTGCTGCTGGCGATGCACGTGACGACGAAGGAGATCGGCGACTGGACGTTCCAGACGTTCTGGTGGATGCCGCTGCCGAACGCCGCGCCGTTCGGCCACGATCGCCCGGCGTCCGTGCGGCCGCCGTTCGACAACTACCAGATGTGCACGGCGTACAGCACCGTGTCGCCGCGCGGGCCGGGCGGCGCGCTGCCGGTGTGCTTCAACCCGTATCTCGAGACGGACCTGGGGCCGACGAAGCCGTACACGATGGACGGCAGGACGTACCCGCCCGATCCGATGGCCGGCACGCGCTCGAACTGCCAGAACTGCCACCGCCGCGCCGCGTACCCGGCGTTCGACGCCAAGGCGCCCGCGTCCGCCGACTTCGGCCACGTCTACAATGACGGCTACCGCTCGCCCAACGACCCGTACTTCGCGAAACTCCTCAAGACGGACTTCCTGTGGTCGATCGCGCTGAAGAACGTCGCGCCGTGACCGGACGGCGGCGCTACGCCGCGCGCGCGCTGGCCGCGACGGTCGCTGCGGCTGCCCTCTGCGCGCCGGCCTTCGCGGCGGCGCAGGGCTTCTCGCTGCCGACGTTCTCGTTCAGCTCGGGGCCGGGCGACGAGCCGCTGCAGAAGGTCGTCATCGTCAGCCGCCACGGCGTGCGCACGCCGACGGCGCCGGCGGCGGAGCTCGCGAACTGGGCGGGGCAGCCGTGGCCGGCGCGCAACCTGCCGCTCGCCGCGCTGACGCCGCGCGGCGCCGAGCTCGCGAAGCTGATGGGTCGCTGGTACCGCGAGTACGCGGGGACGCAGGGCATGCTGCCGGCGGCCGGGTGCCCCGACCCCGGCGCGCTGTACGTCTACGCCGACGTGCCCGAGCGCACGCAGGCGACCGCGAAGGCGCTGATCGACGGCTTCGCGCCCGACTGCGGGTTCGTCGTCCGCACGCGCCAGGGCGCGAAGGTCGACCCGGTGTTCCACCCGCTCGAAGCCGGCGTGTGCCGGCTCGACCCGCTGGTGGCGCAGACGCGCGTCCTCGAACGCGTCGGCGGCGACGCGAACCGCGCGACGCGCGACCTCAAGGCACAGTTCGGCGCGCTGCAGTCGGTGCTCGACTGCTGCAAGCCGGCGCTGTGCCTCGCGTTCGGCCGCGGCGAGCGCTGCACGCTCGCCGACCTGCCGACCGCGATCACGCCGCTGCCCGACGGCGCGGGGCTCGCGCTGATCGGCGCGCTGCCGATCGCGTCGGCCGCGACCGAGCTCTTCCTGCTCGAGTACCTCGACGGACTGCCGCTGCCGGAGGTCGGCTGGGGCCGCGTGACGCCGGCGCAGATCCGCGACCTCCTGCGGCTGCACACGGAGCAGTACGACCTCATGCAGCGCACGCCGTACCTCGCGAAGCGGATGGGCTCGGCGCTGCTCTCGCGCGTGGCCAACGCGGTCACGAGCACGCGGATGCTGGGCTTCGGCGTCGTGGACCCCGCGGTGCGCGACGCGAAGGTCGTCGTGGCGGTCGGCCACGACACCAACCTCTGGAACCTCGCGGCGATGATGGACGTCTCGTGGTCGCAGCCCGGCTGGCAGCGCAACCAGACGCCGCCCACCGGCGCGCTGATGTTCGAGGTGCGCGAACGCAAGGACAAGAAGCTCGTCGTCTACACGTCGTACGTCGCGCCGACGATGGAGCAGATGCGCAACGCGACGCCGCTGACCGGCGACGTGCAGCCGCAGCGCACTCCGCTGCGGCTCCCCGGCTGCAGCACGTCGGCGCAGGGGTACCCCTGCACGCTGGACGAGTTCGCCGTCGCGCTGCGCAACGTGATCGACCGGGAGTGCGTCGAGTGATCGCCGCGGCCCCTCACCCCAACCCTCCCTTGCAGGGCGCGCCATCGCAAGCATGCGGTGGCCGCTCGAGCGGCGCCGAGCATGCTCGGCAAAGCCCCGCTCTCGCCCCCGCACGCGGGGAGACGGAGCACTTCCGCGCGACGCATCGCCCTCTCCACTCCCTCTCCCCGCGTGCGGGGCGAGGGCTGGGGTGAGGGGGGCGCGCGCGAATTGCGCAGGAGGGCGTTCGATGAGCCGTGACACCAGGTGGCGCCTGCACGGCGTGCGTGTCGTCCGTGCCGGGGAACTCGACACCAACACGCCGCAGACGCCGGGCATGAACCGGGCCGCGGCGATCACGCACGCGCGCGCCGGCGCCGAGAAGCTGTGGGCGGGCACCGTCATGATCCACCCGAAGGCGAAGACCGGCGCGCATCACCACGGCGCGGTCGAGAGCGTCATCTACGTCGTCTCCGGCCGCGCGCGGATGAGGTGGGGCGACCGGCTCGAATTCACCGCCGAGGCGGGGCCGGGTGACTTCATCTACGTGCCGCCGTTCGTGCCGCACCAGGAGATCAACGCGAGCGACGACGAGCCGCTGTCCTGCGTGCTGTGCCGCAGCGGGCAGGAGCCGGTGGTCGTCAACCTGGACCTCCCCAACGTCGAGCCCAATCCCGAGGAGGTGCACTGGGTCGACAACATCCACCCGCCGCCGGCCGGCAGCCGTTCCGGCTGACGCATTGAAACCGGCCTCCCGCGCCCTAACATCCGGCGTTGGGCGGCGCGGCAGCGTGCCGTCCTCCGCCGCGACCCACCGAACGAGGACACCATGGATCCCGAACAGAAACGCGCCGTGCTCACGTTGTGCCTGATGGCGGCCTTCGCCGACGGCGGCAAGGACGACCGCGAGCGTGCGCAGATCAAGCGCATCGCCGAGTCGCTGGGCAGCGAAGGCGGATTGGACGTCGCGGCGATCTACCAGGACGTGCTGATGAAGAAGCCCGCGGTGGAGACGGTGGCGGGGGTGCTCGTGACACCCGAAGCGCGGCAGTTCGCCTACGAGATGGCGGTCGGCGTATGCGAGGCCGACGGCGCGACGTCGGAGGCCGAGCGCGCATTCCTCGCGCGCCTCGCGCAGGCACTCACCCTCGACGCGGCGCCCGCGCGTGCGCTGGTCGCGCAGGCCGACGCCGTCGCCGCGGCGCCGCTCGCCGGCGGCCTGCCGGAGGGCCTGGTCGTCGCGGCCGCGCCCGCCGACGCGGCGGCGCTCGACGCGTCGATCCTCCGCTACGCGATCATGAACGGCGCGCTCGAGCTGCTGCCGCAGTCGCTCGCTTCGATGGCGATCATCCCGCTGCAGATGAAGATGGTCTACGAGATCGGCAAGGCGCACGGCTACGAGCTCGACCGCGGCCACGTCAAGGACCTGCTGGCGACGCTCGGCGTGGGCCTCACGTCGCAGTACGTCGAGCAGTTCGGCCGCAAGCTCGTCGGCGGCCTGCTCGGCAAGCTCGGCGGCGGCCTGCTCTCCGGCATGGGCCGCGCGTCGACCGGCGCCGCATTCTCGTTCGCGACGACGTACGCGCTCGGGCAGGTGGCCAAGCGCTACTACGCGGGCGGGCGCACGATCGACGCCGCCGGCCTGCAGCAGGCGTTCGCCGGCATGCTCGGCGAGGCGAAGCAGCTGCAGTCGAAGTACGCCGGACAGATCGCCGAGCAGGCGCGCACGCTCGACGTGAACCGCGTGCTGGCGGCGATCCGGCAGTAGCGCGGCGCGCGCGTCAGCGCTTCGGCGGCGCGCGCCCCGCGCAGGCGACCGTCGCGCGGCGCCCGTCGCCCGTCGTCCGGCACGCGTCGAGCGCCGCGGCCGTCTCGCTTGTCGACGGCTTCGGCCCGGTCCAGTCGATCGCCACGCGCGCGACGTATGCGGACTTCGCCGGGTCGGGCGCCGGCGCGCGCGCGTGCATGCGGCCGCGCAGCTCGAGGCGCAGCCGGTTGCCCTCGGGCGCCAGCGTCGCGCCGGCAATTCCGCTGCCGCCGGCCCCGGCGCGGTTCCAGCGCCAGACCCCGGTGCCGGCGTCGCGCGTCCACGCGGCGGGGCGCCCCTTCGCCGCGAGCGCACCGTCGATCAGGAATCCGCGGTCGGCGCCGGCCACGCTCACGCGCACGTCGCCCGGCCGATCGCCCGCGCGCAACGCCGCAGCGGGAACGAGCAGCCGCAGCACGTAGCCGCGTGGCCTGGTCCGCGGCCGGGCGGATCGGTGCCCCAGATGATCTCGAAGTCGTCGGGGTCGAATCCTTCCACGGGCGGCCGCACGTCGCCGAACGGGCTCTCGCGCAGCGGCACGCAGACGGCGAGGCCCGGCGCGTTCGCCACGCGCTGGCACAGCTCGCCCGCGCACGGCTTCTCGGCCGCGACGCAGCGGCCGGAGGCGACGTTGCAGCGCTGCGCCGGGCCTTCGCACGGGTCGACCGCGCACTGGGCGTCGGACGTGCACGCGGGGATCATGCAGCGCGCTTCGCCGCCCTGCGCGACGCACTGCACGCCCGGCATGCCGGCGCACGGCGCGCGCGCGCCGGTGGGTTCGCAGCGGTTGGTGGAGACGTTGCAGGACCGCGGGCCGGCGCAGACGTCGGTGTTGCACTGCGCGTCGCTCACGCAGCTGCCCGGCGGCAGCCGCGTGCACGCGCCGCGCACGCAGTCGGGCAGCCCGCGCGGGCACTGCCCGCTCGACGTGCAGCTGTCGACCTTGCGGCAGAACCCCAGATCGCACTTCGCGTCGGCCGGGCACGCGTCGTCGCTGTTGCACGCGAACCGGCTCGTGCAGTGGTTGCCGAGCCCGGGGATGCACGCCTCGCCGGTCGCGCAGTCCGCGCTCGCCGTGCACGGCGGCAGGCAGACGCAGCCGGTGGAGGATCCGGTCCTGGAGTTCGTGCTCGGGTCGCCGTCGCAGACCTGGCGGTCGGACGGGCAGCCCTGCATCCACAGCTGGGTCGCGCACGCGCCGGACTGGATTCCGCCGCAGGTCCACGCGCCCTGCGCGTGGGCAAGGCCCGCGGCCAGTGCCGCCGCCGCGACGATCGCCATCCGCGCGACTTGCACCCCCGCCCGCCGCAATTGCGTTCCCGTGCCCCGCATCGCGCCTCCCCCGGGCGTACGACTTGTGCCGTACATTGCTGGTGCCGGGGGCGCCCTGTCAAGCGTCGTGCGCGGTTGTGCCGGCGCCGTTCGACACGGTGCCGGCCGGCGCTAGCCGGGCCGTCCGTCCGGCCGCGGCCGCCAGTAGACCGGCGCGTACTTCGCGACCCACGGCACCAGGCACGCCGCCCACGCCAGCGCGGCGGCGACGAGCCACGCGCCGCTCCCGAACAGCTCGCCGCCGATGCGTAGCACCGCGGCTGCCTGCAGCAGCTGGAACAGCCGCCACGTCAGCGCGTCGGCGGCGAGCGTGCGCCCCGAGTGCCCGCAGGTGACGCGCGTAACCATCGCGACCAGCAGCGACGCCGCGAAGCCGATCGTCAGCGCGTGCAGCGGCGCGAGCCCCAGC
Source organism: Casimicrobiaceae bacterium (assembly GCA_044223185.1). Taxonomy (GTDB): domain Bacteria; phylum Pseudomonadota; class Gammaproteobacteria; order Burkholderiales; family Casimicrobiaceae; genus VBCG01. Next base: position 9,876 of record JBGAMF010000061.1, on the reverse strand, counting down.
CCGCGGCCGCCGGCCAGCATCCACAGCGCGCTCGCACCGGCGAGCAGGAAGCCGACGCCGTACCAGACGAAGCCGACGTGCAGCATCGCGAGCAGCCGGTTGCTCATGCTCTGCACGAAGCCCCAGCGCACGGTGATCGCGAGCATCACGGCGGCGGCCGGGAGGTCGACGAGCCACGTCCAGCCGGTGAGCCCCGCGGCCGCCAGCGCGGCGTGCGCGACCGGCGCGCCGACCATCAGCGCCAGCAGCCACCACGGGCGGAACGCCGTGACGAACGGCACGACGCCCGACGTGAAGAACGGGATCATCCGGTGGCACACCGTCACGAACACCGGCAGCAGGAAGAGCCACACGCCGGCGGACGCCACCAGCGGGTACGCGGCGGTCCCGTGCACGGCGAACACGACCACGCAGCCCGCGCCGGCGGTGAGGCCGGCGGCGACGAGCATCGGGTGGATGCGGTCCGGGTTGTCGCTGGCGCGGATCAGCAGCACGAAGCGGAAGAGGAGCCACAGCCACGCGGCCGCGTACACGCCGGCGGCCACGCGCAATCCGTCGACGCCTGCCACCTGCAGCGGGACGAGCGAGAGCGCGCCGGCGGCCGCGGCGACGCCGGCCGGCAACCAGTCGCGTGCCGGAGGCGGCGCGACGCCGAGCCAGCGCGGGCCGGCGGTGAACATGAAGCCGAACATGAAGAACGGCGCGAACCCGCACGTCATCACCAGCGCGTGCACGACGGTGTCGGGCATCGCGGCGGCCGGCGGCGGCACGCCGGGCACCGCGCGCGCGGCCAGCACCCACAGCCACCACAGCGAGACGAGCGCGATCTGCGCCACGCCGGCCAGGAAGAAGAAGCGGTGCGGCACCGTCAGCAGCAGGCGCGAAGGCCCGCTCGCGTCGCGGCCCATGCGGGCATCGAACGTGCGCAGCATCGGAAGCGCCGCTCTAGGCCGTCGCCGCCGCCGGGCGCTCGCCCGTGAGCAGGTACGCGATCAGCTCGCGCACCGACCGGATCTCGCTGCCGAACGGCAGCGCCGAAGCGCCGCGGAAGAACAGGCCCTTCGCGACGTCGCCGCGCAGCGCCGCGGCGAGCTGCGTGTCGATGCAGAACTGGCCGATCTTCGCGATGCCGTCGCGCAGCCCGCACTGTGCGAGGCAGTCGAACTTCAGCGCGCAACGCGCCTTTTTCCGGGCGGCACCGGCGAGCTTCGGCAGGTGCCGCAGGTAGCTGTCGAGCCACGGCGTGCGCACGGCGCGCGCGGGCAGCCCGGCGACGCTGACGAACTCGACGATGTCTTCCGGCTTCGCACCGGCCAGCACGCGCTTGAACTCGAGGTCCGCGTCGCCTTCCACGGTGACCGCGAACGCGGTGCCGACCTGCACGGCGGAGGCGCCGAGCGCGAACAGCTCGCGCACGCGCTCGTGCGTGTTGATGCCGCCGGCGGGGATCAGCGGGATCGCGCCGTCGGCGATGCCTTCGGCGCGGAAGAACGCCTGCGTCTCCGGGAGCACGCGCTCGAAGTCGAAGCGCGGGTCGGTCAGGTCCTCGATCTTCGCGGCGCCGAGGTGGCCGCCGGCGTAGCGCGGGTGCTCGACGACGATAGCGTCGGGCAGGCGGCCGCGGCGCAGCCATTTGCGGACGACGAGCGCGATGCCGCGCGCGTCGGAGAGGATCGGAATCAGCGCGACGTCCGGATGATCGGCCGCGAGGTCCGGCAGGTCGAGCGGCAGGCCCGCACCCACGACGACGGCGTCGGCGCCGCTCGCGCACGATTGCCGCACGTACGCCGCGTATTCGGACACCGCGCGCATCACGTTGACCGCGACCAGGCCGCGGCCTTCGGCGACGGTCTTCGCCGCGTGGATCTCGCGGTCGAGCGCGGTCAGGTTGGCGGCGTCGACGGACGCCTTGTCGCCGTTGCGCGAGGCGGACATCAGGTCCGGGTGGTGGCGGCGCAGGTCGACGCTCGAAATGGTGCCGACCGCGCCTTCGCGCGCCACCGCGCCGGCCAGCCGGTGCGCCGAGATGCCCACCCCCATGCCGCCCTGCACGATCGGGAGCGTGTGCCGGCCGCGCAGCACCAGCGGCGGCAGCGCCGGCAACGTGGCGGGACCGGGTGCGGCCGTGGCGAGCGATGCCGCCGCGGTGGGCGAGGCTAAGGGCGAGGAGGCGTCCACGGGCGACCGGGACCTCACAGTAACGAGGGAGGTGCCAGCCTACGGATCGTGCCGGCGCGTGTCCTTGATGCCGGTCATGGGATGGCGGCGGCCGCCCCTCACCCCAACCCTCTCCCCGTTCCGGGGAGAGGGAGGCCCCTATCTTGCCGGTTGCACACCCATCTTCCCGGCTGCACAGTCATCGCGGCACGAAGCCGTCGACAGCCGCCGCCGCACTTCCTCTCCCCGCCTGCGGGGAGAGGGTTGGGGTGAGGGGCGCCCCGACCGGGCTCCGTAGCGTCGGCCGCCGCCATTCACCCTCTCCCCCCTGCGGGGGTTGGGGCGAGGGCCGTTCCTACCCCCGCACCTCGATCACCGGCACGTGCTCCGACAGCCGCGCCAGCAGCTCCGGCGGGAGCGTGACGCCCATGGGCGCCGCGGCGACCAGGTCGACATTGGCGCACCCGGTCGGCCGGAACGGCTGCAGGATCCAGCGGGAGATTCCGCGCGCGGCGAGCTCGCGCGCCAGCTCGTCGAGCACTGCGGGCCCCGTGACGTCCGGGTGGACCGTCGTGCGGACCTCGTAACCCACGCCCGCGGCAAGCACGAGGTCGAGGCTCGCCAGCGCCGCGCGGCCGCTGCCGGCCACGCCGGTCACGGCCGCGTACTGCTCGCCCGGCGCCTTCACGTCGAGCCCGACCCAGTCGACCTGCGGCAGCAGCCTCGCAAGCCGACGCGGGTACGCGCCGCCGGTGTGCAGCCCGACCGCGTAACCCAGCGCGCGCACGGTGGCGACCGCCTCGACGAGCGCGGCCTGCGCCGTCGGCTCTCCGCCGGTGAACACGACGGCGTCGAGCAGCCCGCGCCGTGTCCGCAGCCAGTCGAGGATCCGCGCGAAGTCGTGCTCGTCCTCGCCGCGGACCGGGCGCAGGTGCGGGTTGTGGCAGTACGAGCAGCTCCACGGGCAGCCCTGGCAGAACACGACGGCGGCCAGCGCGTCGGGGTAGTCCGTCGCCGTGAACGGCACGAAGCCGCCGACGCGCAGCGGCGGCGGGGCGGCAGGGCGTGCTGGCTGCACGGCGGCTTCCGGAAGCGTCATCGGATCAAGGCCCGTCACCGCGCCGGACGGGTACCGAGCCAGGCTCGATTCCGGCGTCGCGCCGCGGAATCGGGCCGGGCCCGGCGGGCGGGCTGGCGGGGAAGGCTCCCGGCCGGCCGGCGCGCCGGCGATCGGCGGTCAGCCTGCCGTGGCGACGCGCGCTTCGTGGAAGAAACGGCGCTCGTCGTGCTCGCCCTTCTTGCCGATGTTGAACGACGCGACGGGGCGGTGGTAGCCCATCACGCGCGTCCAGACCTCGCAGCGCTGGCGCTCGGCGTCGGAGAGCGTCAGCGGATCGGCGAGGTGGGCGGTTTCGGTCATCGTGTTCATGCGGGTCCTCCGGGGTAGGTTCATTTCACGAAGAGACGCAGAGGCGCAGAGAAAGGGCAGGTACAGCAGCCTTTGCAGCTTCTCTGCGTCTCTGCGCCTCTTTGTGAGGATTTTCGTCGCAGCTACGCGGCCAGCCGGCGCCGCTTCTCGGCCAGCTTCTCCTCGTCGCAGCGCGGGCAGAACTCGTGCTCGCCGGCCAGGTACCCGTGCGTCGGGCAGATCGAGAACGTCGGCGTCACCGTGATGTACGGCAGGCGGAAGCGCTCGAGCGACCGCCGCACCAGCGCCTTGCACGCCGACGCCGACGACAGCCGCTCGCTCATGTACAGGTGCAGCACCGTCCCGCCGGTGTACTTCTTCTGCAGTTCCTCCTGCCTCGTCAGCGCCTCGAACGGGTCGTCGGTGAACCCGACCGGCAGCTGCGAGCTGTTCGTGTAGTACGGCCGGTCGGAGGTGCCCGCCTGCAGGATGTCCGGCCAGCGCTTGCGGTCCTCCTTGGCGAACCGGTAGGTCGTGCCCTCCGCGGGCGTGGCCTCGAGGTTGTACATGTGGCCGGTCGCCTCCTGGAACTCGACCATCCGCGCGCGCAGGTGGTCGAGCAGCCGCACGGCGAACGCGTGGCCGTACGGGGACGTGATGTCGTCGTGGCCGCGCGTGAAGTTGCGGATCATCTCGTTGATCCCGTTGACGCCGATCGTCGAGAAGTGGTTGCGCAGCGTGCCCAGGTACCGCTTCGTGTACGGGAAGAGGCCCTGGTCGATCAGCCGCTGGATCACCTTGCGCTTGACCTCGAGGCTGTCGCGCGCGTAGCCCAGGAGCTCGTCGATGCGCTCGTACAGGCCGATCTCGTCGCCGGCGTACAGGTAGCCCAGCCGCGCACAGTTCAGCGTGACCACGCCCACGGAGCCCGTCTGCTCCGCCGAGCCGAAGAGGCCGTTGCCGCGCTTTAAGAGCTCGCGCAGGTCGAGCTGCAGCCGGCAGCACATCGACCGGATCATGTTCGGCTTCAGCTCGGAGTTGAGGAAGTTCTGGAAGTACGGCAGCCCGTACTTCGCGGTCATCGCGAACAGCAGCTCGCAGTTCGGGTGGTCCCAGTCGAAGTCCGGCGTGATGTTGTACGTCGGGATCGGGAACGTGAACACGCGGCCCTTCGCGTCGCCGGTGGTCATCACCTCGATGTACGCGCGGTTGATGACGTCCATCTCCGCCTGCAGGTCGCCGTAGGTGAACGGCATCTCCTGCCCGGCGATCACCGGGATCTGCTCGCGCAGGTCCTCCGGGCACACCCAGTCGAACGTGAGGTTGGTGAACGGCGTCTGCGTGCCCCAGCGCGACGGCACGTTGAGGTTGTAGATCAGCTCCTGGATGCACTGCTTGACCGCGTCGTAGCTCATCGCGTCGCAACGGACGAACGGCGCCATGTACGTGTCGAACGACGAGAACGCCTGCGCGCCCGCCCACTCGTTCTGCAGCGTGCCCAGGAAGTTGACGATCTGGCCGACGGCGCTCGACATGTGCTTGGGCGGCCCGGCCTCGACCTTGCCGGGGACGCCGTTCAGGCCCTCGTGCAGGAGCTGCCGCAGCGACCAGCCGGCGCAGTAGCCGGCCAGCATGTCGAGGTCGTGGATGTGGACGTCGCCGTCGCGGTGCGCCCGGCCGATCTCCGGCGCGTACACGTGCGACAGCCAGTAGTTGGCGACGACCTTGCCCGACACGTTGAGGATGAGGCCGCCCAGCGAGTAGCCCTGGTTGGCGTTGGCGTTGACGCGCCAGTCCTTCTGCTCGAGGTACTCGTCCACGGACGCCGCGACGTCGACGAGCGTCTTGCTGTCGGCGCGCAGGCGCTCGTGGCGGTCGCGGTAGACGATGTACGCGCGCGCCGTGTGGAACCAGCCGGCACCCGCCAGCGTGTGCTCGACGCAGTCCTGGATCGTCTCGATGTCCGGCGAGCCGCCGGTGTGCCGGTGCGCCAGCACGCGGCCGACGGCGGCGGCGAGCGCCTGCGCCTCCTCGGCGTCGAACTCGCCGGTGGCCGCGCCGGCCCGGGCGATCGCCGAAGCGATCTTGGTCAGGTCGAACGGGACGCGGTCGCCCGAGCGCTTGACGACCGCGGCGGGCAGGGCCGGTGATTCCTGGGTTCGCCCCGCCGCCTCTTGGGTCGGAGCCGTGGTTTCCTGCAGCGACATCGACGAGCCTCCGTGACGAGCCGGCCCGGTCGTTAGCCGGGCCGGACACAACATCTTGTGGTATGGGGGGAGGCTAATCCCAAGGTCTGGCGTCCGGCAACCACAGTCCGGTTTTTCTTGACAATTGTCAAAGTCCGGCCGGGATCCGGCGGGGGAACTGTAGCCAATTCCGCAACATAGGGCGGAAAGCTCGTGTACTACAGCAGCACCCCCCGGGGCGTCTCTGACCCTGGTTTCAGAGCGACTGGCTGATCCGGTACAGCCCTTCGAGCACGAGGTTGTCCTGCTGCTGGAACGGGATCGCGAGCCGCGGCGCGACGGCGCCGGCGGCGCCGCCGGACAGCAGGCAGACGACGTCGGGCGTGTGCTTCGATTCCATCGCGTACAGGCGCTCGATCGCGCCGGCCTGCGCGTGCTGGCAGCCGCTCGCGATCGCGTCGACGGTCTGCGTCGGGTACATGAGGAACTCGCCGCCCTGGTCGGGCAGCGCCGCGGTGCCCTCGTGCAGCGAGCGCAGCATCAGGCCCACGCCGGGCATGATCATGCCGCCCTTGAACACGCCGTCGGCGGACAGGAAGTCGATCGTCGTCGCGGTGCCGCAGACCACCACCATCGCCGGCTGCCGTCCCAGCAGGTGGTGCGCGCCGATCAGCGCCGCCCAGCGGTCGCTGCCGAGCTGCGCCGGGTTGCGGTAGCAGTTGGTGACGCCGCACTGGCGGTCCTGCGGCACCAGCCAGTACGGCGGCGGCGCGTCGGGCCACACCTCGAGCATGCGGATCGTCGTCGCGCGCACGCGGGTGCCGGCGACGTTGGAGATCACGATCCGCGCCGGCGTAGGCAGCTTGGCGAACTGCGCCGGCAGCGCGGTGATCTCCTCCAGCAGCGCGTGGCCGGACTCGACGCGCTGGTCCTGCGCGCGGCCCGCGCCGGCGGGCACGAACAGCCCCCACTTGAGGAACGTGTTGCCGACGTCGATCAGCAGGGTGAACGCGTGCTGCGCGGTCATGGCGGGATCTGGGGAGGCGGAACCGGCGAAGCTTACATCGGATCGAGCGGGTAGATCGGGCGCACGAGCTTGCGGTACGGATACACGGTCAGGTCGGCGTTGGTGACGCCGGCGCCCGCGCACTCGACGACGTGCGCGGCGATCGGCCCGAAGCCCGCGCGGAAGTGGATGCGCGACTTCAGCATCACGTAGCGCTTCGTGCGCGGGTCGATGCCCGCGTGCGTGAACACGCCGAGGTCGAACGGCTCGTGCGGCCGCTCGGTGACGAGGATCTGCGCGTGGCCGGTGTCGAGCACGGCCGTCCGCCCGAGGTGCGTGCGGATGCCCGTGTACATCGGCCCTTCGATCGTGAACGTGCCGTCGGTGATCGCCTGCACGCGGCCCTCGACCTCGAGCGGTGCGCCCTTCAATCCGATCGCCGGCATGTCGGTGCGTCCGCCGAGTGCCAGCCGCACGCGCTGGCCGACGCCGGCGTCGGCCATCGTCGCGACGGCGTGCGGGTCGCGGATCGGGGCGATCGCGACGTCGGTCAGCTGCTGGCGCAGGATCTCGGCGACCACGGCCATCACGTCCTGCGCGCCGCCGGAGCCGCAGTTGTCGCAGTGGTCGATCAGCAGCACCGGCGCGCCGGGATCGGCGAGGCCGAGCACCTTCGCGCGCGCGACGGACTCCGCGAGCGGCGGCGCGTGGAACACGTACTCGTTGCGCCGCTCCCACGCGACGTCCAGCATGTGCGCGCAGACGGCGTGCGCGTCCTCGCGGCCGCCGCGCCGCGCGTCGGCGACGACCACCGCCGACACGCCGGTGTGCGGCGTGTCCGCGTGCGGGAACGACGGCAGCAGCGTGGCGGCGAGCACGGTGCCGTCGGCCTCCATCCGCCGCGCGAACGCGAGGATGTCGCCCGAGGGCCCGTCCTCGGGCGCGTGGCGCATCACGGACGCGAGCAGCGGCTTCCATCCCCACGCCATCACCGGCTCGACCGTTCCGTCGAGCGCTGCCGCGAGGATGCGGCCGGTGCGCATGCCGGCCTCGTACATGTCGACGTGCGGGTAGGTGCGGTAGCCGGTGATCACCGTCGCGTGGTCGACGAGCGCGCCCGAGAGGTTCGTGTGGTAGTCGAGCGTGACGGCGATCGGCACGCCCGGCGCGATCCTGCGCACCCGCTCCACGATCTCGCCTTCCGCGTCGTCGCAGTCGTCGATCACCATCGCGCCGTGCAGGTCGAGCAGCACGGCGTCGCAGCCGGCGCGCACCGCGTCCTCCAGCGGGCGCACCAGCGCCTCGAACGTCGCCCGCGACGCCTTGTTCGACGGCCACGACTCCGCGGCCACCGGCGTGACGACCTCGGCGTTCTCCGCGCGCGCGAGGTCGAGGTACGCGGCCATCGGCGTGTTCGTGCCCTCGAACCGCGCGCGCGCCTCCGCGCCGAACGCCGGGCCCTCGCCGTGGCCGAACGACGACAAAGGCGTGGGGAGCGGCGAGAACGTGTTCGTCTCGTGCTTGATCAGCGCAATGACGTAGCGGCGGCGCATGGGTTCAGTCGGTTGCGGGCAAGGCGCCCCTCACCCCGACCTCTCCGCTTCGAGGGAGGAGGAGGAATCGCGAACGCGGCCACCCCGACGCTCCCTCGCCCCGCGAAGCGGGGAGAGGGCTGGGGTGAGGGGCACGCAAGCCATCGCGATCACGCCGGCCGGAACGCCGGCCCGCCCGGCTTCAGCCGCAGCCCCGGCCGCAGCCGCTTCCAGTCGAACAGCGTCGGGTCCGCCTTCGCCGGGCCAGGCGCGACGACCACCAGCACCTCCTTCGCGATCGGCTGGAAGTCCGCGCGGAAGTGCACCGAGCTCTTGAGCGCGAGGATCCGCTGCTGCACGGGTTCGATGCCGACGTGCCGGAACATTTCCTTGTCGGCCGCCTGCACCTTCTTCGAGGCGAGCACGACGCGCACGTGTCCCCGCTGCAGAACCGCCATCGGCCCGAGCTGCATCCGGAACCCCTTGAACATCGGCCCGGTGCACGTGAAGCTGCCGTCGTTCACCGCCGTCACCGTGAACTCGCCCTCGAGCGGCACGTGCCCGGGCACGCCGGACGTCTCGCCCAGCCGGAAGCGCGCCGCGTGCGCCCCGACCCCCGATCTCGTGCGCCTGCCGTGCCGACGCCGCGTCGATGAGCAGTCCCAGCACCGCGTCGCGCGGGTCGCGCGCCAGCAGCGCGCCGCAGGCGAGCCCGGCTCGATGCTCGCCGTTGCGCCGCCGGCGCCCAGGTTGTCCTGCATGGCGACCAGTGCGCCCGGCTCGCCGCGCTGCGCAAGCAGCGCGGCGGCCGTCGGGCGCGTAGAGGTCGAGCGCGAATTCGGGCTCGGCGTAAATCGGACGGCGCGCGCGAGGTCCGCGACCGCGATGCCGCACGTGCCGCGTCCCGGCCCGTAGCCCCAGCACCGCCATCTGGCATTCGGGGAAGTCCGCCATCGGAAAGCGGGCGTGAACGACAGCACCGCGTCGTGCTCGCGCTCGAGGCGCTCCAGCGTCTCGTACAGCCGCCGGCCCGGCTCGATGAACGTCGACTGCGACGACAGGCCCGTGAGGAAGTCGAGCGGACGCATCGCCTTGGCGAGCGGCCTGCCGGCGGCGAGCGTGCGCGCGAGGAGCTCCGCCGCGCGCGTGCCGGTCGCCGCCATGTCGATGTGCGGATACGTGCGGTAGGCGACGAGGCCGTCCGCGCATTCCATCATCGCGCGCGTGACGTTCGCGTGGAGGTCGAGGCTCGCGATCACCGGCACGCGCGGCCCTACGATGCGCCGGACACGCGCGAGGATCTCGCCTTCGCCGTCGTCGAGGTGCTCCGTGACCATCGCGCCGTGGAGGTCGAGGTAGACGCCGTCGACGGTCCCCGCCTGCGCCAGCCGCGTCGTCATCTCGCCGACGATGCGCTCGAACGCGTCGCGCGTCACGTGGGCGGAGGGCGCCGCGGCGCCCCACGCGAGGCCAGGCGTGCGGTGGCCCGCCGCGTGCAGCGTCGCGAACGCGCCGGTCGCCGGAATGTTGGCGCCCGCGAGCCGCGGCGCGATCGCCTCGCCGAACGTGAGCGGCGGCCACCCGCCC
>JBGAMF010000189.1:0-3067 GCA_044223185.1 Casimicrobiaceae bacterium | reverse complement strand
CCGGCCGGCAGCACGAGCGACTTGTCGGCGACGACGTCGCCGTCGACCCTGAGCCCGCGCTGGGCGATCAGCCGCAGCGCCTCCGACGTCGATTCGACGAGCCCCGCCTGCTTCGCGAGCTGTGCGACCGGCAGCCCCGCGCCGGCCGTCGCGAGCGCGACCTCCGGCATGTTCTCCGGCAGCGCGTGGTCGCGGAAGCGCGCCTCGAACGTGGCGAGCGCCGCCTCCGCGGCGGCGGGCGAGTGGAAGCGCGCGACGATCTCCTGGCCGAGCAGCACCTTGGCGTCGCGCGGGTTGCGGCCCGCGTCGCACTCGCGCTTCAATCGCGCGATCTCGTCCATCGAGCGGAAGGAAAGCAGCTCGAACCAGCGCCACATCAGCGTGTCCGACACCGACATGATCTTGCCGAACATCTCGGCCGGGGCTTCCGTGATGCCGACGTAGTTGCCCTTCGACTTCGACATCTTCTCGACGCCGTCGAGCCCCTCCAGCAGCGGCATCGTCAGGATGCACTGCGGCTCCTGCCCCCAGTGCCGCTGCAGCTCGCGCCCCACCAGCAGGTTGAACTTCTGGTCGGTGCCGCCCAGCTCGATGTCGGCCTGCAGCGCCACCGAGTCGTAGCCCTGCATCAGCGGGTAGAGGAACTCGTGGATCGCGATGGGCTGGTTGCCGGCGAAGCGCTTGGCGAAGTCGTCGCGCTCGAGCATCCGCGCGACCGTGTACTTGGCCGCGAGCTTGATCATGCCGGCGGCGCCGAGCGGCTCGCTCCACTCGGAGTTGTAGCGGACCTCGGTGCGCGCGGGGTCGAGCACCTTCGACGCCTGCGCGTGGTAGGTCTTCGCGTTGGCCTCGATCTGCTCGCGGGTGAGCGGCGGCCGCATGTCGTTGCGGCCGGACGGGTCGCCGATCATCGACGTGAAGTCGCCGATGAGGAAGATGACCTGGTGGCCCAGGTCCTGCATCTGGCGCATCTTGTTGAGGACGACCGTGTGCCCGAGGTGGATGTCGGGTGCCGTGGGGTCGAGCCCGAGCTTGATCCGCAGCGGCTTGTTCGTCACCTGGGCGCGCGCGAGCTTCTGCGCGACCTCGCCCTCGACCAGGAGTTCGTCGGCGCCGCGCTTGAACACGGCGAGCTGGTGGGTGACGTCCGCTGACATGGCGTTGGGATCTTTCATCGCGGCTCGGGCGCGGCCCATCGATTCGGCACGGATCGGGGGCGGGCAGGTGCCGGGTGCCGGTCTCCGGCCTGAATGTTGCTAGAATGCGCCGGTTCAGGCCGGAAGATCCCCGTTTGTCCGCGAGCAAGCCTCCGATTCTAGCGCAACCGTCCGCCGGCCCCGGCGCGGCGCCGGCGCGGCGTTTCTTCAGCATGCCGACCCCCGGCCACTGGATGGCCATCGCCGTGCTGTCGCTGTCGGGCGTGGCGGCGTTCGGCCTCGCACCCGACACGACGCTGCCCACCGTCCCGACCCGCACCGTCCTGCGCGCGCTGCCGCTGCCGGCGCTGCCGGCCGACGACGCCGCGACCGCCGTGTACTGGCGCGAGGAGCGCGTGCAGCGCGGCGACACGATCGGCAGCCTGCTCGCGCGCGCCGGCGTCGACGACCCGGACGCGATGCGCTTCCTGCGCACCAGCACCGACGCCCGTCCGCTCTACCAGCTGCGCCCGGGCCGGCCCGTGCGCGTCGCCATGGACGGCAACGGCGCGCTGGTCGCGCTCACGTTCCGCACGGGCGCCGACGACGCGTTCGCCGTCGAGCGCGCGGGCGACGGTTTCCGCGCGACGACGGCCACCGCGTCCGCCGACGTGCGCACGGTGCTGCGCTCCGGGGAGATCCGGACGTCGCTGTTCGGCGCGGCGGACGCCGCGGGCATTCCCGACGCGGTGACCATCGCGCTGGCCGAGGTGTTCGCCGGCGACATCGACTTCCACCACGACCTCCAGCGCGGCGACCGCTTCACCGTCGTCTACGAGGAGCGCTACGTCGACGGCGAGGCGACCGGCACGGGCCGCATCGTCGCCGCCGAGTTCGTCAACCGCGGGCAGACGCTGCGCGCGTTCCTCTGGCGCGACGACGACGGCCGCGATGCGTACTACACGGAGGAAGGCCGCAACGCGAGGAACGCGTTCCTGCGCTCGCCGATGGAGTTCTCGCGCATCACGTCGGGCTTCTCGCTCGCGCGCTTCCACCCGGTGCTGCAGCAGTGGCGCGCGCACCAGGGTGTGGACTACGCGGCGCCCACCGGCACGCCGGTGCGCGCGACCGCCGACGGCATCGTGACGGCCGCCGGCTGGCAGGGCGGCTACGGCAACGCGATCTTCCTGCGTCACCAGGGATCGTACTCGACCGTCTACGGCCACCTGTCGAAGATCGCTCCCGTGGTGAAGGCCGGCGCCCGCGTGCGCCAGGGCGACACCATCGGCTTCGTCGGGATGACCGGGTGGGCGACCGGGCCCCACCTCCACTACGAGTTCCGGATCGCCGGGGAGGCGCGCAATCCGCTGACGGTCGCCATGCCGGTGGCGGAACCCATCGTCCCCGAGCGGCTGCCCGCGTTCCGCGCGGCGATCGCGCCGCACGCCGACACGCTCGCGCTCGCGCGCGCGCTGCCGGGCACCGCGCTCGCCGCCGCGCGCTAGCCGCCGACCGCGAAGCGCCGGATGTCCGCGCGCCGCGAGATCTTTGCCGGCGTCATGTCGGGCACGAGCCTCGACGGTGTGGACGCCGTGCTGGCCGACTTCACGCCGGCCGCACCGGCGGGCACGCTGCTCGCCGCCACGCACGTCGCGTTTCCCTCCGACCTCAGGCGCGAGCTCGCCGCGCTGCAGGACGCCGGTCCCGACGAGATCGTGCGCGCGGCGCGCGCCGCCAACGCGCTGGCCGACCTGTACGTGCACGCGCTCACGAGCGTCTGCCTCGCCGCGGGCGTCCCGGCGCACGACGTGGTCGCCGCGGGCGTGCACGGGCAGACGGTCCGGCACCGGCCGCACGAAGGCTGGACGCTGCAGGTGAACAACCCGGCGAGCGTGGCCGAGCGGGCGTACATGACGGTGGTGGCCGACTTC
>JBGAMF010000060.1:0-25715 GCA_044223185.1 Casimicrobiaceae bacterium | reverse complement strand
ATCGAGCCTGGCCCCATTTCCGGGCACCCACAGCGCCAGGCAGCGCGGCGCGAGTTCCGCCACGTCGTCGCGCGTCAGCGCGTACGTGCCCTTCGCCGCGTGGCGCCGGCCGCGCGTGACGAGCTGCGCCAGGTCGCCGTACGTCGCGCGGTCGGTCGCGTAGAGGACGAGCTTCAGGCCGTCGGCCAGCGTGAACTCGCTGCCGATGACGAGCGGCAGCCCCGTTTCCTTCGCGGCCAGGTGCGCGCGCACGACGCCCGCCAGCGAGCACTCGTCCGTCAGCGCGAGCGCGGCGTACCCCAGCGCCTGCGCGCGCTCGACCAGCTCCTCCGGGTGCGACGCGCCGCGCAGGAACGAGAAGTTGGTGAGGCAGTGCAGCTCGGCGTAGGGGGGCAGCATGTCCCACCCAGTATACCGTATATTCATACGGTATCGAGAACTGGGGTCAGAGCTGCAATGCCGGTGTACGCAGGTGCCTGGATGCGCCGCTCGGCCGCATTGCAGCTCTGACCCCAATTTTCGAAAGCGGCTAAGATGCCCGCCTCGCCCGCCGCTTGCGCCGCCATGCCCGCCATCGCCTTCGACCGCTTCCACCGCTACGCCGAACTGACCGACCTGCTGCACGCGTTCGCGCGCGAGCACCCGGACCTCGTGACCGTCGAATCGATCGGCCGGAGCCACGAGGGCCGCGACATCTGGGTGGCGACCGTCACCAACGCGAAGACCGGGCCGGCGGCGGAGAAGCCCGCGTTCTGGGTCGACGGCAACATCCACGCGACCGAGGTCGCCGGGGCCGCGGCGAACCTCTACCTGCTGCACACGCTGGTCACGCAGTACGGCCACGACGCCGACGTCACGCGCGCGCTCGACACGCGCGCGTTCTACGTCTGCCCGCGGATCAACCCCGACGGCGCCGAATGGGCGCTCGCCGACCGGCCGAAGTGGGTCCGCTCCAGCACGCGCCCGTACCCGCACGGCGACGAGGACGTCGAGGGGCTCACCGTCGAGGACGTCGACGGCGACGGGCGCATCCTGCAGATGCGCATCCCCGACCCCAACGGCGTGTGGAAGGCGCACCCGGACGAGCCGCGCCTCATGATCCGCCGCGACCCGACGGAGACCGGCGGCACCTACTACCGGATCGTGCCCGAGGGCACGGTCGAGGACTGGGACGGGTACACGCTGCGCGTCAAGAAGCCGGTGCAGGGCCTCGACCTCAACCGCAACTTCCCCGCCTCGTGGCGGCAGGAGTTCGAGCAGATGGGCGCGGGCCCGTACCCCACGTCCGAGCCCGAGGTCCGCGCGGTCGTCGACTTCGTCGCGCGCCACCCGAACATCGGCGGCGCGACGACGTTCCACACCTGGAGCGGCGTGCTGCTGCGCCCGTTCGAGCACCAGCCGGACGAGGAGATGCACGCCGAGGACCTGTGGGTATACCAGGCGACCGGAAAGAAGGGCACCGAGCTCACCGGCTACCCGGCCATCTCCGTGTACGAGGAGTTCCGCTACCACCCGAAGATGGTGATCGGCGGCACCTTCGACTGGGTGTACGAGCACCTCGGCATCTTCGTCTGGGTCGTCGAGATCTGGTCGCCGATGCGCGAGGCGGGCATCACCGACTACAAGTTCATCGACTGGTTCCGCGACCACCCGCCGGCCGACGACCTCGCGATCCTGCGCTGGAGCGACGAGGCCCTGGGCGGGCTCGCGCACCAGCCGTGGCGGCCGTTCGACCACCCGCAGCTGGGGCGCGTCGAGATCGGCGGGTGGAACCGCTTCCACGCGTTCTCGAATCCGCCGCCGGCGCTGCTGCCGCGCGAGCTCGCGCGCTTTCCCGCGTGGATCGTCTGGCAGGCGCTGCTGTCGCCGCAGCTCGAGCTGGTGCACGCGGACGCCACCGCGCAGGGCGGCGGCAACTACGCGGTCCGGCTCGTCGTGCAGAACACGGGCTGGCTGCCGTCGTACGTGTCGAAGCGCGCGCTGGAGCGCAAGGTCGTCCGCGGCCTCGTCGCGGAGATCGCCTTGCCGGAGGGCGCCACGCTCGTGCAGGGCAAGCGGCGGATGGAGATGGGGCAGCTCGAGGGCCGCGCGTACAAGCACACCGGCATCTCGTTCTGGCCCGACTACCACGTGACCGACGACCGGATGAAGATCGAATGGGTGGTGCGGGGGCCCACCGGCGCGCGCATCGAGCTCGTCGCGCGCCACGAGCGTGCGGGCACCGTGCGCGTCGCGCTGACGCTGCCGTAGGAGGGCGCGGTGACCGCCGGTGCGCGGCGCGGCGCGATCCCGCGCGGCGTGTGGGTGCTGGGGCTCGTCAGCCTCTGCATGGACCTGTCGTCCGAGCTGGTGCACGCGCTGCTGCCGCTGTACATGGCGACGGTGATGGGCGCGTCGATGCTGGTGATCGGCGTCGTCGAGGGCATCGCCGAGGCGACGGCGCTCGTCGTCAAGCTCTTCTCCGGCGTGATCTCGGACGCGTTCCGCCGGCGCAAGCCGCTGGTGCTGCTGGGCTACGGCTTGGGCGCGCTGTCGAAGCTCGTGTTTCCGCTGGCGCCCACGCTCGGCTGGATCGTGGCGGCGCGCTTCGCCGACCGCGTCGGCAAGGGCGTCCGCGGCGCGCCGCGCGACGCGCTGATCGCCGACCTCGCGCCGCCCGCCGTGCGCGGCCGCAGCTTCGGCCTGCGGCAGGCGCTCGACACCGTCGGCGGCATCGGCGGCCCCGTGCTCGCGCTGGCGGCGATGGCGTACTTCGCGAACGACTTCGCCGCGGCGTTCTGGGTCGCGGTCGTGCCGGCCGCGCTGTGCGTCGCGCTGATCGTGTTCGGCGTCGAGGAGCCCCTGTGCCACGCGGCCGACGGCGCGCCGAAGCCGCGCTGGCGGCTCGCCGACACGCGGCGGCTGCCGTCCGCGTTCTGGATCGTCGTGGCGATCGCCGCGGTGCTGACGCTGGCGCGGTTCTCCGAGGCGTTCCTCGTGCTGCGCGCGCAGCACGTCGGGCTCGGCGTCGCGCAGGCGCCGCTCGTGATGGTCGCGATGTCCGTCGTCTACGCGCTCGCCGCGTACCCGGCCGGGGCCGCCCTCGACCGCGGCGGCGGCGTGTGGCTGCTGGCCGGGGGCCTCGTCGCGCTGGTCGCGGCGGACGTGGTCCTCGCGCGTGCGGACGCGGCCGGCGCGGTGGTCGCCGGCGCCGCGCTGTGGGGGTTGCACATGGGGCTGACGCAGGGGCTCTTCGCCGCGCTGGTCGCCGGCGCGGCGCCGGCCGACCTGCGGGGGACTGCGTTCGGCGTGTTCAACTTCGTCGGCGGAGTCGCGCTCCTCGTCGCGAGCGTGCTCGCCGGCTGGCTGTGGGACGCGTTCGGCCCCGCGTACACGTTCGGCGCGGGCGCGGTGTTCACGGCGCTCGCGGGGCTCGGCCTCGTGCTGCGCCGGCGCGACGTCGCGGCGCTCAACCGGCCCGGCTGAGCCGCGCCTCAGTTCGCGAGCGCGGCCGCGTACTCGCGAATGCGCCGCGCGTTGGCGCCGAGGTCGCTCCTGCCCACGCGCGAGACCGAGCGCACGTCGACGCGGCTGCCGGCCGGGTCGGCGGCGACGCGGACCACGACGTCGTCGGTGAAGCCGAACCACGGCGTGGTCGCCATCGCCTCGATGCGCCCGGTCGCTGCGTCGGCGGCGACGATTCCCCAGCCCTGCGCGCGCGCGGCGGCGAGCGCCCGCGCGAACGCCGCCGCCGGCGGCGCCGCGAGCACGATCGGCGCCAGGTCCGGATAGCCGTCGCGCTGCAGCCGCGCCGTCGCCTCGCCCGGGTACGCGGCGGGGACCGGCGCGTTCGCCCGCAACGGCAGGATCGCGGCGAACGCCGGCGGATTCGCGGTGTCCGTCGTGATGTCGTTGATCGGCGGCACCGAGCGCGCGACGTGCAGCCAGTACAGGGGGAGCGCGGCGGCGGCGATGCCGATCGCGGCCGCGGTACCCAGCCGCCACCGGCTGCCGGCGCGCGCGCGCGGCACCAGCGCCGCGATCGCGGCGACGGCCGCGATCGCGAGTCCTGCGTAGGCACCCCAGCGCAGCACCTGGAACGCCATGCGGTAATCCCAGAGCGCGAAGCGCGCACCGAAGCCGGACGCCGCGACGGCGACGGCGGCGGCGAGCGCGAGCAGCGGAAGGAGGCGGAGCGCTTGCATGGCGAGGATGGCGCAGGGCGAAGCGGCCGTGCAGCGCGACTCTACGCCGCGCGCTGCCGATCGGGCAACGCGTCGCGTGCAATCGACGCTGTCCCGACGTCCTCCACCGCCCGTTCCGGATGGAGTAACCTTGGCGCGACACGGCCGCCGGAGCCCGTCACCCCCGTCCGCGCCGGACGCCCACGCCACTCGACCACGAACGACATGCCGGCGCACACGCATCCGGGGCACTCGCCCGACGCACGACGCGGCCACCGCGCCGCGCCCATGCGCGACGAGACGGCGTGAACGGCGCCGCCGACACCGACCTCGGCACGTGGATCGCGCAGGCGACGCTCGGCGGCGAGCCGGAGGCCGCGCTGCTGGCCGGCCTGTGCGAGCGGCTGGTGGCGATCGGCATTC
This sequence comes from Casimicrobiaceae bacterium, assembly GCA_044223185.1. Taxonomy (GTDB): domain Bacteria; phylum Pseudomonadota; class Gammaproteobacteria; order Burkholderiales; family Casimicrobiaceae; genus VBCG01. Next base: position 21,129 of record JBGAMF010000060.1, on the reverse strand, counting down.
CGGTGGCGCGGGCCTCGGTCGGGGTCAACCTGCTCGATCCGGTGCTGGGCGGCCGGCAGCTCATCTGGCGATGCGCCACCGGCGGCGTCGACGAGCCGTTTCTGCGCGAAGGCGACGCGGTGGCGGAGGAGGGGTGGACGCGCAGTCCGTTCTTCCACATGGTCAGCAGCGGCGCGCCGACGCTTCGCCGCCGCCTCGGCGACCCGGGCGCGTCCGCCGAATTTCCGGTGCTGGCCGCACTGCAGCGCGAGGGCATGACCGACTACGTCGCGTTCGTGACGCGCGACGCCGGGTCCCGCGACGCCGACAACGTCGACGGCATGGCGTCGTCGTGGGCGACGGACGCGCCGGGCGGCTTCACCGACGCGCAGGTGGCGCGGCTCGCGGCACTGGTGCCGACCGTGGCGGTCGCGTTCCTGTTGCGCGCGTCGCGCCATACGGCGCAGGCGCTGGTCACGACGTATCTCGGCAGCGACGCCGCCGAACGGGTGCTGAAAGGCAACATCGTCCGCGGCCAGGCCGAGACGATCCGTGCGGTCGTCTGGTTCAGCGACCTGGCCGGCTACACGCGGATCTCGGAGGCGGTCGGCCCGGAAGGCACGCTCGCGCTGCTCAACGACTACGCGGAGGTGCAGGTCGAGGCGATCGAGGCGCACGGCGGCCACGTGCTGAAGTTCATCGGCGACGCGATCCTCGCGATCTTCCCCGACGACGGCGCCGGGCCCGCGGCGGCGTGCGCGCTCGCCGCGGCCATCGACCACCGTGGCCGCATCGCGGCGCTCAACGCGCGGCGCGCTGCGGCGGGACTACCGGTCACCGACACGCACGTCGCGCTGCACGTCGGCGACCTCTTGTACGGCAACGTGGGCAGCGCGCGCCGGCTCGACTTCACGGTGCTGGGGCCGGCGGTGAACGAGGCGGCGCGCATCGAGGCGCTGTGCGGGTCGCTCGAGCGCAGCGTCATCGCCTCCGCGGCATTCGTCGCCGCCGTCGGGGGCGAGGACGCGCGGCTGGTGAGCCTGGGGCGCTACGCGCTGAAGGGCGTGGCCCGGCCGCAGCAGATGTTCACGCTCGACCCGGAGTGACGCGCTACGCCGGCAGCGGCGGCTCGTCCATCGCCGCGATCTGCTCGCGCAGCTCGAGGATGCGGTCCTGCCAGTAGCGCTGCGTGTTGAACCACGGGAACGCGGCCGGGAACGCCGGGTCGTCCCAGCGGCGGGCGATCCACGCCGCGTAGTGGACGAGGCGCAGCGTGCGCAGCGCCTCGAGCAGGTGGAGCTCGCGCCGGTCGAAGTCCATGAAGTCCTCGTAGCCGGCCAGCACGTCGGCCAGCTGCCGCGTCGCGGCGGCGCGGTCGCCCGAGAGCAGCATCCACAGGTCCTGCACCGCAGGGCCGGTGCGCGCGTCGTCGAAGTCGACGAAGTGCGGGCCGTCGGCCGTCCACAGCACGTTGCCCGCGTGGCAGTCGCCGTGCAGCCGCAGCGTGCGCACGTCGCCGGCGCGGTCGTAGCAGCGGCGCACGCCGTCCAGTGCCATCGCCGACACCGATCGGTACGCGGCGACGAGGTCGGGCGGCACGAATCCGTGCGCGAGCAGGTAGTCGCGCGGCTCGTCGCCGAACGTCGCGATGTCGAGCGCGGGCCGGTGCGCGAACGGCGCGAGCGCTCCGACCGCGTGGATCCGGCCGATGAAGCGGCCGAGCCACTCGAGCGTGGCGCGGTCGTCGAGCTCCGGCGTGCGGCCGCCCTGCCGCGGATAGACGGCGAAGCGGAAGCCGGCAAAGCGGTGCAACGTGCGGTTCGCGAGCGTCATCGGCGCGATCACGGGAATCTCGCGGGCGGCGAGCTCGGCGGTGAACGCGTGCTCCTCGCCGATCTGCTCGTCGCTCCAGCGCGCCGGACGGTAGAACTTGGCGACCACGGCGGCGTCGCCGTCGCGGTAGACGAGGTACACGCGGTTCTCGTAGCTGTTGAGCGCGAGGAGCCGCCCGTCGCCGGCGATGCCCACGCCGTCCAGCGCGTCGAGGATCCGGTCGGGCGTCAGGCCGGCGTAGGGGGCGGGCGCGGACATGGGTGCGATTGTACGGGGCACGGCCGGCGCGCCGGTGTAAGGCGCGGCGCGATTCGTGCGACCATCGCAGAAGCGACGCGACCACGACGATGCCCGACCCCGCGCCCGCCGCCCACGGCGGCCTCTACTACCGGCACGCGCTCCCGGTGCGGATCATGCACTGGGTCAACGTCGTCGCGCTCACCGTGCTGTTCGCGAGCGGACTGCAGATCTTCAATGCGTATCCCGCGCTGCACTTCGGCCGCTCGTCCTACGACGGCCGGCCGCCGGTGGTGGAGATCGGCGCGCGGGAGGCGCCATCCGGCGCGCTGGTCGGCGTGACGCGCGTGCTGGGCGCGGAGTTCGACACCACCGGCTGGCTGGGTGTCGTCCGCGACGCGGACGGCGACCTCGCGCCGGCGACGTTCCCGCCTTGGATGACGCTGCCGGGGACGCAGTGGCTGGCGCTGGCGCGCGCCTGGCACTTCTTCTTCGCCTGGGTGTTCGTGGTCAACGGCCTCGCGTATCTCGTCTACGCGGTCGCGAGCCGCCACCTTGCGCGCGACCTCGCGCCCACCCGCCCGGAACTCGCCGGGATCGGCGCGTCGCTGCGCGACCACCTGCGGTTTCGCCACGCGCGGGGCGAGGCCGCGAAGCGCTACAACGTGCTGCAGAAGCTCGCCTACCTCGCCGTGATCTTCGTGCTGCTGCCGCTCGCCGTATTGATGGGGCTGGCGATGTCGCCGTGGCTCGACTCGCTCTTCACCGGCTGGGTGGACCTGGTCGGCGGCCGGCAGTCGGCGCGCTCGATCCACTTCGTCGTCGCGTGGCTGCTGGTCGCGTTCGTGCTGATTCACGTGTTCCAGGTCGTGGTCGGCGGCCTCTTCAACAACCTGCGGTCGATGATCACCGGCCGCTATCGCGTTCCCCCGGAGCCCACGCATGAGTAGACCGCCCCGCCGCGCGTTCCTCGCCAGGGCCGCCGCAGCGGCGTCGGCGGCGCTGCTCGCCGGCTGCGACCGGCTGTCGCGCACCGAGTGGTTCCCGCGGGTGCTGAACGCGGCGGAGCCGGTCAACGAGGCGATCGCGAAGCTCGTCGCGCGCGACGGGCTCGCGCAGGAGTTCACGGAAGGCGACCGCTCGCCGACGTTCCGCAGCAACGGGACGAGCGAGCCGGACAGCCCGCGCTACGCGGCGTGGGTCGCGAACGGGTTCGCCGACTACGCGCTCGCCGTCGGTGGCCTGGTCGGCGCGCCGCGCGCGTTCACGCTGGCGGAGCTGCGCGCGCTGCCTTCGCGCACGCAGATCACGCGCCACGACTGCGTCGAAGGCTGGAGCGCGATCGCGAAGTGGAAGGGCGCGCGCGTCGCCGCGCTGCTCGACGTGGTGCAGCCGCGGCCCGACGCGCGCTATCTCGTGTTCCACTGCGCCGACCCGATGGCGGAGGACGGCACCGACCTCTACTACGAGAGCATCGACCTCCTCGACGCCAACCACCCGCAGACGATCCTCGCCTACGAGATGAACGACGCGCCGTTGCCCGTGGCCAACGGCGCGCCCATCCGGCTGCGCGTCGAGCGGCAGCTGGGGTACAAGCACGCCAAGTACGTGACGGCGATCGAGCTCGTCGCGAGCTTCGCGCACATCGCGGGCGGGAAGGGCGGGTACTGGGAGGACCGCGGCTATCAGTGGTGGGCGGGCATCTAGCGCCGCTGCGCCAGCCTGACCGCACGCGGGAAGGGGGTCGGCCGGACTTGTCGAGGGTTGTGCGAGGCCTGCCCTGCCAAGCCGTGGAGCGCTTACGAGCTGACGCCACGCGGGCAGGCGTCGCACAAGCCTAGACGTCTGCGAGCATGCGAGTCCCGCAGCCGCGACCGGTGCGGCGAGGTTGCAACCGGCAGGCAGCGCCTGGACCGCGCGAGGCGCCGCGCGCCTGCCGCGGACCGTGCGGCCGGTGCGGGTCACCCGATTGACTGCCCGAGCAGGCGACGACGGCGCGTGCGACGTCGCCGCGCGCGACCTCGCCAATCCGCTGGACCATGCGCGCTGCCCGGTTGATGCGGCCGGCGTTGGTCGGCATACTGCGCGCGTTCCGAAACGACGGGGGAGTCGCTCATGGAGTGGCCCACGATCGCGCAGATCGCGACGCTGGCACCGCTGCCCGACGGTTACCGCTACGAAAAGCTGTCGGCAGCGGACGTGCTGCCGCTGATCGCCGGCATTCGGCGCTGGCATCCCGACATCGCCGTGGGTGGCGGCAGCTGCTACCTGCGCGAGGCCTTCTACGACGCCGCCGTCTGCCTCGGCGACGAGACCCACAAGGACGTCTTCGTCTGCGTGTTCAAGCACGCGGACGAACTCGTCGGCATGTGGTCGTGGGAGCGCATTCCCGACACGTGCTCGATGTACGGCCGGCTGATCGTGATCGCGCCCGAGCATCGCAGCGCGAAGCTCGCGTCCCAGGTCATGCCGCTCGCGGTGACGGCCGGACGCGCGATGGGCGCGGAGTTCCTGTTCGGCCTGGCCACGTTGAAGATCCCGCACATGCAGAACGCACTCGAGAAAGCCGGCTTCCAGCTCATCGGCTTCACTTCGGGCTACGACTGCGAGGAGGTTGCGCCGGGCGACATCCGGCGTGTCTTCGAGGGCGTCTATTGCAAGGTGCTGGTGCCCGAGGACGAACTGATGCGGCCGGACCCGGCGAACCTCACGCCGCGCGCCCGCGCATTGTTCGACGTGCTGTTCCCGCAACCCGCGGCTGCCGCACCGTCGTGAACTGGCTGCCCTGGGACCAGGCGCTGGGGCTCGTCGCGCTGCCGCCCGGCTACGGCGTGCAGGCGATGCGGCGCGATCACGTCGAACCGGCGATTGCCGCGTTGCGCCGGTGGTATCCGGAAATCACGTTCGGGGTGAACAGCTGCTTCCTGCGGGAGGACTTCTACCGCGAGCGGGTTTGCCTCGACGGCGCGATCGACAAGGACGTCATCGTGCTGACGCTCTGGCACGGCGACGAAATCGTGGGCGTGTGGTCCGGGGAGCGCGAGGTCGACTCGCTGGCGCTGTGGGGCCGCCTGGTCGTGATCGCGCCCGAACACGCCCGCATCGGGCTGACGAGCGGAACCATCGCGGGCATGGAGGAAGCCGGACGGCGCATGGGCGCCGCATTCATCTACGCGCTGGTCACGCTCAAGCACCCTTACATGCAGCAGGGGCTCGAACAGGCCGGCTACCGCCTGCTCGGCTTCTTCCCCGGCTACGACCGCGAGTTGGTGGCGCCGGGCGTGGTCAAGCGCGTCTACCAGGCGGTCTATGCGAAGCTGCTTGCGCCCGCGAACACGGTGCTGCGGCCCGACCCGAAGAACATGACGCCCAGGACGAAGGAGCTGTACGCGCTCCTGTTTCCGGACTGAACCGGACAGCGCAACAGCGCGCTTGCCGGGCCGGTACGTACCGACGCGGTGCGCGGCCTCGCAATTGCACGTCGGCATCGACGCGAAGCTCGTTCGGATCGGGACAAGCGGCTCGATCAGCGCCCATCGCGTTGTCGCTGGCTCGTCAATTGGGCGGCACGATCCATCGTCCTTCCGAACCACGGAGCGGGTTCCGATCACCGCCGTCCGCGCCATGCGGCGATCGAAGCGGACCGCCTGCGGGGAGCGATTCGACCGTCTGCCTGTGGCCGAGCGGCCACCGCTGCGGTGGCGGCGCTGCGCCGGTCGACCTCACCTCGCCGCCGCGGGCCGGCTGCGTTGCGGCCGCTGCTTGCGGGCCCGCGCGGCGACGCGCGGTTGCCCGGTGAGGCTTGCCGTTCGTATGCCGTGCTAGTGCGCGCTGCGCGGCTCGCCCGCGTCCGTTCGCGCGGCCGCTGCCATGCGCGCGGGCTTCATCAGCGGCAGCAGGAAGAGGACGGCGAGGCCCGCCGCCGCGTCGAGCGCGAGCGTGACGGGGTAGCCCCAGCGCTCGATCGACAGGCCCTGCCACCACGCGGTGTACGTGATGACGAGGTTCGACAGCGCCATGTACGCGGTGAACTGCGTCGCGGCGACCGCCGGCGTGGTCACGTCCATGTAGAGCGCCGAGCGCACGCCGTAGTACAGGCCCTGGAACACGTTGAACGCGATGACCGCGACCCAGAACGTGGCGACCAGCGTGGCGGACGGTTGCGGGCGGCCGGGCGCGTTCACGTCGACCGGCATGATCCACTGCGCGTCCTGCATCGTCCACGCGAGCCAAAGCGTCGGCACCACGGTGAGGAAGACGAAGATCGCCAGCGTGCGGCGGCGGCCGTAGCGGTCGGACAGCCAGCCGCCGGCCACGCACGCGAAGGCGAACACGACGGTCGACCAGAGGTTGAGCACGGCGATCTCGCCGTCGGTCAGGCCCAGTTCGACGGCGAGGTTCGACTGCAGCGCAAGCGAGAGCGCGTACGCGCCGAACGGCAGCAGCGACGTCACGAGGCCGACCAGCGCGGCGCGCGAGCCGGTGAACGCGCGCCACGCGTCGCCCACGAAGCGGGCGAGGTCGCGGCGGATGGCCGCGAGCCGTGCACCCTCCGGTGCCGACCGCGGCGGGCCGGGCGGCTCGCGCAGCGGCAGCACGACGAACACGGTCACAAGCAGGATCGCGGCGGCGACGAAGACGTACGTCGTGCCGAACGGCACCAGCGTCGCGAGGAAGAGCACGCCCGAGCCGCCGATCGCCTGGCCCGCCGAGGCGCCGGCGAACATGAAGCCGTTCGCGACGCCGCGCTCGTCCTCGGGCAGCACGGCGACGGCGAGCGCGTCGATCGCGACGTCCTGCGTCGCGGCGAAGGCGTTGTGCAGCAGGATGATCGCCGTGAGGAGCCCGATTTCCGTCGCGACGTTCACCGGCATCGCGGCGAGCAATGTGACCGCCATGCCGATCTGCGTGGCCAGGATCCACAGCCGCCGGCGGCCGTGGCGATCGGATGCGAACGTGTCGACGAACGGACCCGCGAGCCACTTGAACGCCCACGGCAGGTACAGCGAGCCGACGAACGCGCCGATGGCGATCGGGCCGAGCCCCGCGCGGCGCATCTGCGTGGCGATCGCGGTCGCCGTGAACCCGAGCGGGATGCCCTCGGTGACGTAGAGCAGGAAGAACGTCGCGAGGCGGCCGTTGCGTGTCGCGAGCAGGTCGGGCAATGGCAGCCGCATCGCCGAACGCTAGCACAGCCGCCTGTGGGAAATGAGGGTCAGACTCGAATTTCAGGATGGCGTGTGGCTGCTTCGCGAGCGGTGCGGGGAAATTCGAGTCTGACCCTCGTGTTCAGGCGAAGAGACCGTGCAGGAACCACTCGCCGTCGCCCTGGCCGTAGCGGTGGTCGCGGTAGATCCAGGCGGTCTCGCCGGCGGGGGTGGTCGCGACGAAGTAGTCGCGGCGGACGTCGCGGCCGTCCCACCAGCCGGACTCGATGCGCTCCGGCCCGTCGCGCAGCACCCACGGTTGCGTCTCGACCAGGTGCGCGAGCGGCTGCGGCTCGGGCAGCAGCCAGACGGGACGGGGCGCATCCGGCAGCGGCGGGGCGGGCGCGCACCGGCCGTCCTGCGCTGCCGCACCGCGTTGCGCGCGCCGGGGGCCGGGCGCGGCAGCGCGGGCACCGGCCGCGACGGCGGCGTCGCGCGTCGCGAATTCGGGCCGGTGCTCGGCGTGCGCGGCCACGCGGAGCACCGCGTCGTCGCCCAGCCGCGCGCGCAGCCGGTCCAGCAGCGGGACCTCGACCGCGGCGGCGGCGTCGCCGGGCAGGAGGCCGCGGTTGCGCCCGGGCAGCGGCGCCGTCTCGTCGCTCGCGAGCGCCAGCGCCTCGACGGGGGCGGGCAGCGCCACGCGCGCGAGCCGCTCGCGCAGCACGGACAGGACGCGCGGACGCGCGCGCGGGTGCGCCGACGCGAACGGCACGACGGTCGCCGGCACGCCGCGCTGCCGCACGTGGCGCTCGTGCGCGAGCGTCAGCGTGAGCCGCGTCACCCCCAGCCCGCGCGCGTTCAGCCACGTGGCGAGTTCCTGCACCAGCCGCTGCACGCCGAAGGCGAGCGCCTCGGCGTCGTGCACCGGCGCGGGCAGGTCGAGCCGGCTCGCGAAGCGCGGCGGCGGCACGAACGGCGGACGCGGGTCGAGGGCGCGGCCGAGCGCGTGGTCGAGTGCGGCGACGAGTGCCCCGCCGAAGCGGCGTGCGAGCCCGTCGCGCGGCAGCGCCGCGGCCTCGCCGAACGTCGTGACGCCGGCTTCGCGCAGCGTCGCGCGCGCCGCGTCGTCCATGTCGAGCAGCGCGAGCGGCACGCCGGCGAGCGCTGCCGGCAGCGCGCGCACGTCGGTCACCGGCAGCGCGCGGTCCGCGCGCGCGAGCAGCAGCGCGGCGCCCGCCGTGGCGCGAGGCCGAGGCGCGCCGCGTAGCCCTGCGCGCGCGCGCCGCCGGCGAGACGCGCGGCGAGGCGGCAGGCCGCCGAACAGGCGCGCGCTGCCGCCGACGTCGGCGAGCACGGCGTCGGGCTCCGCGAGGCACGCGGTCGGCGTGAACGTCAGCGCCCACGTCGCGAGCTGCGCGAGCGCGCGCGCCTCGGCCTCGTGGTCGCGGTCGCGCAGCACGAGCTCGGGCGCGAACGCGAGCGCGGCCGACACGAGCTGCCCGGCGCGGATGCCCGCGGCGTGCGCGGCGGCGTTGGCGGCGACCACGCGCGGGTAGTGGCCGCCGCTGCCGACGACGAACGGCTGCGCCGCGCCGTCCGGCGGCTGCGCGCGCGCGAAGACGTCGAGCGGCAGCGAGGGGAAGAGGAGGCAGGCCCAGAGTGGCATATCGTTTTGCATGCCATCCCGAGCGCGGCGAGGGACCTCGGAAATTGGGGTCGGAGCTGCAATACGGCCCGACGTTGTGTCGAAGCCGGGGAATGGGTCCGTATTACAGCTCTGACCCCAATCTTCCCGATTTCCGCGGTGCGGCGGATTTTTGATCGCGACGGGCGGTGCCCGCATTCCGGCCCTCGTCCGGGGTCGTCCGGCTGCTCGCACCGTCGCAGCCGGCGGCGGGCGCGCTGCCGGCCTGTCGCTCGATCCGTTTCGCGAACGGCTCGGATCCCCACTGCCGGCCGAGCCACAGGCGCGCGGTGTTCATCGGCGACCGGAAATTGGGGGCAGGGAAATTGGGGTCAGAGCTGTAATACGGCCCCACTCCCCGACTTCGGCACAGAGCTCGGCCGTATTACAGCTCTGACCCCAAGTTCCCCGATTTTCCGCGACGTCGATCTCCACCGGCCGCGGCAGCGCCGCGCCGCGCCGCTTCACCACGCGCACGGCGAGCCGGCCGTCGCGCGGCGCGAGGGCCAGGCGCAGCGGCGCGGCGGCGGCGCCGCCCTGCTGGCCCGGCCGCCGCCACAGCACGCCCCACGCGCGGCCTTCGCGCGCCGCGACCTGCAGCCGGCGCAGCGCGCGCTCGTCGCGCGTCGGCAGCCACGCGAACGCGGCACCGCACTCGGGCGCGCGCAGCGCCTGCTCGAACGCCCACAGCGCATCCTGCGGCGCGGCGCAGCGCACGACGAAGAAGCGCGCGAGGTCGAGGCCGCCCTGCACGAGCGCCGGCGCGTACGGCCGGTGCGGCGGCGCGATCCACACGACGTCGCGGCCGCCCGCCTGCACGCGCGCGAGCGCGGGCAGCGTCAGGCGGATCTCGCCGATGCCTTCGCGCTCCAGCACGACCTCGGTCAGCGCGCCCTGCGGCCAGCCGCGCCCCGGCAGCACGGCGTCGAGCGCCGCGTAGCCCGACGGCACGGCGGCGGGCTCGGGCGCGACGTCGTCGCCGCGCCAGATCGCCGGGTGCGCGAGCAGCGCGGCGAGCGCGGGGGAGGCGGCGGCCATCGGCGATCCGCGCTCAGCCCGTGGCGCCGTACGGCCCGTGCGTCGCGGTCACGACCCTACTCCTTCTGCATCATCTGCGCGAAGCGGCGGTCGATCTCCTCCGGCGCGACGTCCTCGACGTGCGTGGCGATCCCCCACACGTGGCCGAAGGGGTCGACGAGCATCCCCATGCGGTCGCCGTAGAACTGGTCGGTCACCGGGCGCTGCTCCGTGGCACCCGCGGCGAGCGCCCGCGCGAAGACCCGGTCGACGTCCGGCACGTAGATCATGAAGCTGACCGGCGGCGTGGCACCCGGCTGCGGCGCGCGCTGGCCGTCGCCCTGGTCGGCGAGCATCACCGGCGAATCGCCGATCTTCACTTCCGCGTGCATCAGCCTGCCGCCGGGACCGGGCAGCCGCATGAGCTCGACGGCGCCGAACGCCTGCTTGTAGAACTCGATGGCGCGGGCGGCGCCGTCGACGATGAGGTAGGGCGTGACGGCGTGGTAACCGGCGGGAATCGGGGAAACGGTCATCGCGGTCTCCTTGGTGCGGTGAGAAGGAACAACGGGCTGCGCCGAGGAAAAAAAACCGGACCCGTGGCGGGTCCGGCAAGACTCAGGCAGAGTCAGAGCGAACGGCTGGGACGGATGACGCCGACCGCGACCCCTTCGATCGCGAACGGCGTGCGCTTCGGGTCCACGACGATCGGCGCGAACGCCGCGTTCTCCGCCACCAGCGTGATTTCGCGCCCGCGGCGCTTCAGCCGCTTGACGGTCACCTCGTCGCCCAGCCGCGCGACGACGATCTGCCCGCTGCGTGCGTCGTCGGTCTTGTGCACGACGAGCAGGTCGCCGTCGAGGATCCCGGCGTCCTGCATGCTCGCGCCCTTCACGCGCAGCAGGTAGTCGGCGTGCGGCGTGAACAGCGCGGCGTCGATCCGGTACTGGGCCTCGATGTGCTCGGCGGCGAGGATGGGGCTGCCCGCCGCGACGCGGCCGACCAGCGGCAGCGAGCCCTGGATGGGGATGCCCGGCAGGTCGCGCAGCTTCAGGCCGCGCGCGGCGCCGGGGGTCAGCTCGAGCGCGCCCTTCTTCGCCAGCGCCTGCAGGTGGTCCTCGGCCGAGCTCGCCGTGGAGAAGCCCAGCCCCGCCGCGATCTCCGCGCGCGTCGGCGGCATGCCGGTGGCCTCGAGGTGCCCGCGGATCCAGTCGAGGATCTGCTGCTGGCGCGCCGTGAGGCGCGGCGGCAGGGCGGCGGCGCCGGGGTGCGGGGAGGCGGGGCGCGGCGACATGCCGGAGGACATGGAGTGACCGTATGGATATGCGGTACCGTCATTATAGACGGTCGAGAGCCTCCGTCAAGAGGTCGCGGCGCCGCGTCAACTGGCCGGATGGCCGAGGCGCTCGACGACGCACCGGCCGCGCCGACCGACCATCCCGCCATCGACGTCGCCGCCCACCTGCGCGTGGCCGCCGAAGCCGCGCGGCATCGCGAGGCGCGCCGGATCGACGAGGACACGTTCATCCGCCTGAGCCCGACGGGCCGCCCCGGGCGCGAATGCCGGAGCGCGCAGCGCGGAGGTCGTCCAGCGAGCCGCGAGCCCGGGACCGCGGTCCTCGCCGCCCGCCGCCGCGAGCGCCACGACGCGCTGCACGTGCGCGGCGCCGTCAACCTGCCGTTCCCCGGCATCACGGCCGGGCGCCTCGCGCAACTCGTGCCGGACCGGGGCACGCGCATCCTCGTCTGCTGCAACAACGACTTCACCGGCGCGCGCGCCCCGTTCCCGACGAAGCTGCCGAGCGCGTCGCTCAACCTGTCGACGTTCGCCGCGCTGTACGATTACGGCTACCGCAACGTGTACGAGCTGCGCCCGCTGCTCGACGCGCGCACGACGCGCATTGCCTTGGCCGGAACGCTGGCGGCCGCGGTGCGCGCGCGCTGACGGCCGTCTTGCCGCGCGCCCGGGCCTGGGCGACGATGGCGGTCCGCGCCCGCCCGCGAGGTCCGCCGTGCCCGTTGCCTGGAAGCCGTCCGTCGCGCCCGCCGCCGTGTCCGGCGCCGACGGTGCGCCGCACTGAGGGCGGACCCGACCGAGCGTGACCGGCACCGGCGACCTGGGCTTCTCGTATCGCGCGACCAAGGCGGGCGACGTCGCCATCGCCCGCGGCGGGCGCGTCGTGACCGTGCTGCGCGGCGACGCCGCGCGGCGCTTCCTCGCCGCGGTCGCCGGCGCGACCGCCGCCGCGGCGCAGCAGGCGATGGCGCGCGCGACGGGCAACTACCGCCGCGGCAACGAACGCGGCGCTGCCGGCCGACGGCGCGGCGCGGCCTGACGCGACGCGTCGGGAAAGACCACCGGCGCGCCGTGGAATGGCGGAGCGGGTTTTCCATGTTAACGTTGCCGCGAGCCGGCACGATGGCCCCTCGCAGCGGGACGGACCCTCATGAAAAAGGTGGCGCTCTACAGCAGCTCCAACCCGTCGCGCAAGGCCCGGGTGGCCGAGGCCGAGGCGCCGCCGGTCGCGGCGCCCGCGCCGCCGCCGCAAGGAGCGCTGCGCCGGCTCTGGCAACGGCACGAGCGCCCGCTGCTCGTGGTCGCCGGCGCGCTGTTCGCGGCGGGGCTCGTGCTCACGTACGCGAAGTCGCGGCCCGCCGCGCACGAGCTCACGCAGAAAGACATCGACGCCGCGGTCCTGCACACGCTGGAGAACAACCCGCTGCCGGCGATGGCGGCCAAGGCGTTCGCCGCGATCGAGCCCTCCGTCGTGCGCGTGATGGGCATCGGCCCCGACACCGGCGACGACGAGGACGACGCCGGCCCGGACGCCGACAGCGGCAAGGGCAAGGGCGCCGACAAGGGGAAGGGCGCCGCCAAGGGGAAGGGCACGGACGCCGCGAAGGACAAGGCCAGGGGCGCGGCGAAGGACGGCGAGCGCGTCGCGCGCGGCGACGCCGGCAACGACAAGGCGCCCGCCGGCAAGGACAAGGCGCCCGCCGGCAAGGGCGGCGGCAATCCCTCCGAGTTCGGCAAGGACGGCCAGAAGAACCCGCACGGCACCACGGGTGTCGGCACGGGCGTGGTCATCGTCGACAAGGGCATCATCCTCACCAACCTGCACGTCGTCCTCGGCGCCGAGAAGATCAGGGTGCGCTTCTTCGACGGCATGGAGGCCGACGCGACGGTGATCGGCGTGCGGCCCGAGCACGACCTCGCCGTGCTGCAGGCGGCGGCGGTGCCCGACGACCTCGTGTCGGCGACGCTGCGCTCGACCGCCGACCTGCAGGTGGGCGACCACGTGGTGGCCGTCGGCTTCCCGTTCGGAATCGGCCCGTCGGCCTCCGCCGGCGTCGTGTCGGGACTCAAGCGCGAGTACCACTCGCCGCAGGGCAAGCGCGTGCTGACCAACCTGATCCAGTTCGACGCGGCGGCCAATCCCGGCAACTCGGGCGGGCCGCTCGTCACCGCCGATGGCGAAGTCGTGGGCATCGTCACCGGCATCCTCAACCCCACCAGCCAGCGCGTGTTCATCGGCATCGGCTTCGCGGTGCCGATCGAGAACGCGGCGGCCGCGGTGGGCATGTCGCCGTTCTGACGCACGCCAACGAGGGCACGACACGCATGGACAACAGGGACGGCAACGGCGGCGAGGTCGCCACGCTGATGGAGCGCATCCTCTACGAGGTGAAGAAGGTCGTCGTCGGGCAGGACCACTTCCTCGAGCGCGTGCTGGTGGCGATCCTCGCGCAGGGGCACCTGCTGGTCGAGGGCGTGCCGGGCCTCGCCAAGACGCTGACGGTGAAGACGCTCGCGCGCACCGTGCGCGGCACCTTCAAGCGCATCCAGTTCACGCCCGACCTCGTGCCGGCGGACCTGGTCGGCACGCGCATCTACAACCAGAAGACCGGCGACTTCGCGACGTCGCTCGGCCCCGTGTTCACGCACCTGCTGCTCGCCGACGAGATCAACCGCGCGCCGGCCAAGGTCCAGAGCGCGCTGCTCGAGGTGATGCAGGAGTACCAGGTGACGATCGCCGGCGAGACGCACCTCGTGCCGCAGCCGTTCCTCGTCATGGCCACGCAGAACCCGATCGAGACCGAGGGCACGTACCCGCTGCCCGAGGCGCAGGTCGACCGGTTCATGATGAAGGTGCTGGTCGGCTACCCGAACGAGGAGGAGGAGTTCGTCATCGTCCAGCGCGTCACCGGCGAGGCGATCGACGTCGTCCCGGTCGCCAACACCGACGAGCTCGCCGCGCTGCAGCGCGAGTGCCGCAACGTGTACGTCGACCCCAACCTCATCTCCTACGCGGTCAAGCTGGTCGCCGCCACCCGCGACCCGGACCGCTACGGCATCAAGGACTTCGCCCGCTACCTGACGTTCGGCGCGTCGCCGCGCGCGACGATCTGCATGATCGAGGGCGCCAAGGCGCTGGCGATGCTGCGCGGCCGCACCTACGTGCTGCCGGAGGACGTCACCGACATCGTGCCCGACGTGATGCGGCACCGGCTCGTGCTGTCGTACGAGGCGCTGGCCGACGGCCAGACGCCCGACATGCTGATCCGGAAGGTGATGCAGCACGTGCGTGCGCCGGACAAGCCGCTCGACACGCATGTCCGCGTCGCGAACGCCTGAGGGGATCCTCCGCCGGCTCGAGTGGACGGTGATCCGCCGTCTGGACGGGCTGCTGCACGGCGATTACCGGACGCTGTTCCGCGGCTACGGGCTCGACCTCGCCGACCTGCGCGAGTACCAGTACCAGGACGACGTCCGCCACATCGACTGGAACGTCACCGCCCGGCTGCAGACGCCGTACGTGCGCGAGTTCAACGAGGAGCGCGAGGTCGCCGCGTGGTTCCTGCTCGACCTCTCGCCGTCGGTGGACTTCGGCTCCGAGCAGGTGAAGAAGCGCGCGGTGTCGACGGAGTTCGTCACGGTGCTCGCGCGCCTGCTGACCCGCCACGGCAACCGCGTCGGCGCGCTGTTCTACGGCTCGGACGTCGACGCCGTCGTGCCCACGCGCAGCGGCCGCCGGCACGTGCTGCACATCCTGCACCGGATGCTCACGCGGCCGGAGGCGAAGGCCGCCGCCGCGACCGACCTCAACGTGCTGCTGCGCACCGCGCACGACGTCGTTCGCCGCCGTTCGCTGGTCTTCGTCGTGTCCGACTTCATCAGCCGGCCCGGCTGGGCGGAGACGCTCGCCAACCTGGCGCGCCGGCACGAGGTGATCGCCGTGCGCGTGTACGACCCGCTGGAGCGCGAGCTGCCCGACCTGGGGCTCCTCGTGATCCAGGACTCGGAGACCGGCGAGCAGGTGTTCGTCGACACGCACGACCGCGGCTTCCGCAAGCGCTTCGCCGAGCTCGCGGCGAAGCGGGAGGAGGAGCTGCGCACGGCGTTCCGGCGCGCGGGCGTCGACGCGCTGGAGCTCGCCACCGACGACGACCTCACCGACGCGATCATGCGCTTCGCCGACCTGCGCAAGCGGCGCAGCCAGCTCGCCACCGGCGGCGCGGCGCTGCCGGCGCACATCGGCGCCGCCTGACGGCCCATCGCAACCAGGATGAAACGACCCCCACGCTCGCTGCGCTCGCTGCCCCCCGAGGGGGCAGGTCGGTCCCTCGGGACGGCCCTTCGGGACTGACATGGACAGGCTGCCCGTCACCTTCCTCTGGCCGGACCTGCTGTGGCTGCTGCTCGCGGTGCCGCTGCTGGTGCTCGCCTACTGGCTGCTGCTTCGCCGCAAGAAAAAGCTCGCCGTCCGCTACGCGGCGCTCGCGATGATCCGCGACGCGCAGGGCCCGGCGCAGCGGGTCCGCCGGCACGTGCCGCCGGCGCTGTTCCTCGTCGCGCTGACGCTGATGATCGTGGCGATCGCGCGGCCGCAGGCGCTGGTCACGCTGCCGTCGCAGCACGAGACGATCGTCCTCGCGATGGACGTGTCGGGCAGCATGCGCGCCGCCGACGTCGAGCCCAACCGACTCGTCGCCGCGCAGAACGCCGCGCGCGCGTTCGTCAACGAGCAGCCGGCGCACACGCGCGTCGGCATCGTGTCGTTCGCCGGCACGGCGGCCGTCGTCCAGCCGCCGACGCGCACGCGCGAGGACATCCTGGCGGCGATCGACCGCTTTCAGCTGCAGCGCGGCACCGCCGTGGGCAGCGGCATCCTGGTGTCGCTGAAGACGATCTTCCCCGACGCCGAGTTCGACCTGCGCTCGTGGAACCCGCGCGGCGAGAAGGCGAAGGCGGGGCCGCTCGACCGCGCCGGCCGCGACGAGAAGGCGCCGCCCAAGGCGGTGCCGCCGGGCTCGTTCAAGTCGGCGGCGATCATCCTGCTCACCGACGGCCAGACGACGACCGGGCCCGACCCGATCGAGTCGGCGCGGATGGCGGCCGAGCGCGGCGTCCGCGTCTACACGGTCGGCGTCGGCACCGAGAAGGGCGAGATGATCGGCGCCGAGGGGTGGTCGATGCGCGTGCGGCTCGACGAGGCGTCGCTGAAGCAGATCGCCAACGTCACGCAGGGCGAGTACTTCCACGCCGGCACGGCCAACGACTTGCGCAAGGTCTACGAGTCGCTGTCGTCGAAGCTCGTGTTCGAGCAGCGGCAGAGCGAGGTCACGGCGCTGTTCGCCGCCGCGGCCGCGCTGTTCGCGGTGCTCGCGGCGGCGCTGTCGATGCTCTGGTTCGGGCGGATCATGTAGCGCGCGCAGCCATGCGGCTACGTCTTGCCCTTCCAGGGCACGACGATGCGCTCGACCCAGCGCATCAGCAGGTCGAACAGGTACGCGACGATGCCGATGACGACGATCCCCATGATCACGATGTCGGTGCGCAGGAAGTTCGACGCGTTCAGCACCATCTGGCCCAGGCCGACGTTGGCCGCGACCATCTCGGCGGCCACGAGCGTCGTCCAGCCGAACCCGATCGCGATGCGCATGCCGACGAGGATCTCCGGCAGCGCGGAGGGCAGGATCACGTGCAGGATCACCTGCCAGTACGTGGCGCCCATCGAGTAGGCGGCGTGAATCTGCTCCTGCGACGCGCTGCGCATGCCCGAGCGCGCGGCGAGCGCCAGCGGCGCGAAGCACGCGAGGTAGATCAGCAGCACCTTCGGCAGCTCGTCGATGCCGAACCAGATGATGATGAGCGGCAGGTACGACAGCGGGGGCAGCGGCCGGTAGAACTCGATCGGCGGGTCGAACACCCCGCGCGCGACCCGCGACATGCCCATCGCGATGCCGACCGGGATGGCGGTCAGGCACGCGAGCGCGAACGCGGAGAACACGCGGAACACGCTGGCGAGGAAGTGCTGCCACAGCGGCTGGTCGTTGACGTCGCCGGTGACGTACAGCCAGAACTGCTCGAGCACCGCCTGCGGCCTGGGCAGGAACAGCGGCTTGATCCAGCCCAGCTGCGTGACGAGCCACCAGAGGAAGAACAGCGCGACGACGGTGACCGCGCTGATCAGCACGCTCGACCCTTCGCCGGGCGTGCGGAACGACGAGGTCTTCGGGGACGGTGCGTCAGGCATCGGGCGCCTCCCGGCGGTGGATGATCGACAGGACCTCCTCGCGCAGCGCGATGAACGCGGGGTCGCTCTTGATGCGCCGCGCGTCGCGCTCGGCCAGGAACCGGCGCGAGAACGGCAGGTCGTCGTAGGTGTGCGCGACCCGGCCCGGCGACGGGCTCATCACGACGAGCCTCGTCGCGAGGAACAGCGCCTCCTCGACCGAGTGCGTGATGAAGAACACCATCTTGCGCGACGCCGCCCACACGTCGATCAGGATCTCCTGCAGCTGCTCGCGGGTGAACGCGTCGAGCGCGCCCATCGGCTCGTCCATCAGCAGCACCGCGGGGTCGTTGGCGAGCGCGCGGGCGATGCCCACCCGCTGCTGCATCCCGCCGGAGAGCTCGTGCACCGCGCGGTCGCCGAACTTCATCAGCCCGACCAGCGCGAGCTTCTCGTCGGCGACGCGCCGGCGCTCCGCGGCCGGGACGCCGCGCATCCGCAGCCCCAGCGCGACGTTGTCGCGCACGTTGAGCCACGGCATCAGCGCGTGCTTCTGGAAGACGACGCCGCGGTCGGCGCCGGGGCCCGTCACCGCGCGGCCGTCGAGCGTGATCGTGCCCTCGGACGGCGCGAGGAAGCCGGCGATGACGTTGAGCAGCGTGGTCTTGCCGCAGCCCGACGCGCCGAGCGCGACGACGAAGTCGCCGTCGTGCATCGTGAGGTCGACGTGCGACAGCGCGGTCAGGACGCCGCCGCGGACGGCGTAGCTGACCGACACGGCGCGGATCGCGAGCTGCGGCATCGGGGGATCGGGTGCGCAAAAAGGGGCGGCACCCTCGCGGGCGCCGCCCCGGGGGACTTCGCGACGGCCTACTTGCCGAGCGCCTTCTTGATGTACTCGGTCGTGACGAACGCGCCGTAGTCGGGCTTCACGTCCTGGATGCGGCCCTGCTCCTTGAGGAACACCGCGGTGTCCTTCATGGCCTTGGCCGCGCCGCCGCCGAGCCAGGCGGCGCCGAGCTGCTCCTCGGGGGTGGGGAACGTGTAGAGCGCGAGCGTCGCCGGCACGTCCTTGACGTCGGCCTTCGTCCACTTGGCGATCGCCTTCGCCTGCGGCGACTCGGCGTTCCACTTCGCCTTGCTGGCGCGGTACTCGGCGTCGACCTTCGCCAGCGCCTTGACCAGCGCGACCATGAACGCCTGGTTCTCGGACGCCCACTTCTTGTTGACGATGATGCCGTCGAAGGTCGGGTAGCCCAGCTTGCCGATCGCGGTCGAGTCGGCGAGCACGGTGCCGTTGCCCTTGATCTTGGTGAGCACCGGGTCCCAGATGAACGCGGCGTCGAGGTCGCCGCGCTCCCAGGCCGCGCCGATCTCGGGCGGACGCAGGTTCAGGATGTTGACGCTCTTCGGGTCGACGCCGTTGTGCTTGAGCGCGGCCAGCAGCTGGTAGTGCGCCGTCGACACGAACGGCACGCCGACCTTCTTGCCCTTCAGGTCCTTGATCGAGTTGACGCCGCTGCCCTTGCGCGCGATCAGCGCCTCGGCCGCGGCGATGTCGTCGAGGATCCAGAACAGCTGGATGTCCTGGCCCTGGCTCGCCGCGGCGGTGATCGGCGAGCTGCCCGCCTCGCCGAGCTGCACGTCGCCGGAGGCCATCGCCTTGATGACGTCGCCGCCGCCGCCGAACATGCGCCAGTTGATCTTGTAGCCGGTCGCCTTCTCGAGCTCGCCCGACTCCATGAGCGTGCGCAGCGGCACGATCATGTCCTGGTGGGCGAAGGTGACCGTCTTCTGCGCGAAGGCGGGCGCGGCCGCGAAGGCCGCCAAGGCGAGCAGTGCTGCGAGTCGTTTCATCGTTTCCTCCCCCGGGTGGTACTGCCAACGGAACCGGCGCATCCTAGAGCGCCGCGAGCGTCCTGCGCAAGATGTCGGCGATCATATCGATATGGGCGCGCTCGGCGACGAGCGGCGGCGCGATGATCGCCGCGTCGCCGGTGGTCTTGAGGTGCAGCCCGTTGTCGAACAGCTTCTTCTGGAACGCGTGGCCGCGCCTGCCCGGCGTGCCGTCGACGGCGACGTCGATCGCGCCCATCATCCCGAAGCCGCGGATGTCGGTGACGACCGGCAGGTCGCGCAGCGAGAAGAGCGCGTCCTGGAAGTAGGGCGAGAGCTCCCGCGCCCGCGCGAACAGGCCGTCGCGCTCGTAGATGTCGAGCGTGGCGAGCCCCGCCGCGCACGCGGCCGGGTGCCCCGAGTACGTGTAGCCGTGGAAGAACTCGATCGCGCCCTCGGGGGCCGCGGCCATGACCGTGTCGTGGATGCGCTCGGAGACCGCGACCGCGCCCATCGGCTGCGCGCCGTTGGTGATCGCCTTCGCCATCGTGATCATGTCGGGCGTGACGCCGAACGTCTGCGCGGCGAACGCCTGCCCGGTGCGGCCCCAGCCGGTGATCACCTCGTCGAACACGAGCAGGATCCCGTGCCGGTCGCAGATCGCCCGCAGGCGGTCGAGGTAGCCCTTCGGCGGCACCAGGCAGCCCGTCGAGCCGGCGATCGGCTCGACGAAGCACGCGGCGATGTTCTCGGCGCCGTACAGGTCGACGATGCGCGTCAGGTCGTCGGCGAGGTCGGCGCCGTGCTCGCCCTGGCCCGGGACGAAGAGGTTCTCGGGCAGGTGCGTGTGGCGCATGTGCGCGACGCCCGGCAGCCCGGGGCCGAACTTGCGCCGGTTGTTGACGAGGCCGGCGAGCGAGACGCCGCCGAAGTTGACGCCGTGGTACGCGCGTTCGCGCGACACGAACATCGTGCGCCCCGCCTGCCCGCGCGCCTGGTGGTAGGCGAGCGCGGCCTTCATCGCCGTCTCGACCGCCTCGGACCCGGAGTTGCAGAAGAACACGCGGTTCAGGTCCCCCGGCGTGTGCCCGGCCACGCGTGTCGCGAGCTCGAACTGCTTCGGGTGCGCGCGCAGGAACGGCGCCGTGAAGTCGAGCTCCGCGAGCTGGCGGCCGACGGCCTCGGCGATCTCCTTGCGGCCGTGCCCGGCGGCGCAGCAGAAGAGGCCGGACGACGCGTCGACCAGGCGCTCGCCGCGGTCGTTCCAGAAGTACACGCCTTCCGCGCGGACGATCATCCTCGGATCGGCCTTGAACTCGCGGTTGGGCGTGAACGGCATCCAGTACTCGTCGAGCGAGATGCGGCGCGACTCGACCTGGTCGCGCAGGGTGAACTCGGCATGGCCCATCGTGCTTCTCCCGTGGTGCGCGGCGCCGTCGGCGCCCGCGCGTTCGAAGTCCCGGATGTTACGCCGTTCCCGCACCGGCGGGGCGCTTCCGCGCCCCGCGGCGCCCGGCCCGGCGGGGGCGGCGGCCCGCCCCGTACGTGCTTTCCCGTACACGCGTGCTCTCACTCGTCGGACAGCGTCGCGCCGATCGCCGCGGCCGCCGTGCGCATCGCGTCGACGTGGCCGAGGGCGGACGCCAGCGGCATGCGCGCGGCCGGCGCGTGCACGGCGACCGCCGCGGCGACCCGCCCGCGCCGGTCCCGCACCGGCACCGCCACGGCGACCAGCCCGACGATGAACTCCTCGGCGTCGATGCCGAGGTCGCGCCGGCGCAGCGCCTCGAGCTCCCGTGCCAGCGCCCCGGCCTCGACGATCGTCGCGGGCGCGTGCCGGTCGAGCGGCAGCGCGCGCAGCAGCGCGGCCCGCCGCGCC
>JBGAMF010000059.1:0-25571 GCA_044223185.1 Casimicrobiaceae bacterium | reverse complement strand
CTGGCCACGCACAGGTCGGCACCCGGCACCGCGGCGACGGCGAGCGCGTGCAGCGGCGCCGCACCGGCGGCGAGCAGCGCGAGGACGGTGAACGCAGCGGCCAGCCGGCGGCTCATCTTCACCATTCTACGCATCGCGGCAGCGCGTCGCGGGGGCGTGGGATAATCCGCGCATGCACGTCTCCGCCGTCGACCGGTCGCGCGGCGCGCCACGCGCCGTGGCGGCGTGGCTCCTGGCGTGCTGCGCGCTGGTGTTCGCCATGGTCGTCGTCGGCGGCGTGACCCGGCTCACCCACTCCGGCCTGTCGATCACCGAGTGGCAGCCGATCGTCGGCACGCTTCCGCCGCTGTCGATGGCGGACTGGGAAGTCGCCTTCGCCAAGTACCGGGAGACGCCCGAGTACCGGCAGGTGAACCACGCGATGACGCTCGCGGAGTTCAAGGGCATCTTCTGGTGGGAGTACTTCCACCGCCTGCTGGGCCGCCTCATCGGCGTCGCTTTCCTGGTGCCGTTCCTGTGGTTCGCCGTGCGCCGCCGGATCCCGGAGGGCTACGGCGCCGCGCTCGCCGGCATTTTCGTGCTCGGCGGCCTGCAGGGCGCGCTCGGCTGGTACATGGTGAAGAGCGGACTCGTCGACGATCCGCGCGTCTCGCAGTTCCGCCTGACGGCGCACCTGGGACTCGCGTTCGTGATCTTCGCCGCGATGTTCTGGGTCGCGCTTTCGCTGCTGGCGCCCGCGCGGATCGCGCGGCCGGGGCCGCGCGAGCGCTCGGCGCGGCGCTTCGCGAGCGCGTTCGCGGGGCTGGTGTTCGCGATGGTGCTGACCGGCGGCTTCGTCGCGGGCATCCGCGCGGGCTTCGCGTACAACACGTTCCCGCTGATGAACGGCCACGTGGTGCCGCCCGAGATCATGCTGCTCGACCCGTGGTGGAAGAACTTCTTCTACAACATGGCCACCGTGCAGTTCGACCACCGCCTGCTCGCGTGGGTGCTCGCGTTCGCGGCGCCGCTCCTGTGGTGGAAGGTGCGCGCCGCCGCGGGGGCGCCGGCGCGCGCGCGCACCGGCGCCCACCTGCTGCTCGCGATGCTCGCCGTGCAGATCGCGCTCGGGATCGCCACGCTGGTCCACGTGGTGCCGGTGCCGCTGGCCGCCGCGCACCAGGCGGGGGCGCTGCTGGTGTTCGCGCTGGCGCTGCACGTCGCCCACGCACTGCGCTAGCTGGCCGGCACGCGCGCCGGCC
Organism: Casimicrobiaceae bacterium; assembly: GCA_044223185.1. Lineage (GTDB taxonomy): Bacteria > Pseudomonadota > Gammaproteobacteria > Burkholderiales > Casimicrobiaceae > VBCG01. The sequence continues at coordinate 24,330 of JBGAMF010000059.1, read as the reverse complement.
GGACCTTTGCGCCGGGTCAAGCCCGGCGAACCGCTGCCGCGGGATACTTGCGGCACTTCATTGGCGCTCCGGAGAAGATCCGATGCCCGCATCGAACTGGCGGCGGCGCTGCCTTGCCGTGGCCGCGCTCGCATTGACGCTGCCCGCAGGCGCAGACCCGGGCGGCACCGTCTGCCCGGCCACCGGCGAGGCGATCGCCGCCGATCCGCGCGCGGCCGTCGTCGGCACGATCCCGGCGGGCAAGCGCACGCGGGCGGGGCTCTACGTCTCGGCGTACGATGCCGGCCCGCTCATCGCCGGCCACGCGCGCGAGATCCTGTTCGTCGACGTGCGCACGCGCGGCGAGCTCATGTTCGCGGGCATGCCGAGCGCCGTCGACGCGCACGTCCCCTACATGCTCGACCCCGACGGCGCGCGGTTCGACGGCGAGCGCGGGACGTTCGTGCTGACCGTGAACCCGGACTTCGTCGCGCGGATCGACCGCGTGCTCGCCGCGAAGGGGCTGACGCGCACCGATCCGGTCGTGCTGATCTGCCAGGGCGGCGGGCGTGCAGCGAAGGCCGCCGACGCGCTGGCCGACGCCGGGTTCGCGCAGCCGTGGATCGTCGTCGACGGGTTCGAGGGCGATCCGGCCGCGGACGGCCCCGGCAAGGGCCTGCGCACAGTCAACGGCTGGCGCAATGCGGGGCTGGCCTGGACGACGAAGCTCGATCCCGCAAAGATGTACGCAAGCCCGTAGGCGTGGACGCGGCGGTTCGGCCCCGGCGGCTGGCCCGCGGCAGGCGGGCGCGGCGGCGCGCATGCATCGCCGTGCGGCGATCTGCCACAATGGGGCCTTGCCGGCGCTCCCGCCGGGCCGCACATTCACCCAAGCCGTGATGTACACCGTACCCGCCCTGCCCACGCGCCGTGCCGCCGGCGAGCCCCCGCCGATCGCGCCGGGCTCGCTGTCCGCGTGGGCGATGGCGCTGCGGCTGCGCAGCCTGCTGATCGCGATCAGCCCGGTGCTCGTCGCCGCCGCGCTGGTGTGGGAGCGCACGGGCGCGCTCGACGTGGGTGCGGTCGCGCTCATCCTCGGCGCGAGCGTGATGATGCAGGTCATCACCAACCTGCAGAACGACATCGGCTACACGGTGCGCGGCGGCGAGCGCAGCCGTACGCGCGTCGGCCTGCCGCGCGCGACGGCGCTCGGCCTGCTGACCGCGCGCCAGGTGCGCTCGGCGATCGCGCTGGCGATCGCGCTGGCGATGCTCCTCGGCCTGCCGCTGGTCGCGGCGCGCGGCTGGCCGGTGCTGGCGATGGGCTTGGCCTCCATCGCCGCGGCGCTCGCCTACATGGGCGGACCGCGCCCGATCGCCTACACGCCGTTCGGCGAGCTCGTCGTGTTCCTGTTCTTCGGGCTGACCGCCGTGGCCGGCGCCGACTTCGCGCTGACCGGCGACGGCGTACCGGTGACGACGTGGCTGGCGGCCATTGCGATGGGCGCACTGGCCGTCGCGGCGCTGGTCGTCAACAACCACCGCGACATGGAGCACGACCGCGGCGTCGGGCGCCGCACGTTCCCGGTGGTGTTCGGCGCTGACGCGTCGCAGATGCTCTACACGCTGTCGCTGCTGGTGCCGTTCGCGCTCGTGGTCGGGCTCGCGTGGGGGATCGGCTCGGCGTGGCTGCTGCTGCCGCTCTTGTGGCTGCCCGTCGCGCTGCGGCTCCTGCGCGACTTCCTGACCTGCCCGCCCGGCATCGCCTACAACCTCGTCCTGTTCCGCACGTTCAAGCTCGAGCTCGCGTTCGCCGGACTGCTGGCGGCCGGGGCCGTGCTCGCGCGCGCGATGGCCTGACGGCGCGCGGGTTGCGCGTGCGGCCGGCGTGGCCGCGCCGTGCCGTGGGATAATGGCCGTCCGAGCGGCGGGCATTCCTGCCTGCCGCGCACGGCTGCCATGACCGAAAACCGCGCGCTGGACGAACCTCTCACCGATGCCGAGCTCGACGAGCTGGAGGGATTTCTCGCGTCCGACGCGGTCCCCGAGGACTGCATGGACCTCGAGATGCTCGACGGCTTCCTCGCCGCCATCGTGAGCGGGCCGGAGTCGATCCAGCCGTCGGAGTGGCTGGCGCAGGTCTGGAGCGACGGCGGGCGCAGCGCCGCGCCCGCCTACGGCAACAGCGCGGAGGCGCAGCGGATCATGGGGCTGATCCTGCGGCACATGGTCGGCATCCAGCGCACGCTGGCCGAGTCGCCGACGCGCTTCAAGCCGCTGCTCTACCTGCCGGAGGAGAAGAAGTCCGACGACCGGCAGCCGCCGGAAGGCACGGCGTGGTGCGAAGGCTACATGGCCGGCGTCAAGCTGCGCGAGGACGCCTGGCAGCCGCTGTACGACGCCGAGGACGCGCGCGACTGGATCTTCCCGATCGAGGCGCTCGCGTTCGGCGAGCAGGACCCCGAGTTCGCCGAGTGGATCGACGACAAGGAGAAGCGCGCGAGCCTCGTCGACGAGCTCGCCGTCGCGTCGGTGCTGATCTACCGCTTCTGGCAGGCGCGGCGCGCGACGCAGGCCCGCGGCAGCGGCGCGCGGCGCACGCTGTCGGACGCGGCGCGCAAGTCGCGGGAGCGGCTGCACTGAACGTGAGCAAGACACTGCGCGCTTCGCGCTCCGTGTCTTGCTCCCGGTGAAGTCAGCACGAAAAGCTTCGGGCGGCCGGGCGCTTTCCGTGTAGCAAAGGCTGGAAGCGCGCCGCTCACAGGTCGCTGCGCTCCCGGCTCAGTAGCGCGCGCGTGCGCGCTGACAGCCTCTTCCGCCGACTTGCCCTGCTCGCGTTGGTTCAAACTGGCGGCTCACGCTTGCCCCGTTCGCGTTGGTTCAACGTGGCGGCTCACGCTCCCTCTCCCCGCCTGCGGGGAGAGGGTTGGGGTGAGGGGCAACTGCCGCACGCCACGTCGTGCAACGAAGGCTGTCGGCGCGCTTCGTGCCGTTGCTACGCGGAAAGCGCCCGGCCGCCCGAAGGTTTCCGCGCTGACTTCTTCGTGACGGAATCGCGCGGGTGCGCAGCACCTGCGCGATTCCGTCACGTGTTCAGCGCGTATCCGAGCGAGATGACGAGCGCCTGCGCGACGCACAGCGGCGCGACGAGCGAGCGGAACTGGACGGCGGAGTCGTCGCCGACCACCAGCGACACCGTCGCCGCGCGCGCGAGCGGCGACACCGGGTGGTCGGTGATCGCGACGACACGGGCGCCCTGCCGCCTTGCCGTCTCGGCGGCCTCGACGACTTCGGCGGTGTAGCTGCGGAAGCTCGCGGCGACCAGCACGTCGTCGCGGCCGACCGCGCGCAGCTGCTCGCGCAGCATGCCGCCGACCGAGTCCATCAGGAACGCGCGGACCTCGAGCTGCGCCAGGCCGTAGGCGAGGTAGCTTGCGACCGGGAAGGCGCGCCGCTGTGCGAGCAGGTACACGGTGCGCGCGCCGGCGACCAGGTCCGTCGCCGCGGCCAGCTGCCGCGCGTCGAACTCCCCGCGCAGGGTCTCGAGCTCGTGGATCGCGCTGGCCGCGACCTGGTGGAGCACGTGGCCGCCGTCGCCGCCGGAGCGGCGCATCGCGGCGATTCGCTCGCGGTACGTGCCCGAGCGCTCGAGCAGCCGTGCGCGGTAGATCCGCTGGACGTCGGTGAACCCGCGGAAGCCCAGCGCGTTCGCGAAGCGAATGACGCCCGACGGCGGCACGCCTGCGGCGCGGGCGATCTCGCCGACCGTCGACAGCGCCATCGCGTCCGGATGACCGAGCGCGTAGCGGGCGATCGCCTGCAGCCGGTTCGGCAGGCGCGGGTACGCTTCGGTGATCGCGCGGGCGAGGTCGTCGTGGTGCGTGGCGCTGGCCATGCTGCCGGGGCGCGGTGCCCCCGCAGGGGCGGAACGTTCATTCTACGGTGCAACGACGCGGTCCGCGCGACGCCCGCCGCGCGGATAGCGGGCCGGTGCCCGCCCGCGGCCGCGGTACCTTCGGCTACACGCGGGCCGTCGGCGCGAGCAGCGCGTGCGTGTCGGGGTGCCGCCGCATGTACGCGCGCGCGTAGGAGCACAGCGGCATCACCTTGAGGCCGTTGCCGGCGGCGTAGTCGAGCGCCGCCTGCACGAGCGCGGCCGCGATGCCGCGCCCGGCAGACGCCGGCGGCACCTCGGTGTGCGTCAGGTGCAGCGTGCCGCCGACGCGGCGGTAGTCGACGTGCGCGAGCCCGCCGTCGACCGGTGCCTCGAAGCGACCCTGCGCGAGGTCGTGGACGATGGGCAGCGGTGGCGTCGGGTCGGTCATCGGGGCGGCGGTGGCGGGCGGCGCGCGAGCGCGCGGGCCGATTGTACCGGCCGCGCGCCGCGGCGGCCGCGGGGTCCTTCGGCTGCGGTACCATGCGGGCCGGAGCGTGCGAGCCGTGATGAGCATCGAAACCGCGTTGCGGCACCTCGACTGGGGCACGCTCTACGTCGCCAGCGAGTGGCTGCTGCGCATCGGCGCGCTGGTCTACGTGCCGCAGCGCCGCCCGCCGAACGCGGCGCGCGCGTGGCTGCTGCTGATCTTCTTCCTGCCGTGGCTCGGCCTTGCGCTGTACCTGCTGATCGGCCGCGCGTACGTGCCGCGCCGGCGCCTCCGCGTGCAGAAGGAGATCTACGAGCTGATCCGGCGCCTCGCGCCGCGGCCCGCGGCGTTCGACGCGTCGCTGGCGGCCGCCGCGTCGGCCGAGCTGCAGCCGGCGCTGCGGCTTGCCGACCAGCTGTCGGAGTTCCCCGTCACCGGCGGCAACCGGTTCGAGCTGCTCCCCGCGTACGACGCGGCGATCGACCGGATCGTCGCCGAGGTGGACGGCGCGCGCGCCTACGTGCACATGCTGTTCTACATCTTCGAGAACGACGAGGTCGGCCGGCACGTCGCGGGGGCGCTGACGCGCGCCGCACAGCGCGGCGTGGCGGTGCGCGTGCTGATGGACGCCGTCGGCTCGCGCGCGGGGCTCAAGAACCTGGGACCGGGCCTGCGCGCGGCGGGCGCCGAGGTGGTGCCGGTGATGCCGCTGCGCCTGTGGGGGCCGAACGCCGCGCGCTTCGACCTGCGCAACCACCGCAAGATCGTCGTCGTCGACGGCGCGTGCGCGTTCTTCGGCTCGCAGAACATCGTCAGCGCGCACGCCAACCGCGGCATGGTCAACGAGGAGCTGCTGGTGCGGGCCACCGGGCCGGTCGTGCGGCACCTGCACGCGGTGCTGCTGGGCGACCGCTTCCTTGAGGTCGGCGACCTGCCGCCGGAGTCGGCCGACCTGACGCCCGCGCCCGCCGCCAGCGTGCTCGACGGCCTGGCGCAGGTGGTGCCGAGCGGCCCGGGCTACAACGAAGGCACGGCCGAGGCGGTGATGATCGCGCTCATGTACGGCGCGCAGACGCGCGTCGTGCTCACGTCGCCGTACGTGATCCCGAGCGAGCCTTTCCTCGGCGCGATGTGCAGCGCGGCGCGGCGCGGCGTGGCCGTGGACCTCATCGTCGATGCGGAATCGAACAAGCCGCTGGTGCAGTACGCGCAGCGGTCGTTCTACGACACGATGCTCGCGGCCGGCGTGCGCATCCATCGCCACCACGGGAGCTTCCTGCACGCGAAGCACATGAGCGTCGACGACGATGTGGCGCTGATCGGGTCGTCGAACCTCGACATCCGGTCGTTCGCGCTCAACGCCGAGGTGAGCGTGCTCATCTACGACCGCACGGCGGTGGCGGACCTCGTGCGCGTGCAGGACGGCTACCTCGCGCACTGCGACACCGTCACGCGCGAGGAGCGCCGCGCGCTGCCGTTGCGGCGCCGTGCGCTCGAGAACCTCGCGCGGCGCGCTGCTCTGACGGGGCCTTCGGCGGCGCGGCCGGCACGCGCCGCCGGGCCGTCCCAAGGCGCGCGCCCCCCTGTGGGGGGAAAGGCGCGCAGCGCCTTCGGCAGCCACAGCCCGCCGGGCTCCAAGGCGCGGTGCCCCCTCTGGGGGAGGGCGCGGAGAGGATCCCGCCGGCGAGCATTTGGCGCATGCGTGCGAGGTCGTAGCCGTCGCGCCGCGCCTCGTATTCCTCGATCAGCACGACGAGCTCGTCGAAGCGGCGGCTCGCGGGCGTGCCGGGCAGGGCGAGCATGAGGTCGTCGAGCTCGTCGAGCGCGGCCGCGTAGGCGGACTCGTCGCGCAGCGCGGGCGGTTCCGGGAGCATCGGCATGGCGCACCTCCATCGCGGGCGAAAGGCATGTCGCGCATGATCGACTCGCCGTGAACGGCCCGCCATCGGCCGAACGGCCGAGCGGTCAGGACCTGCCGGCGGTTCCGGGCGGGGCCGCGTCCACGGCTGCGGTGACGGGCGCCTCGACGCCGGGTGGCGTCGCAGCGTGCGCGGCGCCGCGGTGCGCGAGCGCCGTCATGGCCGCCGTGGCGAGCACGATCAGCATCACGGCGCCAAACGGGAAGGCGTCGATCTGCCCGGTGTCGTGCGCCGAGAGGAACAGCAGGACGGTGATGAGGCCGCGCGGCGCGATCCACACGAGCGCGGCGGTCGACGGCTGCCGCAGCGCGCGCAGGATCAGCCAGCGCGACGCCAGGATGAGCGCGATGCCGGCGACCGCGATCAGCCACGCCCGCACCGACAGCATCGTCCGCACGTCGGTCCAGTACCCGAGCAGGAGGAAGAACAGGCTCTTCGTCGCGAACGTCAGCTCGGCCACCAGCCCCTTGAACTCGGCGAGCGTGCGCTCGTAGTCGTCGTTGTGCAGCGCGCGCAGCCCGGCGTGCCAGTGGACGAGGTGCGGGTTGTTGATGAGCAGCCCGCAGACGAGCACGACGATCAGCGGCGACAGGTGCAGCTCCTTGCCGATCGCGTAGAGGAACACGAGCCCGGCCAGGAGCGGCAGGAACCGCACGTGGCCGACGATCTGCGTGACGAAGTAGTAGAGGACGACGGCGGCCGCGGCCGCGACCGCGAGCGACACCGCACCGCCGCCGATGAGGTCGAGCGCGAACGTGTCGATCGAACCCGCGGCCGTCAGCCACGAGTAGAACACCAGCACGCCGAGGATGTCGGACAGCGACGACTCGTAGACGACGAACTCGCGCGGCTGCGCGGCGAGGCCGGCGGCGCTCGGGATGGCGACGGCGCTGCTGATGACCGCGAAGGGGATCGCGGCGAGGACGGACGCCGGCGTCGCCAGCCCGAGCAGGTACCGGAACATCAGCGCGAACCCCGCGAGCGTCGCGACGAAGCCCAGCAGCGACGACGCGGCCGACCTGGCGATGAGCGGCAGCCGCTCGCGCGTCACCGTGAGGTCGAGCGCGCCCTCCAGCACGATGAGGATCAGTCCCAGCGTGCCGAGGATAGGCACGATCGGGTCGACCCAGTGGTAGTGCAGACCGAGCGCGTCGAGCACCTGCCGCGCGACGAGGCCGGTGACGATCAGCAGCACGACGGCCGGCAGGCGGAACCGGCGGCCCAAGCGCTCCAGTGCGTAGGCGAACAGCAGCAGCCCCGAGGCCGCGAGGATGGCCGTGTTGGTCACGGGGCGATTGTCGCAGCGAACGGGCGGCCGCGGCGCGCGCGGCCCGCGGCGGGCGGGCAGCGCCGCCGTCCGCGGACCCGGATTACGGCAGCTGGATCTTGCCGCCGCCCGGCAGGCCGCCCATCGGCAGGCCGCCGCCCGCCAGGGCGCTCGCCGTGCCCGCGGGCGGGACGATCAGCCCCGACGACGCCTGGCGGCGCAGTTCCTGCAGCTCGCGCATCGTGCGCTCGATGCCCTCGCGCGCGGCGTCGCCGTACCTGGCCACCGCCTCGGCGAGGTTGCGCGCGTCGATCTCGAAGCTGACCGGGAGCGCCCCGACGTTGGTCATGATCTGCGCCTCGCCCGCGTAGAGCGTCGGACGGGAGGCGTCGGGCGCGCCGTCGGCGGTGATCGGCACCATGAGGCGGATCGTGCCCACCTTGCGGTCGGTGACGACCTCTTCACGGTAGAGGGACGCGGCGTCCATCGCGGCGTCGGCGTTGCGGGGTTCGGCGGCCATGGCGTTCTTCTTTCGAGGGGCGCAAAGTCCGGTAGTTTAGTCGACGCGCGGTCCGTCCCGACCGCCCGTCCGCACCGCCGGGGTGTACGGGGAGCGCGGGCCCGCGCTGCGCTCCGCCGGGTCCCGCAATGGGCCGCGAGCGTCGCGTCCGCATGGGGGAACATCGTGGCGGCCGGGCCGTTGTCAACCCGCCCGCCGTCCGGCCGTTGAAGGAAATGCGCCCCGGAGCAGGGTCGGCGCGCTTCGTCGGCCGTGCCGGGACCGACGCCCCGGCGCCCGGAACCCCGCGTGGGCCCCAGTCGTACGAGCAGGACGCGCCAGAGGACCTTCCCCATGAGACTTCTCGCCATCGCACTGTTCGCGGTCGCCGCGCTCTTCGTGCACGACCTGGCCGACGCCAGGGTCGTCCGGGCGAGGGCGGCAGGGCAGCAGGCCAGCCCGCCAGCCAGCACGCCCGGGCGGCGGCGGATCCGGCTGGAGCGGAAGCCGTCCCGGCTGGAACGGTGGCTCGGGCTGGAACGGCAGCCGGCCGGGCTGGAGCGGCAGCCGTCCCGGCTGGAACGGCGGCTCCGGGTGGAGCGGAAGCCGGCCGGGCTGGAGCGGCAGTCGTCCCGGCTGGAACGGCGGGTACTGGAACAGCGGCTGGCACGGCGGTTCGCGCCCCGGCTGGGGACCCGGCTGGAACGGAGGCTGGCGGCCGGGCTGGGGCGCCGGCTGGCGTCCGGGCTGGGGACCGGGCTGGAACAACGCCTGGTGGGGCTGGAACACCGGGTGGTGGGGCTGGAATGCCGGGTGGTGGGGCTGGAACACCGGCTGGTGGGGCCCCGGCTGGGCCGGCGGTTGGGCCGCGGCCCCGGCGTGGGGCGCCACGTGGGGGTGGCCGACCGCGACCGTCACGACGCCCATCGTCGTCGAGCAGGAGGCGACGGCGTTCGTCGCGCCGGGGCCCGCGCCGACGACGCTCTGGTACTACTGCACGGAGCCGGCCGGCTACTTCCCCTACGTCCAGACGTGCACGCGCGCGTGGATCCCCGTGATCCCGCAGGCCTCGGCGGCGGGGTAACGCCATGCGCGCACGCCTGATCCTGATTCCGCTCGCGGCGGCGTTCCTCGCCGCGGGCTGCGCGACCGTCCCGACGGGTCCTTCCGTGATGGCGCTGCCGGGGCCGCAGAAGAGCCCGCCGCAGTTCCAGGACGACCAGGCGTTCTGCCGCGACCAGGCGCTGAACGCCGTCGGCGGCGTCTCGCCCGGCGACGCCGCGGCCAACAGCGCGGCCGCAAGCGCGGTCGTCGGCTCGCTGCTCGGGGCCGCCACCGGCGCGATCCTGGGTTCGGTGACCGGGCAGGCGGGGTACGGTGCCGCCTGGGGTGCCGGGGCCGGCCTGCTGTACGGCGGCGCGGCCGGGGCGGGCGCCTCCGGCTACACGTACCAGGAAACCCAGCGCCGATACGACGCGGCTTACCTGCAGTGCATGTTCGCGCGCGGCAACCAGGTGCCGGGCAGGATGGTGTCGCGCGCCGCGCCGGCGACCATGCAGGCGCCCGCGTACCCGCCGCCCAATACGCCACCGCCCAGCGCGAATCCGGCGCCCGGCCAGCCCCGCATCGCGGCGCCGCGCGCATCGCCGCCGGTGGCGAGTGCCGCGCCGCCACCGCCGCCTTCAGCCGCCGCATCGCGGCCGCCTGCGCCCACGCCAGGGTTCGGCGTGCCGTCCGGCCCGATTGCGCCGGGACCCGCGGTGCCGGTGACGACGCCCGGCACGTTCCCGCCGTCGGGCGTGCCGCCGCCGGATACGCCGCCGCCGGGTTAGGGAAAACGTCCGATGGAAAGCGGGCCGCGTGGCGGCCCGCTCTCTAGAGTGCTTGGGCGTGGGCTACGCGTTGGCCGTGCTCGCGCGTCGCGTGGAAGCCGACCTGCGGCCAGCGCTCCATCGCCACCTGCAGGTTGAAGCGGTTGGGTGCCAGGTACACCGGGTTGCCGTCGACGTCCGTCGCGAGCGACGCTGCGCGGTCGCGCTCGAAGTCGCGGCGCACCTTCTCGTCGGGGTAGGTCAGCCAGCGCGCCGTCGCGATGCCGGCGTCGTCGTACACGGCGTCGACCTTGTACTCGGCGGCCAGCCGCGCGGCGACCACCTCGAACTGCAGCTGGCCCACGGCGCCCAGCAGCAGCGTGTTGCCGACCGTGGTCTCGAACACCTGGATCGCGCCCTCCTCGCCGAGCTGCTGCAGCCCCTTCTGAAGCTGCTTCGCCTTGAACGGGTCGCGCGGGCGCGCGACGCGAAAGAGCTCGGGCGCGAAGTACGGGATGCCCTTGAACTGCAGCGCCTCGCCTTCGGTGAGCGTGTCGCCGATCGAGAGCTGGCCGTGGTTGTGGATGCCGATGATGTCGCCGGCCACCGCGTCCTCGCTCTGGACGCGCTCGTTGGCCATGAACGTCATCACGTTGCCGAGCTTGATCTCGCGGCCCATCCGCTGGTGCTGCACCTTCATCGCCGGCGCGTAGCGCCCCGAGCAGACGCGGAAGAACGCGATGCGGTCGCGGTGGCGCGGGTCCATGTTCGCCTGGATCTTGAACACGAAGCCGGAAAACGGCGACTCGGTCGGCAGGACCGTGCGCGCGGTGCCGTCGCGCGGCTGCGGCGGCGGCGCCCACTCGACGAGCGCGTTCAGGATCTCCTGCACGCCGAAGTTGTTGATGCCCGAGCCGAAGAACACCGGCGACTGCCGGCCGGCGAGGAACTCCGCGAGGTCGAACGGCGAGCTCGCGCTGCGGATCAGCTCGACGTCGTGGCGCAGCGCCGGCATCTCGCCGGGGAACAGCGCGTCCAGCCGCGGATTGGCGAGGCCCTCGATGAGCTCGGCGTCCTCGGTGCGGCGCTCCTCGCCCGGCGTGAAGCGCACGAGCCGGTCGTGCCGCAGGTCGAACACGCCGCGGAAGGTCTTGCCCATGCCGATCGGCCACGTCACCGGCGCGCAGTCGATCCGCAGCACCGACTCGATCTCCTCGAGCAGCGCCAGCGGCTCGCGCACCTCGCGGTCCATCTTGTTGACGAACGTGATGATGGGCGTCGCGCGCAGCCGGCACACCTCGAGCAGCTTGATCGTCTGCGCCTCGACGCCCTTGGCGGCGTCGATCACCATGACGGCGGCGTCGACCGCCGTCAGCACGCGGTAGGTGTCCTCGGAGAAGTCCTGGTGGCCCGGCGTGTCGAGCAGGTTGATCGTGTGGTCCGCGTACTCGAACTGCATCACGGAGCTCGTCACCGAGATGCCGCGTTGCTTCTCGACCTCCATCCAGTCGGACGTCGCGTGGCGCGCGCTCTTGCGCGCCTTGACGGTGCCGGCCATCTGGATCGCGCCGCCGAACAGCAGCAGCTTCTCGGTCAGCGTCGTCTTGCCGGCGTCCGGGTGCGAGATGATCGCGAACGTCCGCCGGCGGGAGACGTCGCGCACGAGGTCGGCGGCGGGGGTGGCGGCGTTCATCGGGGGCCTGGCGGACCGTGAAGGGGACTCGGAAGGGTCTGGCTGGCGCTTCGCGCCGGGCGCTGCGTTGCCGCTGTTCGCAAAAGGGGCCCGTGCATCGCAGCGGTGCCCGGCGTTCGCGCGCGCCGTGCGGCACCGTGCCGCTTGCGTTTCCCGCGCGCGCGCCCCCAGAAACAAAAAACCGCCGGCGTGGCGCGGCCGGCGGCAACAAGGAGTCGCTGCGGATTATACCAAGACCGGCCCGCGTCAGCGCGGCGCGGACGCGGCGGCCAGCTCGGCGCGGATGGCCCGCAGCTGTGCCTTCACCCGGGCGGCGTTGGCGGGGCCCATCCGCAGCATGATCTTCTGGCCGGCGGAGCGGGCCTCGAGGCCGGCGTCGGCAAACGCCCAGAGCACCTTCGGCTGGACCACCCGCGGCGCGGCGACCTCCGGCGCGGCCAGCAGGTCGTCGATCGCCTGTACGAGACGGTCGTTGAACCAGCCGTCGGGGTAGCCCAGCTCGACGTAGGCCGCCTGGAACAGCGGGTAGAGCGTGACGTAGGCCGCGACCAGCCGGCGGGCGTCGGCGGCCTCCAGCACGGCGACGTACGGGCGGTAGCGCAGCGCGTTGTCGGCGGCGATGGTCGCGTCGCCGTCGCGTCCCTGCACGACGAATGCGCCGGGCACCGGCTGCACCGGCAGCAGGCGCACGGCGGCGGTCCGGCGCGGCAGGTTGTCGACCGTGACGACGAAGTGCCGCACCAGCGCGTCCGGGCGGAAGATGCGCGCGAAGGCGTCGCGCCCGAACAGGGCCACGGCGGCCTCCCGCGCGACGCCGTCGCTCTGGTCGAGCGCGGGCAACGGCGGCGCGCCCGGCGGCGCCGCGGGCACGGGATAGGCGATGGGCGGCGGCCCGGTCGTTGCCGGCGGCGCCGCGGGGGCCGGGGGAACGGCTGCGACAGGCGCAGGGTCGGCCGGCGCGGCCGCGCGCCAGTAGTAGACGGCGACGCCCGCCGCCAGCACCGCGGCCACGGCCGCCCAAGCCCATCCCCGCTTCATCGCTGCCTCCTGCAAATGTCTGCGTTCGACCCACCGCAGGACGGAATGGTTGCGCCCGGCGGCGCCGCGGCGCGCGCCATGACCGGCATCAAGCTGCCCGCCGCGGCTTCCGTGCACAATACCGCCACGCACACAGGGGGCACCATGGGCTACCGAACCTTCCTCGTTCACGTCGACGACAGCGAGCAGTCCGAACGCCGCCTCAAGGTCGCGGCGCAGCTCGCGCGTTCCTTCTGCGGAGAGCTCGAGGGCGTGTACGTGACGCCCACGCGCGAGATGACGCCGTTCACGTCGGCGATCCTGCCCGACTCCGTGGTCGAGAGCCGCCTGCGCGAGTCGGGCGACGCACAGGCGCGGGCCGAGGAGCGCTTCCGGGCCGCCGTCGCCGCCGAGCGCCTGACGGCCGCGCGCTTCACCGCCCCGGCCGGCCCGCCGATCGACGCGGCGATCCTGCACACGTGCTACGCGGACATCGCGATCGTCGGCCAGCCGCTGCCGGAGGACGCGCACGCGGCGTTCGCCAACGACCTGGTCCACGGCATGCTGATGGGCGCCGGCCGCCCGGTGCTGCTGGTGCCGCACTTCGGCCAGTTCCCGACGATCGGGAGCAGCGTGCTCGTCGCGTGGAAAGAGACGCGGGAGTCGGCGCGCGCCGTCTGCGACGCGCTGCCGTTCCTCAAGCGCGCGAACAACGTCGTCGTGATGTCGATCTCGGCGCCGGGCGACGACACCGTGCGCGATTCGCAGTCGGACGCCGGCATCGCCGCCTACCTCGCGCGGCACGACATCGAGGCGAAGGTGCGCCACGAGGTGGCCGAGGACATCGACGCGGGCAACCTGCTGCTGTCGCGCGCCGCGGACCTCTCGTGCGACCTCGTCGTGATGGGCGCGTACAGCCGGCCGCGGATCTCCGAGCTCGTGCTGGGCGGCGTCACCCGCCTGATGCTGCAGGCGATGACGTTGCCGGTGCTGATGTCGCACTGACCACCGACGCGGAAGCGAGGGTCAGACTCGAATTTCTGCACAAGGCTGCGCGCATCGGAGTTCGGCGTCCGGAAGTTCGAGTCTGACCCTCGTTGCCTCCCGCGTCGTACCATGACGGCGCCCCGTTCCGGGCGTCGCCATGGCCCGCGCTCCGCTCCGCCTCGTCGCGCACCTCGACATGGACGCGTTCTACGCGTCCGTCGAACTGCTGCGCTATCCGGAGCTGCGCGGCCGGCCGGTGGTCGTCGGGGGCGGGCGTCGCCACCAGCCGGTCGAGACCGTCGATCCCGCCACCGGGCGGGCCGTGCGCCGGTTCGCGACGCTCGCGGGCTACGCCGGGCGCGGCGTCGTGACGACGGCGACCTACGAGGCGCGCGCGCTCGGCGTGCATTCGGCGCTCGGTCTCATGAAGGCCGCGGCGCTCGCGCCGGATGCCGTGCTCCTGCCGACGGACTTCGAGGCCTACCGCCGCTACTCGCACCTGTTCAAGGCCGCGGTCGCGCGGATCGCGCCGCGCATCGAGGACCGCGGCATCGACGAGATCTACGTCGACCTGACCGGGGTCGAGCCTCCCGGCGCGGACGGCGTGCCCGCCACGCTCGCCACGCAAGCGTTGCTCCCTCTCCCGCTTGCGGGAGAGGGCTGGGGTGAGGGCGCGCTTGCGGGAGAGGGTGAGGAGGCCGACGGCTGGGGCGGCGACACGCTCCCGGAGAGCGAGATCGACGCGTGGTGGCGCGCCCGCGACGTCGCCAAGGCGCTGAAGGCGGCGGTGCACGAAGCGACGGGCCTCACGTGCTCGATCGCGGTCGCGCCCAACAAGCTGCTCGCCAAGATCGCCTCCGAGCTCGACAAGCCCGACGGGCTCACCGTGCTGATGCCCGAGGACGTGGCGACGCGCATCTGGCCGCTGCCGCCGCGGCGGATCAACGGCGTCGGCCCGAAGGCCGCGGCGAAGCTCGACGGCCTCGGCGTGCGCACGATCGGCGCGCTCGCGCAGGCGGACCCGGCGTGGCTGATCGAGCACTTCGGCCGCTCGTACGGCGCGTGGCTGCACGCGGCCGCGCAGGGCCGCGACGACCGCGACGTCGTCACCGAGAGCGAGCCCCGGTCGGTGAGCCGCGAGACGACCTTCGAGCGCGACCTGTCCGTGCGGCGCGACCGGCCGGAGCTGTCGCGCATCTTCACCGAACTGTGCGAGCGGCTCGCCGGCGACCTCGCGCGCAAGGGCTACGCGGGCCGCACGATCGGCATCAAGCTGCGCTACGACGACTTCACGACGGTCACGCGCGACCACACGCTCGACGCGCCGACGCAGGACGCGCAGGCGATCCGCCGGGCGGCCGGCCTGTGCCTGAAGCGCGTGTCGCTCGCGCGGCGCATTCGGCTGCTCGGCGTGCGCATCGGCACGCTGTCGCCGGTCGAGCGCGACCGGCGCGCGACTTAGCGCGTGCGCCGGCCTACTCGACGCCGCCCGCGGCGAACGCGGCCCTGCCGGCCGGCGTGCCGAGCAGCGCGAGCACCGCGCGCGCGGCCGCGGGGTCGGCGGCACCGGTCATCGCGACGGCCTCGTAGCTCGTGTAGTTCTGCACGGCCGCGGGCAGCGGCCCGGCGAGCCGCAGGCCCGTGGGCTCGACCATCCGGATCTCCGTGATCGCGCCGAACCCGAGCTCGTTGCCCCTGCCCTTCCGCACGTGCTCCATGACGGCGGCGCCGTCGGGGTAGCGCGTGGTCTTCGCCTTGATCGCCTCGGCGACCCCCATCGACGCGAAGAGCTTGTCGAGGTAGAGCCCGGTCGACGCCGTGTTGTAGACGAGCGAGTCGGCGGCGAGCACCGCCGCCCGCAGCGCCTCGACGCTGGCGACGTCCGGGGCGGTCGCGCCGGCGCGCACGACGACGCCGGCACCCACGCGGCCCACCGGCGCGCGCGTGGCCGGGTCGACCTTGCCGTCCTTCGCCGCCTGCGCGATCGCCGCCGGCGGCGAGATCAGGATGTCGTAGACCTCGCCGGCCGCGAGCCGCTGCGCGATCCGCGGCGCGGTGTTGTACTGGATCGCGAGAACATGGCCGGTGTCGCGCCTGACGAGCTCCGCGAACGCCGCGAGGCCGGGCTCCACGGCGCCGGCCGACAGCACGCGGATCTCGGCGGCCGCGGCCGGCGTGGCGGCGGCGAAGGCAAGCAGCAGCGTGGCGAGCGTGTTGCGCATGGGCGGAGAAGGAGTTGGAGGGTCAGCCGAACGGCCGCACGCCGATCAGCGGGCCGTGCAGCCAGAAGCCGAACGCGGCCCACGCGGCGATGCCGATGACGACGGCGAGCGCGTCGCGCGACAGCGCGCCTTGCGGGTACACGGTGCCGGCCGCGCGGTCGCGCCCGCGCGCCGACGCATAGTCGGCGATCGCCCAGGCGAGGAACGCGCCGAACAGCACGACGTCGGCGAGCGTGCCGTTGGCGATCAGGTGCGCGAACGCCCACAGCTTGGTCCCGAGCACCATCGGGTGGCCGACCGCGGCCTTGATGCGCGTGCCGCGCATGTTGCCGGCGACGATCAGCACGAAGGCCGGCAGCAGGAGCAGTGACGCGAGGTGGCGCGTCCACACCGGCGGCGACCAGAGGACGACGGGATCGAGCCGCGCCTGTCCGTAGCCCCAGACGAGGAGCGCGAAGCCCGCCAGCGACAGGATCGTGTACATGGCCTTCCACTTCCGCTCGGAGAGGCGCGCGACCTGCGCCGTGCGCCAGTCGTCGGCGACGATGCGCACCGAGTGCACGCCGAGGAAGAGGACGAGGCCGGCGACGAGGTAGACCATGGTCGGAGCGGTAAGATGGTGGCCGCGCATCTTACCCCCAATCCCGCCCGTGACCGACCCCACCCAGCACGCCCGCTTCGGCAGCGGCCGCGCCGTGCGCCGCATGGAGGACGACGCGCTCCTCACCGGCCGCGGCCGGTTCGCCGACAACTTCACGCTGCCCGGGCAGGCGCACGTCGTCTTCGTGCGCTCGCCGCACGCGCACGCGCGCATCGCCGCGCTCGACACCGCGGCGGCGATGGCGCTGCCCGGCGTGCTCGCGGTCGTCACCGGCGCGGACCTCGTGCGCGCCGGCGTGAAGCCGCTCGTCCAGTCCGCCGACTTCAAGCGTCCCGACGGCACGCCGACCGCCGGGCCGCCGCAGCGCGCGCTCGCCGTCGACACGGTCCGCTACGTCGGCGAGGCCGTGGCCGCGGTCGTCGCGGAAACGCGCGTGCGGGCGCGCGACGCCGCGGAAGCCGTCGGCGTACGCTACGAGCCGCTGCCCGCGGTGGCCGCGCTCGCCGACGCCCTCGTCCCCGACGCGCCCCTCGTCTGGCCGGCGGCCACCGGCAACGTCGCGTGCGAGAAGCGCCACGGCGACGCGAAGGCGGCGGCCGCGGCCTTCGCCGCGGCGGCGCACGTGGTCACGCTCGACCTTGCGAACCAGCGCCTCGCGCCGTGCCCGCTCGAGCCGCGCGCGACACTCGCCGCGCACGACGCCGCGACGGGCCGCTTCACGCTGCGCGTGTCGTGCCAGACGCCGACCGGCCTGCGCGACGAGCTCGCCGGCCAAGTCCTCGGCGTCCCGGCCGACAGCGTGCGCGTGCTGGTCGGCGACGTCGGCGGCGGCTTCGGGATGAAGACGGCGCTCTACGCGGAGGACGTGGTGGCCGCGCACTGCGCGCGCCTGCTCGCCCGGCCGGTGAAGTGGACGGCCGACCGGATGGAGGAGTTCCTCGCGGCGTCGCACGGCCGCGACCTCGCGAGCCGCGCGTCGCTCGCGCTCGATCGCGACGGACGCATCCTCGCGCTGTCGGTGCACTCGCACGCGAACCTGGGCGCGTACGCGACACCCGCCGGCGTGGTGATCCAGCTCATGATCGGGCCGTGGGTGTCGACGTCGGTCTACGAAATTCCGGCGATCGACGTGCGCATCGCCGGCGTGCTGACGCACACGACGCCGACCGGGCCGTACCGCGGCGCCGGCCGGCCGGAGGCCGTCTACACGATCGAGCGCCTGCTCGACGCCGCGGCGCGGCAGACGGGGCTCGATCGGGTCGAGCTGCGCCGGCGCAATCTGATCCGCCCGGCGCAGATGCCGTACCGCAACCCGATGGGCAAGACCTACGACTGCGGCCAGTTCGAGCGCGTCCTGGACCAGGCGCTGGCGCTCGCCGACTGGAGCGGATTCGACGCGCGCGCGGCGGCGTCGCGGCGGCGCGGCCGCCTGCGCGGGCGCGGGGTCGCGACGTTCGTCGAGTGGACGGGTGCGGACGTGTTCGCCGAGCGCGTGCTGGTCACCGTCGGCGGCGACGGCACGATCGAGATTTTCTCGGCCACGCAGCCGATGGGCACGTCGCTCGCGACGACGTTCGCGCAGCTCGCCGTCGACGTGTTCGGCGTGCCGCTGGAGCGGATCCGCGTCGCGTTCGGCGACACCGACCGCGCGACGGGCTTCGGCAGCGCCGGCTCGCGGTCGCTGTTCGTCGGCGGCTCGGCCGTGCACGTCGCGTCGGAGCGCACGGTGAAGAAGGCGCAGGAGCTCGCGGCGGCGGAGCTCGAGGCCGCGGTCGCCGACATCGAGTACCGCGAAGGCGTCTTCCGCATCGTCGGCACCGATCGCGCCGTCGGGCTGTTCGACCTCGCGCGCAAGCAGCCCGGCGCGCGCATCGCGGTCGAGTCGAAGAGCGCGGTGGCCGACGCGACGTGGCCGAACGGCTGCCACGTCTGCGAAGTCGAGGTCGACCCCGAGACCGGCGCCGTCGACGTCGCCGGCTACTGGTCGGTCAACGACGTCGGCCGCGTCGTGAACCCGATGGTCGTCGCCGGCCAGCTCGAAGGCGGCGCGCTGCAGGGCATCGGGCAGGCGCTCGCCGAGGGCGTCGTGTTCGACCGCGAGACGGGCCAGCCGCTGACCGGGACGTTCCTCGACTACGCGCTGCCGCGCGCGACGATGGCGCCGCCGTTCGTCATGACCACCGACGAGGCCACGCCCACGGCGCTCAATCCGCTGGGCGTGAAGGGCGTGGGCGAGCTGGGCACGATCGGCGCGACGCCGACCGTCGTCAACGCGGTGCTCGACGCGCTCGCGCGCGCCGGTTGCCGTGAAGCGGACGCGCTGCAGATGCCGCTGACGCCCGAGCGCGTGTGGCGGGCGCTGGAGTCGGGCCCTCGCCGCCGCGAGTCGGCGCCGTAGAGGGCCCGACCCTCACCGCCGCCCGACGTTGCGCCAGTACCAGAGCATCGCGCCGCCGCCGACGAGGCCGCCCAGGTGGGCGAAGTGCGCGACACCGGCCTGCGAGCCGCCGATGCCGAGGATGAGCTCGATCGCCGCGTAGACGACGACGAACACGCGCGACGGCACGGGGATCGGCGGGAACAGCAGCATCACGCGGTTGTGCGGGAAGTACACCGCGTAGGCGAGCAGCAGCCCGAACACGCCGCCCGACGCGCCGACCGTCGGGTACAGCCCGCCCAGCCACTGCGTCACCAGGAGCTGCGCGATTGCCGCCGCGACGACCGACGCCGAGTAGTAGGCGAGGTAGCGGCGCGGGCCGACCACCTGCTCCATCGCGCCGCCGAACATGTACAGCGCGAACATGTTGAACGCGAGGTGCACGAAGCCGGCGTGGAGGAAGCCGTACGTGACGAGCTGCCAGAGCTCGAAGGACACGACGCCGCCGCTCGCGCGCGACGCCGACAGCGGCCACAGCGCGAACGGCCCGGCGAGGCCGGGCGCCAGCGTCTGCAGCAGGTAGACGGCGACGTTGGCGACGAGGAGGGCGGTGGTGACGGGGGGCATGGGCGCGCTGCGGACGCCGGGCGGGGCCGGTCGGAGCCCCGATTGTGCCGGTTTGAAGGAACCTTCGCCGCCGCACGGGTGTCTTTTCGGGATCCGGGCCGCTACGATGTCGGCGGCCCGGCACCCCGCCGCGTCGATCCGGAACCCGCCGACCGCCCAGTGCCCGTGTTGCGCCGCTTGCCGTCCCGCTCCGTCCTGGTGCGCGCCTTCGTCGGCGCGCTGGTGGCGCTCGGCCTCGTCACCGGCTGCACGACGCTCGAGGAGAAGGAGCGAGCGCTCACGTTCCGCGTCGAGAAGAGCGACGCCGGCTGGTTCAGCGGGGTGCCGGCCGAAGTGCAGGACGTCTATCTGACCG
The DNA here is from genome assembly GCA_044223185.1 of Casimicrobiaceae bacterium. GTDB lineage: Bacteria > Pseudomonadota > Gammaproteobacteria > Burkholderiales > Casimicrobiaceae > VBCG01. The sequence continues at coordinate 4,613 of JBGAMF010000059.1, read as the reverse complement.
TGTCCGCGGCGCCGGACGCGCAGCGCATCCACGCGTGGTGGTGGCCGGACGCCGATCCGGACGCCCCCGTCGTCTACTACCTGCACGGCGTCCGCTGGAACCTGACCGGCCACCTGCGCCGGATCGCGCAGCTGCGCGAGTTCGGCTACTCGGTGTTCGCGATCGACTACCGCGGGTTCGGCAAGAGCGACGGCGACCTGCCGTCCGAGCAGATGGTGTACGAGGACGCGATGGCCGGCTGGAAGTGGCTCACCGAGCGCCAGCCCGACCCCGCGCGCCGGCTGATCTACGGGCACTCGCTCGGCGGCGCGGTCGCGATCGACCTCGCGGCGAAGCTCGCCGCCGACGGCGCGGCGTGCCGGCCGCAGGCGCGCGGCCTCATCGTCGAGGCGACGTTCACGTCGCTGCCGGACGTCGCCGCGGAGCTGTCGTGGAGCTGGCTGCCGACGAGCCTCATCCTCACGCAGCGCTTCGACTCGATCTCCAAGATCCGCTCGATCGACGTGCCGGTGCTCGTCGTCCACGGCGCCGGCGACCGGTTCATCCCCGCGAAATTCTCGCAGGCGCTGTACGGCGCCGCGCCGGAGCCCAAGCGCCTGCTGCTGGTCGAGAACGGCTCGCACAACAACAGCATGTGGACGGGCAACGGCGACTACCAGCGCGCGCTCGCCGAGCTGTTCGGCAGGCCGGGCGACGCCGGCGGCGCGCACGCGGCAGGCGCGCCGTCAGCGCGCCGCTGCTGAGCGCCCTGCCGGGAACGGGCGGCACCGCGCCCGTACGCGCATCGCGCGCCCGACACGGCCCGCGGCAGGTCCTTGCGTTGCGCGCCTCCGCTGGCAGAATGCCCCATGGCCCTGCGCGACGTCCCGCTCGAGTTCGCGCGCCCCGCCGACGCGCGGGCGCTGGCGGAGATGGCGCGCGACCTGATCGAAGCGGGATTGGGCTGGGCGTACCGGCCCCCCCGGGTTGCGCGGATGATCGCCGACCCCGACACGGTGGCGCTGGTCGCGCGCGACGGCGCGGCCGTCTCCGGATTCGCCGTCATGGCGTTCGGCGACGAGCGTGCGCACCTCGCGCTGCTCGCCGTGCGGCCGGCGCATCGCCGCCGCGGCATCGCGCGGTCGCTCGTCGGGTGGCTCGTCGAGTCGGCGGCCGTGGCCGGCGCCGCGAGCGTCCACCTCGAGCTGCGCGCCGGCAACCACGCGGCGCGCGCGCTGTACGCCGCCGCCGGCTTCACCGAAACGCTGCGCGTGCCCGGCTACTACGGCGGACGCGAGACCGCGGTGCGGATGGTCCGCGTGCTCCGCGCGCCGGGACGGGAGCTGCCGGCGTGGCGACCGCCGCCGCCCGACCGGCGCTGAGCCGCTAGGCGTAGAAGAAGTCGACCATCCGCGCGATCTGGCCGCGCATCATCTCGCGGCCGTAGACGGTCGTGCAGCCGCACCGTTCGGCCAGCGCGATGAGCGGCGTGCGCTCCGGCTTGACGATCGCGTCGAACACGACGAGCTCGCGCGGCAGCGAGTCGACGGGGATCGGCAGCCGCGCGTCGTCGAGCATGCCGACCGGCGACGCGTTGAGCAGCACGTCGGCGGCCTCCGCGTCGGCCGCGCCCGCGTGCACGGCCACGCCGGGCTGCGCGCCGGCGACCTTCGCGGCGACGTCGGCGGCGCGCACGCCGTCGACGTCGTAGATCGCGAGCGCGGCGGGCCGCTCGGCCGCGACCGCGGCGGCGATCGCCGAGCCGGCCCCGCCGGCGCCCAGCAGCAGCACGCGCCGGCCGGCGAGCGCGATCCCGCGCCGGCGCAGCGCTTCGACGCAGCCCAGCCCGTCGAAGATCTCGCCGCGCCAGCGGCCGTCGCGGCCGCGCGCCAGCGCGTTGATCGCGCCGATCACGCGCGCCTGCGGCAGCAGCTCGTCGGCCAGCGCGCACGCGCGCGCCTTGTACGGGATCGTGAACACGAGGCCGCCCAGGTTGCGGACCTGCATGAGCTGCGGGACGACGGTGTCGAACGCATCGGGCAGCACGTGCAGCGGCACGAGCACCGCGTCGTGGCCGCGGCCCGTCATCTCGGCCGTGATCATCTCCGGCGAGCGGACCTGCTCGATCGGGTGGCCGACGATGCCGAAGAGGCGCGTCCTGCCGGATACGTAGTCGACCTGGTCGCGCGGTTCCGTCATGCCGTCATTATCGCGCGACCGGCTCCGACCCGGCCGGCCGGTCGTGGCCGATGCGCGAAGGCTCGAGCCGCGGGGTGGCCGCCTCGGCGTCGACGCGGTCGGCGTCGGCCGGCGGCTGCTCGACCGCGATGGCCTCGTCGTCGTCCGCGCCGAGGAACCCGCCGCTCTGGTGCGCCCACAGCCGCGCGTAGAGGCCGCCGCGCGCGAGCAGGCCGCGGTGGTCGCCTTCCTCGACGATGCGGCCCTGGTCGAGCACGACCAGCCGGTCCATCGCGGCGATCGTGGAGAGCCGGTGCGCGATCGCCACGACGGTCTTGCCCTCCATCAGCCGGTACAGGCTCTGCTGGATCGCCGCCTCGACCTCGGAGTCGAGCGCGCTCGTCGCCTCGTCGAGCAGCAGGATCGGCGCGTCCTTCAGCATCACGCGGGCGATCGCGATGCGCTGCCGCTGCCCGCCGGAGAGCTTGACGCCGCGCTCGCCGACGTGCGCGTCGTAGCCGCGGCGCCCCCTGGGGTCGGTGAGGCCCGCGATGAAGTCCGCGGCCTCGGCGCGCCGTGCGGCTGCCTCCATGTCGGCGTCGGTGGCGTCCGGCCGCCCGTAGACGATGTTCTCGCGCACCGAGCGGTGCAGCAGCGACGTGTCCTGCGTCACCATCGCGATCTCTTCGCGCAGGCTCTCCTGCGTCGCGTGCGCGACGTCCTGCCCGTCGATCAGGATGCGCCCGCTGCCCACGTCGTAGAAGCGCAGCAGCAGGCCGACGATCGTCGACTTGCCGGCGCCCGAGCGCCCGACGAGCCCGATCTTCTCGCCCGGCCGGATGACGAGCGACAGGTCGTCGATCACGTTCGTGCGCCCGCCGTAGGCGAAGCTGACGTGCTCGAAGCGGATCTCGCCGCGCGTGACCGCGAGCGGCCGCGCGTCCGGCGCGTCGACGACCGCGTGCGGCCGCGCCAGCGTGTTGATGCCGTCCTGCACGGTGCCGATGTGCTCGAAGAGCGCCGCCATCTCCCACATCACCCAGTGCGAGATGCCGTTGAGGCGCAGCGCCATCGCGGTCGCGGCGGCGACGGCGCCCACGGTCGCGGCGCCCTGCGTCCACAGCCACAGCGTGGCGCCGGCCGTGGCGGCGATCAGCGCCATGCTGAGCACGTGGTTGACGATCTCGAAGCCGGCGACGAGGCGCATCTGCGTGTGCACGGTCGCGAGGAACTCGGCCATCGCGCCCCGCGCGTACGCGGCCTCGCGCCGCGCGTGCGAGAAGAGCTTCACCGTCACGACGTTCGTGTACGCGTCGGTGATCCGGCCGGTCATCAGCGAGCGCGCGTCGGCCTGCTCGCGCGCGACGCGGGAGAGCCGCGGCACGAAGTACCTGAGCGCGGCGACGTACAGCGCGAGCCACGCGAGGAACGGCACGAGCAGCCAGGGGTCGAAGCCGCCCAGCACCGCGAGCAGCGTGACGAAGTAGATGACGACGAACACGACGAGCTCGCAGACGATGAGCCAGGTGTCGCGCACGGCGAGCGCCGTCTGCATGACCTTGGTCGCGATGCGCCCGGCGAACTCGTCCTGGAAGAAGTGCATGCTCTGGCCGAGCATCCACCGGTGGAAGTTCCACCGCAGCAGCATCGGGAAGTTGCCGAAGATCGCCTGGTGCTTGATCACCGACTGCAGCGCGACGACGGCGACGCTGCCGGCCAGCACGCCGGCGAGCAGCAGCAGGCGGCCGCCCTCGCGCGCCCACAGCTGCGCCGGCTCCACCGTGGCGAGCCAGTCGACGATGCTGCCCAGCATGCTGAACAGCAGCGCCTCGAACGCGCCGATGGCCGCGGTCAGCAGCACCGTCGCGACGAGCCACGGGCGCAGGCCCGCCGAGCACGCCCACAGGAACGCGAGGAAGCCGCGCGGCGGCGGCGCCGGCGGCGCGTCGGGATACGGATGGACGAGACGTTCGAACCAGGCGAACACGCGGGGTCTCCGGCGGTCGGCGCCACCCCGCCGCGCTCGGGCGGGTGGCCCGGGGACCGGTGCGCGCCGCGCGACGGCGCGCGTTGCGCGGCCGTGACGCGAGCGCGGATGTTAGCATCCGCGCTGCACGCCGCCGGCGTGCCGGCGCCGGCGCCCGGCCGCCGACGGCCGCCCCGAATCCGCACCCACCTCCGTCATGACGACCGCCACCTTCGACCTCGACCGGCCCGCCCGCGCGCTCTACGACGCGCAGGGGCGCAGCTTCGACGCCGTCACGCGCGCGTGGACCTACGTGCGCAGCGCCGAGCACGTCGCGCACGGCGAGCGCCTCGACGTCGTCGGTGCCGCGACGTGGCTGCAGCGCGACAGCGGCCACCCGCTGCGCGTGCCGGTCGGCGTCGTCGGCCCGCGCGAGGCGACGACGGCGCAGCTCGCAGCCGCGCTGCGCGTCGGCGAGCGGCTCGCCGAC
>JBGAMF010000188.1:0-3209 GCA_044223185.1 Casimicrobiaceae bacterium | reverse complement strand
GGTGTTCGTGCTGGCCGCGCACGCGATGGAGATCCCCAAGCTGCTGCTGATCTCGCGCGGGCCGGGCGCCCCGAACGGCGTCGCGAACGCGAGCGACATGGTCGGCCGCCACCTGATGGACCACCCGGTGCAGCTTTCGTACGCGCTCGCGGGCGTGCCGGTCTGGCCGTACCGCGGGCCGCTGTCGACGTCGGGCGTCGAGAACACGCGCGCCGGCGACTGGCGCGCGACGCGCCCGTCGTTCCGCATCGAGATCGGCAACGACGGCTGGTCGTGGCCCACGGGCGCGCCCACCACCGACGCGCAGCAGCTCGCGTCGCGCGGCCTGCGCGGCGCGGCGCTGCAGAAGGCGATCCTCGACCGCACGTCGCGCCAGATCCGCTTCGGCACGCTGACCGAGCAGCTGCCCGACCCGCAGAACCGCATCGTCCCCGACTACGACCATCGCGACAAGCTGGGACTGCCGCGGCCCCGCATCACGTACCGGCTGGACGACTACACGAAGGCCGGGCTCGCCGAAGCGCGCCGCATCCACGAGGAGGCGTTCGTCCGCATCAAGGCCACCGAGATCCACCACAATCCCGACAGCCAGTTCCAGGGCGCGGGACACGTGATGGGCACCGCGCGGATGGGACGCGACGCGAAGTCCGCCGTCGTCGACGCGGACCTGCGCACGTTCGACCACCCCAACCTCTTCATCGAGGGCAGCGCGGTGTTCCCGACCGGCGGCGCCGCCAACCCCACGCTGACGATCGCCGCGCTCGCGCTGCGCTCCGTGGACGCGGTGAAGAAGACGCTTTCGTCCTAGTCGAAACCCGCGCCGCTCTCGAAGCGCTCGCGCAGCTCGGCGAGCGGCATGCCGGTCGCGAGCTGGTAGTGCGGCTTGTCGACGAAGCTCACCCAGTCGCCGCCCCACTCGAGCTCGGCCGAAAGGCCCGCTGCCGCAGCATCGTCGTACGCGGGACCGTCGCCGAGATAGCCGTCGGCCGCCGTGAAGATGCCGATGTCCCACGCGATGCCGAAATTGTGGTTGCTCTGGCCGCCGCGCGCGTTGGTCACGCGCGGGCCGGGGTTGCCGAAGCGGCCCTGCCGGTACAGCGCGTCCTGCATCGCGTACGTGCGGGTGCCGGAGATGATCCGCGCGTGGAGGCCGGCGGCGCGGACGCGCGCGAGGAACTCGCGCGCCGGCCGCTGCGCGCGCACGGCGAGCGTGCGGACGTTGTTCTCGGAGCGCGCGTCGAAGGTGCCGACGGCAGCGGCGATCACATCCGCCTGCCGCTCGAACTCGACGACCGCGCCTTCCGTGAGCGGCCCCCAGAGGCCGTCGAGGTCGGCGAGATAGAGGCCGTCCGAGCGCAGCAGCCGCTGGAAGAAGAGGATGTCGTCCGGGAAGATCCTTGCACTCATCGCGTCGTCCTCCGCAGGTTCGCGCCGGCCGCCGCCATTGTGCGCCGGACCGCGCTACGATGCGCGCTGCGCGGGGCCCCCGCGCGGCCGGCCTCCGCCCCTCTGTTCCGGAATCTTCCCTTGACTTCACAACCTCGACGTCCGCACTTCGCCGCCGGCGTGGCGCTCGCCACGCTGGTCGCGCTTGCGCCGGCCGCTCCCGCACAGGACTTTCCCCGCTACGGCGACACGCTGCACGAGCCGAAGCTGCGGCAGGAGGGGAAGGACGTGATGTGGCTGCCGACGCCCGACGCGATGGTCCGGCGCATGCTCGAACTCGCACGCACCGGGCGCGGCGACGTCGTCTACGACCTGGGCGCCGGCGAGGGCCGGATCCCCATCGCGGCAGCACGCGACTTCGGCGCCACCGCCGTCGGCATCGAGTACGACGCCGACCTGGCCGCGCTGGCGCGCCGCCACGCCGAGCGCGCCGGCGTGGCCGACCGCGTCCGCATCGTCCGCGGCGACATCTTCAAGGAAGACTTTTCGCGCGCCACCGTCGTCACGCTCTACCTGCTGCCGGAGTTGAACCAGCAGCTGCGGCCGCAGCTCCTCGCCATGAAGCCCGGCACGCGCGTCGTCTCGCACATGTGGGACATGGGCGAGTGGGAGCCGGACGAGAAGATCGGCACCCCCGAAGCGCAGGCGTTCCTGTGGATCGTGCCGGCGCCGGTCGCCGGCCGCTGGGCGCTCGCGGAGGAGGACGGGACGCCGTTCGGCGAGGTCGAGCTCGTGCAGCAGTTCCAGCGCGTCGGCGGCACGCTGACGATGCGCGGCCGCGCGCAGCCGCTGCTCGGTGCCTTCGTCAACGGCGCGACGCTCGGGTTCACGTTCGTCGATCCGTTCGGCGCCGTGCGCACGCTGCGCGCGCAGGTCGCCGGCGACGCGCTGGCGGGGCACACGAGCTTCGTCGGCACCACGGCGGCCGTCACCGGTCGCCGGACCGCGGCGGCCGCCCCGCGTCTCCCCTGAAAGCTCAGGCGAGGTAACGCGCAAGCCACGCGAGCGTCTCGTCCCACGCGGCCTTCGCCGCCGCCGCGTCGTAGCGGCTCCCGGTGTCGTTGTGAAACGCGTGCTCGGTGTCGGGGTAGACGACCTTGCGCAACGTCTTGCCGGCCGCGCGCATCGCGGCCTCGGTCGCGGGAATCGTCGCGTTGATCCGCTCGTCGCGCCCCGCGTAGATCGCGAGCACCGCCGCCTCGATCTTCGGCACGTCGGCGGCGGCGGCAGGCAGGCCGTAGAACGGCACCGCCGCGCGCAGCGCCGGCGTCGCGGCCGCGACGCGCCACGTGACGCCGCCGCCGAAGCAGAAGCCGATCATCGCGACCCGGTCGGCGCGCGCGAACGGCTGCGCCTGCGCGTAGGCGAGCGCCGCCTGGAAATCGGCGACCGCCTGCCCCGCCGGCGCCTTGCCGAGGAGGCCGGGGATGGCCTCGTACGCGTGCGCGGCCGTGCCGCCGTCGCGCGACACGAGGTCGACGGCGACGCCGACGTAGCCGGCCTTCGCGAGCCGCCGCGTGACGTCCTCGATGTGCGGCGTGAGGCCGCGGTTCTCGTGGCAGACGAGCACGATCGGGTGGCGTCCCGCCGCGGCCGGGCGCGCGAGAGAGCCGGCGACGTCGCCGTCGGCCACCGGAAAGCGCGCCGGCCCGGCGACGACGGCGGGATCGTCGGGTGCGACGCGCACGCCGGGCGGCACCGTCGGCGGTGCGGCGGGCACGGGCACGGGCACGGGCACGGGCACGGGCACGGGCACGGGCGCC
>JBGAMF010000058.1:0-26756 GCA_044223185.1 Casimicrobiaceae bacterium | reverse complement strand
GCTACGAGGTCGCCGGGGACAAGCTCCTGCTCGCGCAGGCGCGCGTCGAGGGCAACGGCGCGGGCATGGAGCCCCCTCCGGAAGCGACGCTGCGCGACGGCGGCTGGACGTGGGCGCCGCGACGCACTCTCGACGAGTTGCGCCTCACGCGCTCAGGCTTCACGAAGGATTACCGGCTGTGCTGGCGCGACGGATGCCGCACGCTCGGCGCGCTGGTCGGCCCGACGGCCGAAGGCGCGGTCGTGGCGGTGCGGCCCTGCGCGCGAGCAGCCCCGCGCTGACCCTCGCCGGGTCAGTGTGCGGCGAGCACCCGGTGCACGACCGGCGGCCGCCGCTCGAGCGAGCTCACGTGCACGCGGAAGCGGCCTTCCTTGCGGTCGAGGAAGTAGCGGCGCAGCGTGCGGGCGATCGTGCGGAACGCGAGCTCCTCCCACGGCACCTCGTGCTCCGCGAACAGGCGGACGTCGAGGCTCTCCGGGCCGGGGCCGAAGTCGAGATCGGCGAGCTGCGCCCGGAACATCACGTAGACCTGGTTGATCTGCGGCAGGCTGATCATCGTGTAGAGCTCGCTGCCCGTCACGCGCGCGTTGGCCTCCTCCAGCGTCTCGCGGATGGCGCCGGCGGGGACCGTCTCCTGGTTCTCGAGGAAGCCCGCCGGCAGCGTCCACAGGCCGTGCCGCGGCTCGATCGCGCGCTTGCACAGCAGCACGCGGCCCTCCCACTCGGGCAGGCAGCCGACGACGACCTTCGGATTCTGGTAGTGGATCGTCCCGCACGCCGCGCAGACGAAGCGCGGCAGCGTGTCGCCCTCCGGGACGCGCGTCTCGATCCGGTCCGACCCGCAGTGGCTGCAGAACCTCATCGTGTCGACGATCGCGCGTCTACGGGCGGATGAGGGTCTCGCGGTAGTGCCTGAGTTCCGCGATCGACTCGTAGACGTCGGCCAGCGCCTCGTGCCGGCCTTCCTTGGGCACGCCCTTCAGCACGTCGGGCTTCCAGCGCCGCGCGAGTTCCTTCAGCGTCGACACGTCGAGGTTCCGGTAGTGGAACCAGTCCTCGAGCTCCGGCATCCAGCGCGCGAGGAAGCGCCGGTCCTGGCAGATCGAGTTGCCGCACATCGGCGACGCCTTGGCGGGCACGTGCTCGCGCAGGAACGCGAGCGCCTGCGCCTCGACCGCGCGCTCGTCGAGCGCGGACGCCCGCACCCGCGCGGTGAGCCCGCTCTTGCCGTGCGTGCCGGTGTTCCACGCGTCCATGCCGTCGAGCACGGCGTCGTCCTGGTGGACGGCCCACACCGGCCCTTCGGCGACCGTCGCCAGGTCGTGGTCGGTCACGACCAGCGCGACCTCGATGATGCGGTCGGCGTCGGGCCGCAACCCGGTCATCTCGAGGTCGATCCAGATCAGGCGGTTGGGGTCCTGGGGCATGGGGGCGTGGCGTAGAATGACCGGCCCGATTGTCGCACGTCCGCCCGCGCCTTCCGTGACCTCGACCGCTTTCACCGCCGTGTTCGTCGCCGCGCTGGCGGCGTCCGTCGCCGTGCGGCTGTGGCTCGCGCGGCGGCAGGTCGCGCACGTCGCGGCGCACCGCGACGCCGTGCCCGCCGCGTTCGCCGCGCGCATCGGCATCGCCGCGCACCGCAAGGCGGCCGACTACACGGCGGCCAAGCAGCGGCTCGCGATGCTCCACACGGCGGCGGACGCGCTGCTGCTGCTGGCGATGACGACAGGCGGTGGGCTCGCCGCCATCGTCGCGTGGACCGAGACGGTGCCGGCGGCGCCGCTCTGGCGCGACGTGCTGATGTTCGTGGCCGCCGGCGTCGTCTACGGCGTCGTCGGCCTGCCGTTCTCGTGGTACCACACGTTCCGGATCGAGGAGCGCTTCGGCTTCAACCGGATGACGCCGAAGCTGTGGCTCGCCGACCTCGCGAAGGGACTCGCCGTCGCCGCGGTGCTGGGCCTGCCGCTGCTGGTGCTGGTGCTGTGGCTGATGCGCGCGGCCGGGCCGCTGTGGTGGCTGTGGGCGTGGGGCGCGTGGATGGCCTTCCAGCTGCTGGTCCTCGTCCTCTATCCGACCGTCATCGCGCCGCTGTTCAACAAGTTCACGCCGATGGGCGAGTCCGCAGCGCGCGCGCGCGTCGAGGCGCTGCTCGCCCGCTGCGGCTTCCGCAGCGCGGGGCTCTTCGTGATGGACGGCTCGAAGCGCTCCGGGCACGGCAACGCCTACTTCACCGGGTTCGGCCGCGCCAAGCGCATCGTGTTCTTCGACACGCTGCTCGACCGGCTGGCGCCGGACGAGGTCGAGGCGGTGCTCGCGCACGAGCTCGGCCACTACCGGCTGCGCCACGTGGCCAAGCGCGTCGCGTGGTCGGCGGCGCTGTCGCTCGCGGTGCTCGCGCTGCTCGCGTGGCTCGCGCGCGAGCCGTGGTTCTACACGGGCCTCGGCATTCCCGCCTCGATGCTGCCGGTCGCGCTGGCAAGGCCGGGGGTGGCGCTCGAGCTCTTCCTGCTGGCGCTGCCGGTGTTCACGTTCGTGCTGGAGCCGCTGTCGGCGCAGTACTCGCGCCGCCACGAGTTCGAGGCGGACGCGTTCGCGACCCGCCACGCTTCGGCGGCCGCGCTGGTGCAGGCGCTGGTCAAGCTGTACGAGGACAACGCGGCGACGCTGACGCCCGACCCGCTGCACTCGGCGTTCTACGACTCGCACCCGCCCGCGGCGCTCCGCGTCGCGCGCATCGAGGCGCTCGCGGGCTCGCCGCCGCTGGCCATGCCGGCATGAGCGGCGGCACTGCGCTCGACGCCGCCGGTGTGCCCGATACGCCGCTGGCCGCGCTCGCGGCGCGGCGTTGCCGTCCGGGCGCGCCGCGGCTGACGGCGGCGGAGATCGCCGCGGAAGTCGCGGCGCTGCCCGGATGGACATTCGACGGACGGGGGATCGAGAAGACGTTCGCCTTCGCCGACTGGCGCGAGACCATCGCCTTCGTCAACGCGCTCGCCTGGATCGCGCAGCGCGAGAACCACCACCCCGACCTCGCGGTGCACTACGCGCGCTGCGTCGTCCGCTTCTCGACCCACGACGCCGGCGGCGTGACGGAGAACGACGTCGCGTGCGCGGCCAGGGTCGAGCGCCTGTTCGCTTGAGCGAGGGGCGCGCGCAGGCAGCGGCGGCCCCGCGGGTGCAGGGGCTGGTCGTGGCGGCGCATCGGCGGCACTTCAGCGTCCTGCTCGCGGACGGGGCTCGCGTCGACTGCGTGTTGAAGGGCCGCGCACTGGCGCTCGCCGTGGGCGACCGGGTCGAAGTGCAGCTGGTCGTCGGCGGCGGCGCCATCGAGGCCGTGGTGCCGCGGCGCAACCTCGTCTGGCGCTCGGACGCGTTCAAGGAAAAGCTGCTGGCCGCCAACGTCACGCAGGTGATGGCGGTCGTCGCCCCCGACCTCTCGCTCGACGAGGAGCTGCTGAACCGCTGGATGATCGCCGCCGAGTCCGCGGACTGCCGCTACGTCGTCGTCGCCAACAAGGCCGACCTGCCCGCGTTCGCGGCGCTGCGCGCGCGGCTGGCGCCGTTCGCGGCGCTGGGCTACCCGGTCGTCGAGGTCGCCGCGAAGCGCGACGCGGCGCCGGTGCTGCCGTGGCTCGTCGCGCAGCACACGGTGCTGGTCGGGCAATCCGGAATGGGCAAGTCGACGTTGATCAACGCGCTGGTGCCGGACGCCTCCGTGCGCACGACGGAGGTGTCGGCGGCGCTGAACGCCGGCCGGCACACGACCACGGCGACCGCGCTCTATCCGCTGCCGGCTGCCGGCGGCGATGCGTGGATCGTCGACTCGCCGGGGATGAAGGCGTTCGGACTCGCGCACCTCGACCCCGCCGCACTGGCGCACGCGTTCGTCGAAATGCGCCCGTTCCTCGGGCAATGCCGGTTCCGCGACTGCCGGCACGACCGCGAGCCCGGCTGCGCGGTCGCCGCGGCCGTGGCCGCGGGGACGGTCGCGCCGCACCGACTGGCGTTGCTGCACGCGCTCGTGCGCGAGGCCGGCGGGAAATGAGGGTCAGACTCGAATTTCCCTGACGCCGCTCGCGGCCGAGTGCGGGACGGCGCCGGGAAATTCGAGTCTGACCCTCATTTCCCCGAATTCGGGGTCAGAGCTGTAAGCCAGTCGCCGCCGACGCATCGACCACTCGGCACCTGTTCGGTGCTGATTACAGCCGCCAGCCGCCTCTGACGGCCCCCAGGCACCTGTATTGCAGCTCACGCGAGGCTGGCGAGCGTCAGCAGCAGGATCAGCAGCAGCCACAGCACCAGCGCGCGCCAGACCAGGCCGACCGCCGACGGCTTGGCACCTCCGGCTCGACCGGGTCGCCCACGCCAGGTCCGGCCGCACGTCGGGGTCGCCGGTGAGCGTGGGCAGCACGCCGCCCAACTGCACGCCGAGCGCCCCGCCGCCCGCGGCGAGCAGGATGCCCGCGGCCGCGCCGCCCTCCTGCGCCGCCCACCGCGCCGCCTGCGTGCGCCAGCAGGCGACGGCATCCTCGAAGTCGCCGACCACCGCGAACGACAGCGCGGTCAGCCGCACCGGGATCCAGTCGAGCGCGGCCAGCAGCGCGCGCACCGGCCGGCCGAAACCCGCGCGCGACTCGACGAGCGGCGACGCATCGACGCCCGGCACCGGGCCCCTCCACTCGTCGGCGAGCAGCGCCGCGGCCCGGTACAGCACCGCGCCGGCCGGTCCCGGCAGCACGACGAACCAGAACACGACGGCGAACACCTGCCGGTACGCGTCGACCAGGCCGCGCTCGATCGCGAGGCGCGATCTCGGAGCTTCGAGAACCGCCGCCGAGCCGCCGCCGCGCCACGCGGCCAGCGCCCGCCGCGCCGCCGGGAGGTCGGCGGCCGCCAGCGCCGCGACGATCGCCGAGATCGCGTGGCTGAAACGGCGGAATCCCATGAGGAAGTACAGGACCACGACGTTGACCGCGAGACCGAGCCCCCAGTGCACGGCGTCGGCAAGCCACCACGCGAGCGTCGCCGCGAGCACCGGCGGCGCCACCGCGGCGACGGCGGCGAAAGCGCCGTGCTGGCGCGTGCCGTCGTTGAGCCGGCGCTCCAGCGAGCGCGCGTAGCGGACGAAGGCGCGCTCCGCGCCCGCACGCCACTCGAACGCACGCCACTGCTCGAGCCCGAGCGCCGCCAGGAGCGCGATCAGGCTCACCGCAGGAACTCGCGGTTGACCTCGCGGAAGAGCGCCGTCCCCGCCTCGCGCAGCCACTCGAACGCGACCATCTCGCGGGTGACGATCCGCACGCCGTCCGCGCGCATCCGCGCGAGCGCGACGTCGCGGTCCTGCGCCCGCCGCGACCCCACGGCGTCCGCGACGACGAAGACCTCCTTGCCGCCGGCGGCGAGTTCCAGCGCGCTCTGCAGCACGCACACGTGCGCCTCCGCGCCCGCGAGCACGACCTGCGCGCGCCCGGCGCCCGGCAGCCCGGCCAGGCAACCGGCGGCCACGCACGAGAAGTGGTTCTTCGGCGCGACCGCGCCCGGCGCCAGCGTCGCCGCGACCTCCGGCACCAGCGGACCCAGCCCCTGCGGATACTGCTCGACCGCGGCGACCGGCACGCCGAGCCTCATCGCCACGCCGATCAGCCAGCGGACGTTCGCGACCACCGCCGCGCCGTCGGCGAGCGCAGGGACCATCTTCTCCTGCAGGTCGACGACGAGCAGCGCCGAGCGTTCGGCGTCGATCAGCATCAGCTCTTGAGCTCGGGGCGGTCGCGGAACTGCTCGAGCGCCTCGGCATTGGCGAGCGCCTCGGCGTTGCGCACGTCGCGGCCGTGGACGACGTCGCGGACGGCGAGCTCGACGATCTTGCCGCTCTTCGTGCGCGGGATGTCGGTCACCTGCACGACCTTCGCCGGCACGTGGCGCGGCGTCGTGTGCGTGCGGATGTGCGCCTTGATCCGCTCGGTCAGGTCGTGGTCGAGCGAGAGCCCGTCCTGCAGCTTGACGAACAGCACGACGCGCACGTCGCCGACCTCGCCGGGCGGCCAGTCCTGGCCGATGACGAGGCTCTCGACGACCTCCGGCAGCTGCTCGACCTGCCGGTAGATCTCGGCGGTGCCGATGCGCACGCCGCCGGGGTTGAGCGTCGCGTCGGAGCGGCCGTGGATGACGACGCCTTCGTGCTCGGTGAGCTCGACCCAGTCGCCGTGGCACCAGACGCCGGGGAAGCGCTCGAAGTAGGCGGCGCGGTACTTGGCGCCGTCGGGATCGTTCCAGAAGCCGACCGGCATCGACGGGAACGGGGACTTGCAGACGAGCTCGCCCTTCTCGTGCGCCAGCGGGCGGCCCTCCTCGTCGTAGACGTCGACGTCCATGCCGAGCCCGCGGCACTGCAGCTCGCCGCGCCACACCGGCAGCGTCGGCGCGCCCAGCGCGAAGCACGACACGATGTCGGTGCCGCCGGAGATCGACGACAGGCACAGGTCGTCCTTCACGCACTGGTAGACGTAGTCGAAGCTCTCCGGCGACAGCGGGCTGCCGGTCGAGAACATCGTCCGCACCGTGGCCAGGCTGAAGTCCTTGCGCGGCACCAGCGCGATCTTCTTCTGCGCGTCGATGTACTTCGCCGACGTCCCGAAGTGCGTCATCCGCTCGGCGTCGGCGAGCTCCCACAGGATGCGCCCGCGGTCGACGAACGGCGAGCCGTCGTACAGCAGCAGCGTCGCCCGCGCCGCCATGCCGGACACCAGCCAGTTCCACATCATCCACCCGCAGGTCGTGAAGTAGAACAGCCGGTCGCCGGCCTTGACGTCGCCGTGCAGCACGAGCTCCTTCAGGTGCTGCAGCAGCGTGCCGCCCGCGCCGTGGACGATGCACTTCGGCACGCCCGTCGTCCCCGACGAGTAGAGGATGTACAGCGGGTGGTCGAACGGCAGCGCGACGTAGTCGAGCGGCCCCGGCAGGAACGGCGCCAGCCAGACGTCCCACGGCACCGCGCCGCGCACGGCCGCGAGGTCGCTGCGCGTCCCGGCCGACTGCTCGAGGTACGGCACGACGACGACGCGCTCGACCGACGGCAGCCGCGCCACGATCTGCCCGACCTTGTCGAGGATCGGCATCGGCTTGCCGTTGTACCAGTAGCCGTCCACCGTGACGAGGACGCGCGGCTCGATCTGCCCGAAGCGGTCGACGACGCCCTGCACGCCGAAGTCCGGCGAGCACGACGACCAGACCGCGCCGCGGGCGGTGGCGCCCAGCATCGCGACGATCGCCTCCGGCATGTTCGGCAGGTACGCCGCGACGCGGTCGCCGGCGGCGATCCCGTGCGCGGTCAGCGCGGCCGCCACGCGCGACGCCTGCGCGTGCACGTCCGCGTGCGACACCACGCGGCGGACGCGGTCCTCGCCCCAGAACACCAGCGCGTCCTCGCCGTCGTCGGCCCGCCGGCGCTCGAGCAGGTTCTGCGCGAAGTTCAGGCGCGCGTCGGGAAACCAGCGCGCACCGGGCATCCGGTCGGCGTCCTGCAGCACGCGGTCGCCGGGTTCGCCGATGACGCCGGCGTAGTCCCAGACCGCGCGCCAGAAGTCCCACTTGTGGTCGACCGACCAGCGCCACAGGCGCGGGTAGGCGGACAGGTCCTCGCCGTGCCGCGCCGACAGCGTGGCCGCGAACGCCGTGAGGTTCGCCTGCGCGACGCGCTCGGGCGACGGCTGCCACAGCTTGTTGTGGAGGGTCATGGGTGTGGCGGGCTCGCGAGCGCGCGCAGCGGCGCGGAGACGGCGTCCGGCAGCGGCACCGGCCGCCCGGTACCCAGGTCGATCCACACGATCTTCGCCGCGCCGTCGGCGTACTTGCGTCCGCCCAGCGTGAAGTCGTAGTAGCTGCCGACACTCGACCGGCCGGGCGAGCCCAGGTACATGCGCACCTCGACGTCGCCCGGATAGACGAGCGGGACGAGGAAGTTGCAGCTCGCGTTGACGATCACCGGGCCCTGCTCGCCCGCGTAGCCGCGGCCGTCCGTCACCGTGTAGAACCAGTCGACGCGCGCCTGCTCCATGAAGCGGAAGTAGACGGTGTTGTTGACGTGGCCGAGCGCGTCCATGTCGCCGAAGCGGATGGGCTGGGCCGAAGTGTGGACGAGCAGCCGCGGGCCGTGCATGCGAATCCTGTCGTGGTCGCCGCAGGCGCGCCGGGGGCGGCCGTGCCCGCAGCGCGAATTATAATGAACGGTTGCCGGTTGCGCGTTCGCCGGCCGGGATAAGGACGTCCGCATGACCCGCGAAGTGATGGAATACGACGTCGTGATCGTAGGGGGCGGCCCCGCCGGCCTCGCCGCCGCGATCCGCCTGAAGCAGCTCGCCGACGCCCAGGGGCGGGACGTCTCCGTGTGCCTGCTCGAAAAGGGCTCCGAGGTCGGCGCGCACACGCTCTCGGGCGCCGTGATCGACCCGAAGGCGCTCACCGAGCTCGTCCCCGACTGGCAGGCGCAGGGCGCGCCGCTGACCACGCCGGTCGCCGAGGACCGCTTCCTGATGCTGACGGCCGACCGCGCGTACCGGATGCCGAACTGGCTGCTGCCGCCGCTGATGGACAACCACGGCAACTGGATCGCGAGCCTCGGCAACGTCTGCCGCTGGCTCGCGCAGCGCGCGGAAGCCATGGGTGTGGAGATCTACCCGGGCTTCGCGGCGACCGAGGTCCTCTGCGGCGAGGACGGCGCCGTGCGCGGGGTCGCCACCGGCGACGTGGGCATCGCCCGCGACGGCACGCGCAAGCCCGAGTACCAGCCCGGGATGGAGCTGCATGCGAAGTACACGCTCTTCGCCGAAGGCTGCCGCGGCTCGCTGGCGCAGGAGCTCATGCGGCGCTTCAACCTGCGCGACGGCGTCGAGCCGCAGAAATACGGCCTCGGCATCAAGGAGCTCTGGCAGGTCGCGCCCGACCGCTTCCGGAAGGGGCTCGTCGTCCACAGCCAGGGCTGGCCGCTCTCCGGCAGCACCGGCGGCGGCTCGTTCCTCTACCACTACGACGACCACCTGGTGTCGGTCGGGTTCGTCATCCACCTGAACTACGACAACCCGCACCTGTCGCCGTACGACGAGTTCCAGCGCTTCAAGACGCACCCGGCGATCCGCCCCACCTTCGAGGGCGGCAAGCGGCTCGCGTACGGCGCGCGCGCGATCAACGAGGGCGGGCTGCAGTCGGTGCCGAAGCTCGCGTTCCCGGGCGGCGCGCTCATCGGCTGCGCGGCAGGGTTCGTCAACCTGCCGCGGATCAAGGGCAGCCACAACGCGATGAAGACCGGCATGCTCGCCGCCGAGTCCGCCTTCGCCGCGCTCGCCGCCGGCCGCGCGCGCGACGAGCTCGCCGACTACCCCGACGCGTATCGCAGGTCCTGGGTGTACGAAGACCTGTACAAGGTCCGCAACGTGAAGCCGGGACTGAAGTTCGGCGCGTGGCTGGGCTCGGTGCACGGCGGCGCGCACATGTGGCTGAACGACCTGGGCCTCGGTCCGCTGGTCGGCTGGACGCTGCGCCACGGCGCGCCCGACCACGAGTCGCTGCGACCCGCGGGCGAGATGCCGCGCATCGACTACCCGAAGCCCGACGGCGTGGTGTCGTTCGACAAGCTCTCGTCGGTGTTCCTTTCGAACACGAACCACGAGGAGAACCAGCCCGTACACCTCACACTGCGCGACGCGGCAGTGCCGGTCGCCGTCAACCTCGCGCTCTACGACGGCCCCGAGGCGCGCTACTGCCCGGCGGGCGTGTACGAGTTCGTCGCCGACGAGGGCGGCGGCGGCCGCCGCCTGCAGATCAACGCGCCCAACTGCGTGCACTGCAAGACCTGCGACATCAAGGACCCGCGGCAGAACATCCGCTGGGTCCCGCCCGAAGGCGGCGGCGGGCCGGTCTACCCGGGCATGTAGCGCCGGCCGCCGCCTACGGCCACAGCCGCGCCGCCCCGCGCACGCCGCTCGAGTCCCCGTGCGCGTGCCGCGCGAGGCGGGTCTCCACGCGGTCGGAGAACACGTACCGGCCCCACTGCGCCGGCACCGCCGCGTACAGCGCGTCGATGTTCGACAGGCCGCCGCCCAGCACGATCACGTCCGGGTCGACGATGTTGACGACGTGCGCGAGCGCGCGCGCCAGCCGTTCGGCGTAGCGGGCGAGCGACGCGGCGCAGGCGGCGTCGCCCTGCCCCGCCGCCGCAGCGATCTGCGCCGCGGCCGGTGCCTGCCCGGTCGCGCGTGCGTGATCGGCCGCGAAGCCCGGACCCGACAGCCAGGTCTCGATGCAGCCGGTGCGCCCGCACCAGCACGGCGGTCCCGGCCGCTCGTCGTCGCGCGGCCACGGCAGCGGATTGTGGCCCCACTCGCCGGCGATCGCGTTGGCGCCGTCCAGCACGCGGCCGTCGACGACGATGCCGCCGCCGACGCCGGTGCCGAGGATCACGCCGAACACGACGCGCGCGCCCGCGCCGGCGCCGTCGGCCGCCTCGGACAATGCGAAGCAGTTCGCGTCGTTGCTGATGCGGACCGGCCGCGCGAGGCGCGCTTCGAGGTCGGCCCGGAGCGGCCGGCCGTTCAGGCACACCGAGTTGGAGCCGCGCAGGAGCCCGGTGGCGCGCGACAGCGAGCCCGGCGTGCCGATCCCGACCGTCGCCGCGCCCGGCACGACCCGCAGCTCCCGCTCGGTCGCCGCCACCAGCGCGGCCACCGCCGCGAGCGTGCCGTCGTAGTCGTCGCGCGGCGTGGGCACCCGGGTGCGCGCCAGTTCCGTGCCGTCGGCGGCGACCGCGACGATCTCGATCTTGGTGCCGCCGAGGTCGATGCCGAGGCGAACGCGTCCGGTCATGGCCTGCCTCGATCTACGCGCGCGACGCTTCGCAAGTTGACCCCCCCTCCCCGATGCCCGAATATTACAAACTTCGAGAACGCCGCGCGCCCGCCGTGGCGCCGTACCGGGGAGACTCACCGCATGCCGCACGCGACCGTCCGCGGCGCACTCTGCGCCGCCCTGCTCGCCGCCGCGCTGCCGGCCGCCGCGCAGCTCAACGTGATCTGCCCGGTGCAGGCCGAGTGGTGCACGCTCGCCGCGACCGAGTTCGAGAAGGAAACCGGCATCAAGGTCGCGATGACGTTGAAAGGCTCCGGCGAGTCGTTCGCGCAGATCTCGGCGGAGAAGGCGAACCCGAAGCTCGACCTGTGGTTCGGCGGTACCGGCGACCCGCACCTGCAGGCGGCCGAACTGGGCCTCACCGACGAATACCGGTCGCCGCTGCTCCCCCAGCTGCAGCCGTGGGCGCAGAAGCAGGCGGAGGCCGCGAAATTCCGCAGCGTCGGCCTCTACCTCGGCGTGCTGGGCATTGGCTACAACACGGAGCTCCTCGCGAAGCGCAAGGTCACCGCCCCGGCGTGCTGGCGCGACCTCGTCAAGCCCGAGTTCACCGGCGAAGTGCAGATGGCCAACCCGAACGCGTCGGGGACCGCTTACACGGCGATCGCCACGCTCGTGCAGGTGTTCGGCGAGGAGGAGGCGTTCCGGTTCCTGAAGGCGCTGCACCGGAACATCAACAACTACCCGCGCTCCGGCGTGGCGCCGGTAAAGGCCGTCGCCCGCGGCGAGACGCTCGCGAGCGTCTCGTTCATCCACGACGTGGTGACCGAGGCGCAGGCCGGGTTCCCGGTCAAGGGCGCCGCGCCGTGCGAGGGCACCGGCTACGAGATCGGCTCGATGTCGATCGTCAAGGGCGCGCGCAACCTCGACAACGCGAAGAGGTTCTACGACTGGGCGCTGACGCCGAAGGCGCAGGCGCTCGCCGCACAGGCGAAGCAGTTCCAGATCCCGTCGAACGTCGGCACGCCGGTGTCGCCGCTGTCGCCGAAGACCGCCGACTTGAAGCTCGTCAACTACGACTTCGCCAGGTACGGCCAGTCGGCCGAGCGCCGCCGCCTGCTCGAGCGCTGGGACCGCGAGGTCGGCTCCATCGCCAAGTGAACCGCCGCGTTCCGTTCCCCTCCTTCCGCCCGCTTCAGGAAACGCCGATGAGATTCCTTCGCAACGCACTCGCGCTCGCCGCGCTCGCCGCCGTGCCGGCGCTCGCCCACGCCCAGCTCAACCTGTACTGCAGTTCGCCCAACACCGCGTGGTGCCAGGGCATGGCGATCGGCTTCGAGAAGGTCACCGGCACCAAGGTCGCGGTCGTGCAGAAGGCGACCGGCGAGATGCTGGCGCAGATCAAGGCCGAGCGCGCCAACCCGAAGGGCGACGTCTGGTGGGCGGGCCCGGCCGACAGCTACCTGCAGGCGGCCGAGGAAGGCCTGCTCGAGGAGTACCGGTCGCCGAACGTCGGCCAGCTCTACGACTGGGCGCAACGGATCACCGACGTGTCGAGGAACCGCGTCGCCGGCGTCTACGGCGGCATCCTCGCGCTCGGCTACAACACCGAGATCGGCACGAAGAAGAAGCTGCCGGTGCCGAAGTGCTGGAAGGATCTCCTCGACCCGGCGCTGAAGGGCGAGGTGATGCTCGGCAACCCGAACTCGTCGGGCACCGCGTACCTGATGCTGGCGTCGCTCGTGCAGGTCATGGGCGAGGACGAGGCGTTCCGCTTCATGGCGGACCTGAACCGCAACGTGACGAGCTACGCGCGCTCAGGGATAGGCCCGATGACCGCCGTGACGCGCGGCGAGGTCTACGTGGGCAGCACGGTGCTGCACGGCGTCATCAACGAGATCGTGCGCGGGTTCCCGGTGCTGCCGGCGCTGCCGTGCGAGGGTGTCGGCTACGAAGTCGGCTCGATGGCGATCGTCAAGGGCGCGCGCAACCTCGACGCGGCGAAGAAGTTCTACGACTGGGCGTTGACCGCCGAGGCGCAGAAGATCGGCCTCGACGTCAAGGAGTACGCGATCCCGACCAACCGGGCGGTCCCGCTGCCGCCGCAGGTGCCGAAGCTCACCGACGTCAAGGTGATCGCGTACGACTTCGCGAAGTACGGCGCGAGCGACACGCGCCGCCGGCTGCTCGAGCGCTGGGAGAAGGACGTCAACAACGCGCCGAAATGACCGCGCGCCGCCGCGCCGTCGCCTTCTGGCTCGCGGTCGGCGGCGCCGGGTTCCTGCTGCTTCCGTGGTACGCCGTGCCGGGTTCGGTCCTCGGGACGGCGTGGCTCGTCGACTGGACCGGCCGCGACCACGCGCCGGCGCTGTGGCAGGCCGTGCGCCACGGCCGGGCGTGGCTGCTGCCGCTCTGCGCGCTGCTCGCGTGCGCGGCCGCCACGCTCGTCCCGGCGCTCGGCGAACGCACGCGCGCGAACGGCCTCGCCGCCGCGGGTGCCGCGGGCTTCGCGTACCTGCTCGCGCAGGGCTTCGCCATCGGGCCGTCCGGGTGGTCGCAGCCGTGGCTCGCCGCGGCGCTTCCCCCGCTGGCCGGCGGCCAGTACGGGATGGGCGCCGGCGCCGCCCTCGTGGCGGCCGCGTTCGCGATGCTCGCGGCGCTGGGCCTCGCCGGGCGCGGCGCCTTCAAGGGCGACGCGTTCGTCGCGGGCACCGCGGTCGCCGTCGGCGTCCTGGTCGCGACGTTCACGTTCTACCCCGTCGTGACGATCCTCGCCCAGGCGCTCGAGAGCAACGACGGCGCGTTCGCGCCCGCGGCGTTCGTAGCCCGCCTCGCGACCGCGAAGGTCTGGGGAATCGGCTGCCTCGTCGGCGCCACGCGCTGCGGTGTCGCGTGGAACACGCTGCTGCTGGCGCTCGCCTGCGCCACCGCGTGCACGGCGCTAGGCCTCGCGTTCGCGCTGATCGTGACCCGCACCGGGTTCCCGTACAAGCGCCTGCTGCGCGTGCTGTCGGTGCTGCCGATCATCACGCCGCCGTTCGTGATCGGGTTGGGTCTCATCCTGCTCTTCGGGCGGTCGGGCCTCGTCAACCAGTTCCTCGAGTGGGCGTTCGGCATCGAGCCCACGCGCTGGATCTACGGCATGCAGGGGGTGCTGGTCGCCCAGGTGTTCGCATTCACGCCGATCGCCTTCCTCGTGCTGATCGGCGTGGTCGAAGGCGTGTCGCCGTCGCTGGAAGAGGCCGCGCAGACGCTGCGCGCCGACCGCTGGCGCACGTTCGTCGACGTGTCGCTGCCGCTGATGCGCCCGGGCCTCGCCAACGCGTTCCTGATCAGCTTCATCGAGTCCATCGCCGACTTCGGCAACCCGATCCTGCTCGGCGGCAACTTCGGCGTGCTGTCCACCGAGATCTTCTTCTCGGTCGTCGGCGCGCAGCTCGACCAGGGCCGCGCGGCCGCGCTCGGCATCGTCCTGCTGGCGTTCGCGCTGGGGGCGTTCTTCGCGCAGCGCCGGATGCTCGGCCGCAAGGTCTACACGGCGCTCGCGGGCAAGGGCGACGCCGGCCTGCCGGCGCCGCTGCCGGACGGCGCGCGCCGGCTGTGCTACGCGGCCGCGCTGCCGTGGGCGCTGCTCACGGTCGTCATCTACGCGATGGCGCTCGCCGGCGGCTTCGTCGAGACGTGGGGCCGCGACTACACGCCCACGTTCAGGCACTACGTCAAGGCGTTCGGCGTCGAGTGGGGCCCGCACGGCCTCATCTGGGCCGGCGCGGCGTGGAACTCGTTCTGGACGACGGTGAAGCTCTCGGCCGTCGCCGCGCCGCTGACGGCGGGACTCGGCATCCTCGCCGCCTGGCTGCTGACGCGCCAGCGCTTCGCCGGCCAGTCCGCGTTCGAGTTCGGCACGATGCTGTCGTTCGCGGTCCCCGGCACCGTGATCGGCGTGTCGTACATCCTCGCGTTCAACGTGCCGCCGATCGAGATCACGGGCACGGCGATCATCCTCGTCGTCTGCAACGTGTTTCGCAACATGCCGGTCGGCATCCGCGCCGGCATGGCGTCGATGGCGCAGATCGACCGCAGCCTCGACGAGGCGTCGGCGACGCTCGGCGCGCGCGGCGCGACCACGCTGCGCCGCGTGCTGCTGCCGCTCCTGAAGCCCGCCGTCGTCGCCGCGCTCGTCTACAGCTTCGTGCGCGCGATGACGACGGTGTCCGCGGTGATCTTCCTGGTGTCGGCCGAGTACGAGTGGGCGACGACGTACATCATCAACCGCGTCGTCAACGGCGACTACGGCGTGGCGATCGCGTACAGCTCGACGCTGATCGTGCTCATGCTGGCCGTGATCTGGCTGATCCAGCGGCTGGTCGGCGAGCGCCGGCTCGGGCGCCGCGCCGGGGCGACCCCGGCCGCCGGCGTCGGCGCGCTGGGCGGGAGCGCCGCATGAAGCGCCCTTTCCACAAAGAGACGCAGAGACGCCGAGGAAGTTCTGGTGTTCTCTGCGTCTCTGCGCCTCTTTGTGAGCGCTTGAATTGAAGGCCGCCTCGATCGAATTCGATCGCGTCACCAAGCGCTACGGCGACGTCGTGGCAGTCGACGACGTTTCGTTCACGATCGCCGCCGGCACGCTCGTCACGCTGCTCGGGCCGTCGGGCTGCGGCAAGACGACGATCCTGCGCCTCGTCGCCGGGCTCGAGCTGCCCACCGCGGGCACGATCCGCATCGGCGGCCGCGACGTCTCGCGGCTGGCGGCGAACGAGCGCGACGTGTCGATGGTCTTCCAGAGCTACGCGCTGTTCCCGCACATGACGGTGGCCGAGAACGTCCGCTACGGCCTCGACGTCGCCGGCCTGCCGCGCGCGGAGGCCGACCGGAAGGCGCACGACGCGCTGGCGACCGTCGGCCTGCCCGGCCTCGAGGCGCGGCTGCCCTCCGAGCTCTCCGGCGGCCAGCAGCAGCGCGTGGCCGTCGCGCGCGCGCTGGTGCTCGAGCCGTCGGTGCTGCTGTTCGACGAGCCGCTGTCGAACCTGGACGCGCGCCTGCGCCGGCAGATGCGCGAGGAGATCCGCGAGCTGCAGCAGCGGCTCGCGCTGACCGTCGTCTACGTGACGCACGACCAGGCCGAGGCGATGGCGGTGTCCGACCGCATCGTCGTGATGAACCGGGGCGGCATCGCGCAGGAGGGCGCGCCGCGCGAGCTCTACGAGGCGCCGCGCGACGCGTTCGTCGCCGGCTTCATGGGCGACGCCAACCGCGTGCGCGGCACGCTCGCGCGCCGCGACGAAACGCTGGCCGACGTCACGGTCGGCGGCGTGACGCTCCTGCTGCCGCACCGCGGGCTGCCGGACGGCGACGTCGAGCTGTCGATCCGCCCGGAGGCGATCGCGTTCGCGTCCGCCGACGGGGCGCCGCTCGTCGCGACCGTGCGCAAGGCGTCGTACCTCGGCGGGATCATGGAGTACACGCTCGACACGCCGATCGGCGCGCTGTTCGTGATCTCCACCGCGGTCGACGCGCCGCTGCCCGCGGGCGCCCGCGTCGGCGTCGTGCTGGCGGGCCACGGGATCGTCGCGATTCCCCCGGCGTGACCGGCCGCGCGTGCACTGGTCGCTCGTCCTGCTGCTGATCGCCGCGCTCGCCGGCGCGTGGAACTGGTGGTCGCGCGAGCGCCACGAGCGCGTGCCGCCCGGCGTCGTCGCGCCGGCGGAGCCCGTGCAGGAGCTCCTCGACCCGCCGCCGGTGTTCCCGGCGAAGGATCACCAGTTCATCGCGCGGGCGCGCTACGACATCACCGCGCGCGTCCTGCGCCGCGAGATCTACCGGATCGACGGCGGCGCCAGCCTGGCGCCGGTCGACCTGGGCCTGGGCTGGGGGGCGATGTCGGACACGCGCGTCGTCGAGCAGCTCGACTTCTCGCAGATGGGGCGTTTCCTCTACTGGAAGCCGAAGGACTGGACGACGTTCCCGCTGACGCCGCGGCAGACGATCGCGCAGGCCGCGCAGGTGCACGCGGTGCCGGCCGACGACGCCGTCGACGGCGCGCTGCGCCGGCTTCGCCCCGGCCAGGTCGTGCGCCTGACCGGCTACCTCGTCGACGTGCAGGGCCCCGGCGGCTTTCGCTGGAGGACGTCGCTCTCGCGCGAGGACACCGGCGACGGCGCCTGCGAACTCATGTGGATCGAGCGGGTGGACGTGCTGTAGGGAACGTCTGCAAAAGGCGTCCGTGCGGGCGGAGCACGACGTGACATCGGCGCCGCGCCTTTTGCAGCCGGAACTGCAAAGGCGCAGTCAGGCGGCCGCCTTGGGGCGGCCCGGCGGCGGCCGCCTGAAAAGGCAACGAAAGAACGAGCGTTGTGCAATCGGGCGTGGCCTAGTGACACGACGCCGCGGCCCATGCAGAGTTTCCCTGGCGGCGGCCGGGGCGGCGCGCGGGCGCTAGGGCAGCGCGCAGAAGACCGCGCCCTCGACGATCCAGCCGGCGGCCGCGAGCGCGCGCGCCTCGCTGCGGCTCGTCGTGAAGCGGTGGTTGGCCTGCCCGCCCATGCCGTCGTTGTAGAGCCGCAGCACCGGCACGCGGTCGCTCGCGCAGTCGCCTGCTTCCGGTGGCTGCGCGTTGAACGCGAGGCCCTCGTACGTCCACACCGGATCGGCCTTGACCTTGGCGCACTCGCCGGCGTCGATCGTATAGAAGTGCGAGTTGGGGCCGAGCGACGGCGTGCCGAAGAACCGGCACGCGGCGATCCCGAGCGGCGATCCGGCGGGTCGCGCCGTGAACGCAAGCCCGGTGCGATGCCAGCCGGGCACCAGCGCGCCGGCGTCGAGCATCGCCATCTCGGCGGGCTCCGCGGTGACGAAGTAGTGGTCGAGCGCGTCGTTGCGGTACTCGACGACGAGCGCTTCCGTCGGCCCCGGCGGCGACGGCGCCATGTAGTCGAGGCGCTGGCTGTCGTTCATGGCGCCCGCCACCGACGTCATGCGCGCGCTCGTCGCGCGCGCGACGTCGTCGCCCCCGAGCTGCCCCGCGAGGAACATGAGCGCCCACGTGAAGATGTCGTCGGCGTAGCGCGCGTCGTAGCCGTGCGGCAGGTCTTCGAGGGCGACGAGCTGCCGGGTGCCGGACATGCGCCGCATGCCGCGCTCGGCGACGCCGATCGGCGCCGTCCGGTCGGCCGTGCCGGACAGCGCCAGGTACGGCAGCGCCACGCCGTCCAGGCCCTTCAAGTCGCGGCCGAACGCCGGATACACGTCGATCCCGAAGTACGGCACGTAGCCGACCGCGGCCTTGAGGCGCGCGTCGAGGGTCACGCGCTGCGCGGACTGGCCCGGCGAGGTCGTCAGCGCCGCGCCGCCCATGAGCAGCAGCGCCTCGCCGCCCATGCTGGCGCCGAAGCCGCCGATCCGCTCCCCGTCGACGCGGTCGCGGAAGTCCGGGTGCGCGAGCAGCGCGTCGATCGCCAGCGCCAGCGACAGCGGCCGCGCCGCCTGCATCGCGACGAACGTCCGGTACTTGAGGAGCGCGTAGACGAAGTCGGCAAGGCTGTCGAGGTCGATGTCGGCGTAGCGCAGGTCCCCGTGGAACGGCGCGACGACGACGTAGCCGTGGCTGGCGAACAGCTTGACCGCCTCGACGTAGTCGCCGGACAGCGGGCTGCCCGACAGCCCGTGCGAGTACAGCAGCACCGGGTAGCGGGTGTGGCCGTCGGCGAACCGCGGCGGCTCGGCGCCGCGCTGCATGCGCGGCACGACGTGGCCGGTCGGCAGCGCGTAGTCGGCGCGCGGATTGGCCGGGTCGGTCGGGTAGCAGACGAGGTGCGCGTAGGGAACCGTCGCGCCGGCGTACGGGCCGAACAGCGTCCCGTCGGCCGGCAGCGGCAGCGGCACGACGAACGCGTGCGCCGGGTCGACCAGCAGGTCCGTCACGTACCGGCCCGTCGAGCCCGCCGGCAGGCCTTCCCAGTAGGCCTCGGGCCGGACGCCGGCCGGGACGCGGGTGAAGTCCTGCTCGACGTTGCTGCAGCCGACGGCGTAGGCGCCGGGCGCGGCCGGCGGGACGGGCAGCGCCGCCTGGCTGCAGGCGACCGCCGCGTACAGGCACGCGGCGGCCGCCGCGGCGCGGACGCACGCGGCGATGGGGGAGCGAGGTTCGTTCATGTCGTCGAGGCGGCGGGCGCGCGGGTCGCGGGCCCGGCGGCCGGTTCCGGCGAATGTCGTCGGACAGCGCGGCGGCGTGCCGGTTCCGCCGCGGCCCGCCCTCAGAACGCGTCGGCCGCGAGCGCCAGCGCCGGCTCTCCGCCGTGGACGACCGCCTGCGCGAGGCCCGACGTCTGCGGCAGCAGCGCGTCGGCGTAGAAGCGCGCCGTGGCGATCTTCGCGTGCAGGAAGGCCGGATCGCCCTCGCCGGCCGCGAGCCGCTCCGCCGCGACCAGCGCCGCGCGGCCCAGCTGCCAGCCGCCGACCGCGAGCCCCCACAGCCGCAGGTAGGCGACCGCGCCGGCGTGCGCCGCGCGCGTGTCGCGGCCGTACGCCGTGACCATCCACGCGAGCGCCTCCTGCAGGTCCGCCTCGGCCGCGGCCAGCCGCACGCCGATCGCCTGCAGCGCCGGCTCGGGGCGCGCGGCCAGGCGCGAAGCGACCTTGTCGATCTCCGCCGCCACCGCGCGCGCGACCGCGCCCGCGTCGCGCGCCGTCTTGCGGCCGATGAAGTCGTTGGCCTGGATTCCGGTCGTGCCCTCGTAGATCGTGATGATCCGCGCGTCGCGCACGTGCTGCGCGGCGCCCGTCTCCTCGATGAAGCCCATGCCGCCGTGCACCTGCAGGCCGAGCGACGCCACCTCCTGCGCGACCTCGGTCGAGTGGCCCTTGACGATCGGGATCATGAAGTCGGCGAACGCCTGGTGCTTCGCGCGCGCGTCGGGGTCGGGATTGCGCGCCGCGTTGTCGAGCGCGGCGGCGGTCACGTAGGCGACGGCGCGCGTGGCCTCCGTGTACGCGCGCATCGTCATCAGCATCCGCCGGATGTCCGGGTGCTCGATGATCGCCCCCGTCGGCGCGTCCTTCGGCAGGCCGACCGCCCTGCCCTGCACGCGGTCGCGCGCGTACGCGACCGCGCGCTGGTACGCGCGCTCGGAGATGCCCACGCCCTCGAGCCCCACCGAGAACCGCGCGAGGTTCATCATCACGAACATGTACTCGAGGCCGCGGTTCTCCTCGCCGACCAGGTAGCCGACCGCGCCGCCGTGGTCGCCGTAGGCCAGCACCGCGGTCGGGCTCGCGTGGATGCCGAGCTTGTGCTCGAGCGACACGCAGTGGACGTCGTTGCGGGATCCGGGCGAGCCGTCGTCGTTCACCAGCACCTTGGGCACGACGAACAGCGAGATGCCCTTGACGCCGGCCGGCGCGTCCGGCGTGCGCGCGAGCACGAGATGGATGATGTTGTCGGTGTAGTCGTGCTCGCCGAAGGTGATGAAGATCTTCTGGCCGTACACCTTGTACGTGCCGTCGCCCTGCGGCACCGCCCGCGCGCGCACGGCGGCCAGGTCGGAACCCGCCTGCGGCTCCGTCAGGTTCATCGTCCCGGTCCAGGTGCCGGCGACCATGTTCGGCAGGAACCGGTCCTTGAGCGCCTGCGACGCGTTGCGCTCGATCGCCTCGATCGCGCCCTGCGTCAGCAGCGGGCACAGGTCGAACGCGAGGTTCGCCGCGTGCCACATCTCCTCGACGGCCGTCGCCACGACCTGCGGCAGGCCCTGCCCGCCGTACTCCGGGTCCTTGGTGAGGCCGTTCCAGCCGTTCGCGCAGTACTGCGCGTAGGCGTCCTTGAAGCCCGCCGGCGTCTTCACCGAACCGTCCGGCTGCCGCTGAGCACCCTCGCGGTCGCCGGGGATGTTGAGCGGGTCGAGGACGTTGGTCGCGAACTTCGCGGCTTCCTCGAGGATCGCGGTCACGGTGTCGGGCGTGGCGTCCTCGAACCCGGGCAGCTTGCCGACCTGCTCGAGGCCCGCGAGCTCGTTCAGGACGAACCGGATTTCCGGAAGGGGCGCGTGATAGGTGCTCATGCGGCGACGAGTCCGATGGAAGTGGTGGAAAGACGATAGCCTACGGCGCCGGCGCTAGAGGATGCGCTCTAATGCGGCACCGGGCCGTTCCGTGCCGTCCCGACGCCCGCGACAGCGGGCCGCGCGGCCGCCTAGCCCAGCTCCGCGGTCAGCTGCGGCACCAGCTCGAAGAGGTCGCCGACCAGGCCGTAGTCCGCGATCTGGAAGATCGGCGCCTCCGGGTCCTTGTTGATCGCGACGATCACCTTGCTGTCCTTCATGCCGGCGAGGTGCTGGATCGCGCCGGAGATGCCGATCGCGATGTAGAGGTCCGGCGCCACGATCTTGCCCGTCTGGCCGACCTGGTAGTCGTTGGGGACGTAGCCCGCGTCCACGGCGGCGCGCGACGCGCCGATCGCGGCGCCGAGCTTGTCCGCGAGCGCCTCGAGCATCCGGAAGTTCTCGCCGCTGGCGAGTCCCCGGCCGCCGGAGATCACCACGCGCGCGCTCGCGAGCTCGGGCCGGTCCGACTTGACGATCTCCTGCCCCGTGACCTGCGTGAGGCCGGTGTCCGCCGCGGCGGCGATGGCCTCCACCGGCGCGCTGCCGCCGCCGGCCGCGCTGTCGAACGCGGTCGTCCGCACCGTCAGCACCTTGACCGGGTCCTTCGTCTGCACGGTCGCGAACGCGTTGCCCGCGTAGATCGGGCGGACGAACGTGTCCGGCGCCTCGATGGCCGTGACGTCCGACACCTGCGCGACGTCGAGCTTCGCCGCGATCCGCGGCGCGATGTTCTTGCCGAAGCCCGTGGCGGGCGCGACGACGTGCGTGTACGCGCCCGGCAGCAGCGCGAGCGCGACCGCCGCGAGGTTCTCGGCCGTCGGCGCCGCGAGGTGCGGCGCGTCGGCCGAGAGCACCTTCGCCACGCCGGCGAGCCCCGCCGCGGCCTGCGCCGCGCCCTGCGCGCCGTGCCCGGCGACCAGCACGTGCACGTCGCCGCCCAGGCGGCCGGCGGCCGTGACCGCATGGGCCGTCGACGACTTCAGCGCCGCGCCGTCGTGTTCCGCAATGACGAGAATCGACATGTCGTGCCTTCGTTCAGCTGATGACCTTGGCCTCGTTGCGCAGCTTCGCGACGAGTTCCTTCACGTCGGCGACCTTGCCGCCGCCCTTGCGCTTCGCCGGCTCGACCACGCGCAGCGTGACGAGCCGCGGCGACGCGTCGACGCCCAGCGTCGCTGGCGTGGTCGTCGCGAGCGGCTTCTTCTTCGCCTTCATGATGTTGGGCAGCGTCGCGTAGCGCGGCTCGTTCAGCCGCAGGTCGGTGGTCACCACGGCCGGCAGCTTCATCTGCACGGTCTCGAGCCCGCCGTCGACCTCGCGCTTCACGGTGGCCACGCCGCCGGCGATCTCGACCTTCGACGCGAACGTCGCCTGCGGCCAGTCGAGCAGCGCCGCCAGCATCTGGCCCGTCTGGTTCGCGTCGTCGTCGATCGCCTGCTTGCCGACGATGACGAGGTCGGGCTTCTCCTCGGCCGCCACGGCCCGCAGCAGCTTGGCGACCGCGAGCGGCTGCAGTTCGGCGTCGGTCTCCACCAGGATCGCGCGGTCGGCGCCCAGCGCCAGCGCCGTGCGCAGCGTCTCCTGGCACGCGGCGGTGCCGCACGAGACCGCGACTACCTCGGTCGCCGTGCCCTTCTCCTTCAGACGCACCGCTTCCTCGACGGCGATCTCGTCGAACGGGTTCATCGACATCTTCACGTTCGCCGTGTCCACCCCCGTGCCGTCGGGCTTGACGCGGACCTTCACGTTGTAATCGACGACGCGCTTGATCGGGACGAGGATTTTCATGGCGAAGGCGAAGGCGGGCGAGTGACCACGCCATTATATCGCCTCGCACCGGCGCCGCCGGGACGCAGTATGATGGCGGCCCCGGACGCGGCCCAGCCGCCGCGCCGCCCTCGCGAGGCCCGCTTGACCGACACGCCGATCCCCCTGCGCGCGGACATCAACGAGATCCTGCGGCACATGCCGCACCGCTACCCGATCCTGCTCGTCGACGCCGTCGAGGCCGGCGAGCGGAACAAGTGGGTGCGCACGGTGAAGAACGTCAGCGCCAACGAGTGGTTCTTCGCCGGCGTGCCGCACGGGCGCCGGGTGATGCCGCAGCTGCTGGTCGTCGAGGCGCTCGCCCAGGCCGCCGGCGTGCTGTGCCACTTCTCGGGCATGCTGAGCAGGATCGGCCGGTCGATCATCTTCTTCGCCGGCATCGACGGCTGCCGCCTCGAGCGCGACGTCGTCCCCGGCGACCGGCTGGTGCTCGAGTGCGAGATGAAGCGCGTGCTGCGCGGTGTCGCCAAGATCTCGGGGCGCGCGACCGTGGACGGCGCCACGGTGGTGACCGCCGACCTGACGGCCGTCATGCGCGAGCTGGAGCCGGCCGGGGAAGCGTGACCGGCGGCGACGCGGGCGGCCTGCCGGTGCGGTTCGCCGCCGGCGACGGCTGTGCGCTCGCCGGCACCTGGTTCGCGCCGGATGCGCTGCGGCGCCAGCCCGTCGCCGTCGTCGTGAACTGCGGCGCCGGGATACCCGCCGTCCACTACCGCCGCTTCGCCGCGTACCTGGCGGCCGCCGGCATCGGCGCGCTCACGTTCGACTA
Organism: Casimicrobiaceae bacterium; assembly: GCA_044223185.1. Lineage (GTDB taxonomy): Bacteria > Pseudomonadota > Gammaproteobacteria > Burkholderiales > Casimicrobiaceae > VBCG01. The sequence goes on along the minus strand of JBGAMF010000058.1, from coordinate 3,224 downwards.
CCGCGGCGTCGGCGGCTCGCGGCCCGCGTCGCTCAAGCGCTTCGCCGCCACCGTCGAGGACTGGGCGGAGGAGGACTGCGCCGCGGCGATCGCCTGGCTCTCCCGCGAATGCCCAGGCGACGCGCTGGTCGGCATCGGCCACTCGGTCGGCGGCGTGCTGCTGGCGGCCGCTCCCAACGTCGCGCTGCTCGCGCGGGTCGTGATGCTGGGCGCGCACACCGGCTACTACGGCGACTACCGGCGCGCGCTGCGCCTGCCGATGGCCGTGCTCTGGCACGGCGTGATGCCGGCGGTGACGGCGCTGCTGGGCTACTTTCCCGGCCGCGCGCTGCGGTTGGGCGACGACCTGCCGCGCGGCGTGGCGATGCAGTGGGCGCGCCGGCGCGCCCCGTTCGTCCGGCGCGGGCCGCACCTGCCGCAGGACCGGATGGCGCGCCTCGTGGAGCGCTGTGCGCGACTGCAGGCGCGCGGGCTCATCGTCACCGCCACCGACGACGGCTTCGCGACCGAGGCCGGGGCTGCCCGCGTCCGGGCGTTCCTGCCGGGCCTGGTCGCCGAGCACTGGGTGATCGCGCCGAGCGAGGTCGGCGCGCGCAAGCTCGGGCACTTCGGATTCTTTCGCCGCGCCGCGGCCGCCACGCTGTGGCCGCGCCTCGCCGCGTGGATCGTCGCGGCCGCCGCGCCGCGCGCCGCCTGAGCGCCGGCGCGCCCCCCGTCAGCGGGGCGCCGTGGCGCGGTAGATCTCGAGCGTCCAGCACAGGCGCGAGCGCACCTGCTCGAAGCTGATGAGCCCGTGGTCGCGCAGTCGCGTGAGGGTCGCGAGGTTGTCGCGAAGCTCGGGGCTGAACGGGATGAGCTTGGCGGCGACCAGCTCGACGTCGCGGTAGACCTCGTTCGCGACCGCCACGATGCGCGCCGCGTTCGACAGGCTGAGCACCGGGAACCAGAGCGTGCCGCCGGGCATGAGGTGCCGCGGCGACTGCCGCAGCATCGCCACGGCGAGGGCGGCGCCGTCGGATCCGCCGAGCGGCACCGACGGCGGGAACCACGACGACAGGATCGCGACCTCCTCGGCCACGCCCGAAACGTCGTCGACGATCACGTCGAACCGCCGGTCGCCCACCGATGCGAAGAGGTCGCCGCGCAGGACCTCGATGCGCGCCGCGACGCCGTTGGCCGCCGCGTTGCGCCGCGTGACCTCGCACGCCTCGGGCATGAGGTCGCTCGCGCACACGGCGGCGGCGCCGGCCTTGGCCAGCGCGATGGCGATCGGGCCGGACCCGCAGCCCAGGTCGAGCACCGTCCGGCCGGACACGCCCGCCCGGAGCACCTCGCCCGTCAGGAGGCCGGTGGTGACGGTCGGGCGGAAGACAGCCGGGTCCGTGTGGAGCAGGACGTCGAAGCCGGCGACGGTCCAGTGCAGTGCAGCATCCTTCGCGTCGGCTGATGCGGCGGTCTCGAACGCGCGCGGCTCGGCGCTGGGAATGGGGGTGGCGATGGTCATCGGTTTCGCGGGAGCCGGCGCGCCGTCCCGCCGCACAGGCCGGCAGGGGGTGCCGCCGGAAGGTCGGCTGTCACGTATATTGGGCCATGCGTGCCGGGAATGCACGCGCCGCGGCGGGGCCGGCGGCCGGCGGCCGCGGAAAATTAACCTGTTGAATTATCGTATTTTGCATCTAGACTGAAGTCTTGCGTGCCCGGTACGCCGTGTCTTTGACGCAAGCCAAGAATGCCGTGGCACGCAACTTGCGCGAAGCGTCGAACCGCCCTTCCCGATGACGCCCGATCCCGCCTCCATGTCCGCGCTCGCCCGCCTGCGGCACCGCCTCGCCCGGCGCGGGGACAGCGAACACGAGCAGGCGCTGCTGCGCATCGTCATCGTCGGGCTGGTGCTCGCGGGCATGGCGGGCTTCCACGGCACGCCCTCCGAGTGGTCGGACAACAACCGGCACATCGTGCTGGTCCTCTCCGGTTTCTTCGCGCTCGCCGTGGCGATCTTCGCCGCCATCTGCGCGTCCCCGGGAAAGAACGTCGGCCGCCGGCTCGTCGGCATGGCGGCCGACATCGGCGGCTGCACGTGGTACATGTGGGTCGCCGGCGAGTACGGCTTCATCGTCTTCGGCATCCTCCTGTTCGTCACGTTCGGCAACGGCTTCCGCTACGGCCGGCGCTACCTGTTCGGGTGCCAGCTGCTGGCGATCCTCGGGCTGCTCTCGGTGCTCGTGTACGTCCCCTTCTGGGAGGAGCACGGAGTCGCCGGCGCGGGCCTGATGATCGCGCTCGTCGTCCTGCCGCTGTACGTGTCGACGCTGCTGAAGCGCATCCAGGAGGCGCGCGCGCGGGCCGAGGAGGCCAACACGGCGAAGACCACGTTCCTCGCCAACATGAGCCACGAGATGCGCACGCCGCTGAACGGCATCGTCGGCGTGGTCGACCTCCTGCGCACGACCGAGCTCTCGCCGCAGCAGGCCGAGCTCATGCAGCTGCTGCGCCACTCGGTCACCGTGCTGCGCTCGCTGGTCGACGACGTCCTCGACATCAGCAAGATCGAAGCCGGCCGCCTGTCCGTCGACGTCAAGAGCTTCGACCTCTACGCGACGGTCAACGGCCTGATCCAGCTCCTGCGCCCGCACGCGCAGTCGAAGGGGCTCGCGCTGCACGCGGCGGTGGACCCGGCGCTCGACTACCGGCTGCGCGGGGACGCGCACCACCTGCGCCAGATCCTGCTCAACCTGCTCGGCAACGCGATCAAGTTCACCGAGCAGGGCGAAGTCACGCTGGCCGTGATGCTGACCAAGGAGTCGGCGGACGGCGTCACCGCGCGCTTCGAGGTCCGCGACACGGGCATCGGCATCCGCGAGGAGATGCTGCCGCACATCTTCGAGCGGTTCGTGCAGGCCGACCAGTCGGCGACGCGCCGCTTCGGCGGCAGCGGGCTCGGCACGACGATCGCGAAGCAGCTGGTCGAGCTGATGGGCGGCACCATCGGCGTCGCGAGCAAGGTCGGCGAAGGCACGACGTTCTGGTTCGAGCTGCCGCTGCTGCACGACGCGGCGGCTGCCGCCGCCGATGCCGCCGGCACGGCGACAGCCCCCGGGGACGTCGCCACGCACCGGACGCTGCTGGTCGCGGATCCCGCCGGCGTGGCGCTCGCCTCGCCGCTGCTCGCCGCCGCGGGCGAGCGCGTCGAGGTCCTCGCACCGTCGGAACCGGCCGGTCCCCGC
>JBGAMF010000057.1:0-25926 GCA_044223185.1 Casimicrobiaceae bacterium | reverse complement strand
CAAGGGCGGCGTGGTGGCCGCGATCGCCAAGCAGCACCCCGGTGCCGATCAAGTTCATCGGCGTAGGCGAGAGCATCGACGACCTGCGGCCGTTCGCGGTCCGCGAGTTCGTCGACGCCATGCTGCCGGCGGCCGGCTGACCGGCGACGCTACCGCACGCGAAGGCGAGCGCTCGCTTACGTCGCATCCGCGCCAGGCAACGCCCAGGCACGACTGCCGGGCAGATGAGCCGGCGGAGTCGCGGGCGCGCACGCCGCGTGGCCCGGGCCGCGTCCGTCGGCCCCGGGCGCCGCTGCGGACCGTCCGGACACGGTTCGTCGCATACCCGTGGGCGCACCGGTCGGCCGATGCTAGCGTGGGCTGGCGTCGCGCTCCGACGTCCGGAGGTCCGCAGGCCGAACGGCCGGCTGGACAAACCCGACCGAATCAGTCGGGAACCAATTCCGGACTTAGCATTCCAATCCTTCGAGTGCTAAACTGGTGTCGGGTGCCGGCGGGGGCGCCGCAAGAATCCCCGCTCGCGCGACGCCGCAACAGGAGACCCTGCATGACGAGTACGACGCTGGCTATCCCCACCCCTGCCTCGCTGGGGAGCCTCGACCATTACATCCAGTCGGTGAACCGGTTCCCGCTGCTGACGGCGGAACAGGAGACCGCGCTCGGCCGGCGCTTGAAGTCGCACGCGACGACCTGGACGCCGCCCGGCAGCTGGTGCTGTCGCACCTGCGGCTGGTGGTGGCCGTGTCGCGCAACTACCTGGGCCACGGCCTGCCGCAGGCCGACCTGATCCAGGAAGGCAACGTCGGCCTGATGAAGGCGGTGCGCCGCTTCGACCCGGAGCGCGGCGTGCGCCTCGTGTCGTTCGCGCTGCACTGGATCCGCGCCGAGATGCACGAGTACATCCTGCGCAACTGGCGGCTGGTCAAGGTCGCCACGACCGAGCGCAGCGCAAGCTGTTCTTCAACCTGCGCAGCATGAAGGCGAGCTCGGCGGCGCTGTCGGTCGCGCAGGCGAAGGCCATCGCGAAGGACCTGGGCGTGAAGCCCGAGGAGGTCGTCGAGATGGAAACGCGGCTGGGCGGGCACGACGTCGCGCTCGACCCGACCCCCGGCGACGAGGACGCCTTCGTGTCGCCGATCGCCTACCTGACGGACAGCGAGGACGAGCCGGCGCAGATCCTGATCCGCGAGGAGACCGCGCGCAACCGCTCGACGGGCCTCCAGTCGGCGCTCGCCAAGCTCGACGACCGGAGCCGCCGGATCATCGAGGCGCGCTGGCTGCGCGAGGACGACTCCGCCGCCACGCTGCAGGACCTGGCCGACGAGTACGGCGTGTCGGCCGCGCGGATCCGCCAGATCGAGAGCAAGGCGATGAAGACGATGCGCAGCCAGATGGCGGCGGCGGCCTGACGCCATGTCTTCACCGCCCGCGACGAACGCGGCGACGTGCCGGCGTTCTTCGTCACCCCAACCCTCTCCCCGCAAGCGGGGAGAGGAAGCGGACGCGCGTCGGCGCGAAGCGCCTTGCGGGCGCTACAACTCCACCTGCGTCCCGAGCTCGACGACGCGGTTGGTCGGGATCCGGAAGAACTCGGTCGCCTTGACCGCGTTGCGCGACATCGACGCGAACAGGCGCTCGCGCCAGAACGCCATGCCCGGCGCGACGGTCAGGATCAGCGTCTCGCGCCGACACGAAGAAGCTCGTGTCCATCATGTCGAACTCGAACCCCGACAGCCCGACTCCTCGAGAAGCACCGGCACGTCCGGGTCCTCCTTGAAGCCGTAGTAGGCGAGGAACTGGTAGAAGTCGCAGCCGAGCGTCCGGATCTCGATGCGCTCGTCGTTGGGCACGTACGGAATGTCGCGGATGACGACCGTCAGGAACACCACGCGCTCGTGCAGCACCTTGTTGTGCTTCAGGTTGTGCAGCAGCGCGTGCGGGACGCGGTTGGGCGTGGACGTCATGAACACCGCCGTGCCCTCGACGCGCGTCGGCGGCGCCACCTCGATGCTCTGGATGAACACGTCGAGCGGCAGCGCGTCCTCGGCGAGGCGCTCCATCAGCACCTCGCGCCCGCGCTTCCACGTCGTCAGCAGCGTGAACACGACGGCGCCGATCACCAGCGGGAACCAGCCGCCCTCGGGGATCTTGAGCGAGTTCGACGCGAGGAAGGCGAGGTCGATCAGCGCGAGCGGCGCGGCGATCGCGGCCGCCGCGGCGAGCGGCCACTTCCACAGCCGCACCATCACCGTGTAGATGAGGATCGAGTCGATCAGCATCGCCAGCGTCACCGCGATGCCGTAGGCGGCGGCCAGGTTGTCGGACTTGCGGAACGTCACCACCAGCAGCACCACGGCGAGGAACAGCGACCAGTTGATGAACGGCACGTAGATCTGGCCGATCTGCCGCTCGGACGTGTGCTCGATCTGCAGGCGCGGGCAGTAGCCCATCTGGATCGCCGCGCGGGTGAGCGAGAAGGTCCCCGAGATGACCGCCTGCGACGCGATCACCGTCGCGCACGTCGCGAGGATCACCAGCGGGATCAGCGCCCACGACGGGGCGAGCAGGTAGAACGGGTTCTTGATCGCCTCCGGGTCGGACAGGACCAGCGCGCCCTGCCCGAAGTAGTTGAGCACCAGCGCCGGCATCACGAACAGCGCCCACGCGCGGCGGATCGGCCCGCGACCGAAGTGCCCCATGTCCGCGTACAGCGCCTCGGTCCCCGTTACGGCCAGCACGACCGCGCCGAGCGCCAGGAAGGCGGCCAGCGGAACGTCCGCGAAGAATGCGATTGCATACGCGGGGTTCAGCGCGTGGAGGATCGCCGGCGCCTGCGCGATCTCGACCACGCCGAGCACGGCGAGCACGACGAAGTACACGCACATCACCGGCCCGAAGAACAGGCCCACGCTGGCGGTGCCGTGCTTCTGGATCGCGAACAGCGCGGCGATGATCGCCAGCGTGACCGGCACGACGAACGGGTGCAGCGCCGGCGTGATGATCTCCAGGCCCTCGACCGCGGAGAGCACCGAGATCGCCGGCGTGATCATGCCGTCGCCGTAGAACATCGCGGCGCCGAAGATGCCGAAGCCGACCAGCCACCAGCGCCGGCTGTGGCCCCCGTCCAGGCCGCGCGACACCAGCGCGGTCAGCGCGAGGATGCCGCCCTCGCCGTTGTTGTCGGCGCGCATGATCAGCGTGATGTACTTGAGCGTCACGATGACGATCAGCGCCCAGAACACGACCGACAGCACGCCGTAGACGTTCTCCGGCGTGAGCGCCAGCGCATGCGCGCCCGTGAACGCCGTGCGCAGCATGTACAGCGGGCTGGTGCCGATGTCGCCGTAGACGACGCCGATCGCGCCCACGACGAGGGCGGTCGTTCCCTTGCGGTCGGCGGTGGCGATGCTCACGGTGTGCTCCGCGCGCGAGGTTCGGGACGGGCGACGCTACGCGCTCTCGTCGGTGCGGCGCGAGAAGCGGATGTTGAGCTGCTTCAGCTTTCGGTAGAGGTGGGTGCGCTCGAGCCCGGCCTTCTCCGCGACCTTGCTCATGTTGCTCTGCTCGCGGCCGAGCAGCTGCTCGAAGTAGATGCGCTCGAACGCCTCGCGCGCCTCGCGCAGCGGCAGCTCGAAGAAGCGCGACGTGATCTCGGGCGCGAGCGACGGGCTGGGCGACGCCGCCTCGCCCAGCACGCGCTTCACGTGCTCGGTCGTGATCTCGCCGCGCAGCAGCGCGAGGTTCTGGACGAAGCCCGCGAGGTGGTCGAGGTTGCCCGGCCAGTACGCGTTCGACAGCGCGGTGAGCGCCGCCGGCGGCAGCGCCGCGAGCAGCGGCGCGCCCGCGTCGTCCTCGGCCGCCTCGCGCCAGAACCGCTCGATCAGCAGCGGGATGTCCTCGCGGCGCTTGCGCAGCGGCGGCAGCACGACGGCGCCCGCCGACAGCTGCGCGAGCAGCGCCGGGTCGAACTTGCCCTCGGCGGCGAGGTTGCCCAGCGCCTCGCTGCTCGTGCACACGAGCGTCACGTTCTGCTTGTCGAGCTTCGGCAGCAGGAACGCGAGCCCGCGCTGCTCGATCCGCGAGTACTGGCCGATCTCCGCGCAGTACAGCACCCCTCGCGCGGCCTCCTCGATCAGCGCGAGCGGATTGGCGGTGAGGCGCGCGCCGCTCGCGAAGCGCGAGCCACGGCGCCTCGGCCGACTGCAGCGCGCGCGCCGCGACCTCGTGCCCGGTGCCCGGCTCGCCCATGATCAGCACCGGGCGCCGCGCGGCGAGGAGGCTCTCCAGCGCGCGCTCGGTCTCGCGGATGGCGGACCCTGCGCCCAGCGCCGCGAGCGAAATCCGCCGCGGCTCCTGCGCGGCGGCGCTCTTCAACGCGCGCGAAATCGTCGTCAGCAGCTTCTGCAGGCCGATCGGCTTTTCGAGGAAGTCGAACGCGCCGATCTTCGTCGCGTCGACGGCGGTCTCGATCGTGCCGTGCCCCGACATCATGATCACCGGCATCGTCAGCTGGCCGCTCGCACCCCATTCGCGCAGCAGCGTCACGCCGTCGGTGTCGGGCATCCAGATGTCGAGCAGCACGAGCGCCGGCTGCTGCCGCGCGCGCCACGCGCGCGCCTCGGCGGCGTTCTCGGCGAGCGCGACGCGGTAGCCCTCGTCCTGCAGGATCTCGGACAGGAGCTCGCGGATGCCGACTTCGTCGTCGACGATGAGGATTTCGCGGGCGATGGCCATCGTCGCGGAGCCTATGCCGCCGCCGCGGGCCGCGCAACCGCGGCCGGGCACGGGAGCACCAGCGTGACGCACGCGCCGCCGCCCTGCGCGTTGGCGAGCAGCACGCGCCCGCCGTGCTCTTCGATGATCTTCTTCACGATCGCGAGGCCCAAGCCCGTTCCCTTCGTCTTCGTCGTCACGTACGGCTCGAACGGATGCGCGAGCACCTGCTCGGGAAATCCCGGCCCGCGGTCGGCCACCGACAGCGTCGCCTCGCCGCCGGCCACGGTCAGGCAGATCGCGAAGCGCGGGTCGGGAACGTCGGCCTGGGCGTCGACCGCATTCGACAGGAGGTTGTGGAACACCTGGCGCAGGCGGGTGGGCTCGCCCTGGACGTGTACGGGCGCATCCGGCAAGGATAGCGCAACGTGCGGCACCAGATTGTCGTACAGCGCGAGCACGTCGAGCAAGAGGGCCGGCAGGTCGACGCTCTGCAGCTGCCCGGGCCGCGGCTGCCGTGCGTAGATCGCGAAGTCGTCGACCATGTGCTTCATCGCGGCGACCTGCGACACGATGGTGCGCGTGCCGCGCAGCAGCGTCTCGCGGTCGGTGCCGTCGACCTTCGGCTCGAGCTTCATCGCGAGCCGCTCCGCCGACAGCTGGATCGGCGTCAGCGGATTCTTGATCTCGTGGGCGAGCCGGCGCGCGACCTCCGCCCACGCGGCGTCGCGCTGCGCCTGCACCAGCTCGGACACGTCGTCGAAGACGACGACGTAGCCGGAGGCCGTCGCGCCGGGCAGCCGCGTGCCGCGCATCAGCAGCGTGCGCGACAGGTTCGCGACGGACACGTCGGCCTCGCGCTGCCACTGCCCGTCGCGACCGCCGCGGAAACCCTCCGACACGAGCTCGGCGAACGACGCGAGCGCGGGCAGCCGGCGGCCCCAGTCGGCGAGCGCCATGCCGATCAGCTCGGCGAGCGGCTGCTGCAGGATCACCGCCGCGCTCGGGTTGACCGTGCGCAGCCGGTGCCGCTCGTCGAACACCAGCACGCCGGCGGACAGGTTGCCGAGGATGCTCTCGAGATACGCGCGCGTCGTCTCGATCGCGCGGCGGCTCTCCTCCGCGCGGCCCTGCGCCTCGGCGAGCTGCGCGGTCATCGTGTTGAACGACTCGGTGAGCACGCCCAGCTCGTCGCGCGAGACGACGGGCTGGCGCCGCGTGAAGTCGCCCTGCGCGACCGCGCGCGTGCCCTCGGCGAGGAGGCCGAGCGGCGCGGCGAAGCGCTCCGACAGCACGACGGCCAGGCCGAGCGCCGACGTGAGCGCGAGCAGCAGCGTGAGCGTCAGCGTCAGCGCGTAGAGGCGCTTCAGCGCCGCGCGCGCGAACGACAGCTCCTGGTAGTCGCGCATGCCGGCCTGCACGCGCTCCGCGTCCTGCGCGAGCGGCTTGGGCACCGGCTCGGTCACCTGCAGCAGCTTCAGCGGATTGAGGCCGTCCTTGGTGTTGACCGGCACCACGGCGCGCAGCACGAGGCCGCCGTCGGCCGCCTGCTCGATCTTCGCGTAAGGCTGCTGCAGCCGCGCGGCGCGCAGCGCCGCGGCCGGTGGCGGATCCGGCGTCGTGCGGGAGCCGCCCATGCCGGCGACCGCCAGCACGCTGCCCGTCGGCGAGAACAGCACCGCTTCGTAGACGTTCGCCTGCTCGGCCGCGCGGTTGAGCGCGCCCGCCGGGTTGCCCGGGCCGTCGGCGATCGCCAGCGCCATCTGCGAGGCCTTGGCCGACGTCTCCTTCAGCAGGTAGTCGAGCGCGTTGCGGCCGAGGTTCAGGCCGCCTTCCAGCGCGCGGTCGACGCGGACGTCGAACCAGCTCTCGATGCTGCGGCCGATCGACTGCACGGACACGGCGTAGACGAGCGCGCCCGGCAGCACGGCGACCAGCGCGAACAGCAGCACGAGCCGGACGGCCAGCCGCGAGCCGAAGACCCCCGCCTTGAGGTTGCGCCGCAGCTGCCAGAGCTGCCAGCCCACGACCAGCATCAGGAGCACGATCAGCACGCCGTTGAGGATCACCAGCTGGTCGTAGCCCTGCGCGAACAGCGAGGTGTTCGCCGTGGCGGTCGCGAGCAGGAACAGCGCGATCGCCGACAGCGACGCCGCCGCGAGCAGCAGCCAGCGCAGGCCGCGCTTGCCGGGCAGCGCGCTCACCGGGCGCCCCAGCGGAAAACCTTCACAGGAGACGCAGAGGCGCAGAGAAAACCTCCTGCAGGGGTTCCTCGGCGCCTCTGCTTCTCTTTGTGAAAGGAGCGTCCCGCACTCACGGCACGAAGCTCCACCGGTACCAGTCGGACGCGAGCGTCCACTCGCGCGAGGCCAGCGCGTTGACCTGGAACGGCTTCGGCAGCTGGTTCACGTCGAGGCGCAGCCGGATGGCCGCCTCGTACCGCGTCCCCTTCGCGAGGTCGGCCGCGCGGGCGACGGGCCGCGACGTCACGCGCCCGATGTAGCGCTCGACCTCCTCCAGCGACCCCAGCGTCTGCGTCAGCAGTCCGCTGCCGACGCGGTACTGGCGGGTGAGCGCGACGTAGGAGACGCGCCAGGTGAGCGAGGTCTGCCCGACCTTCTCGTCGAGCCAGTACCAGCGTCCGCGCGTCAGCTCGAAGTCCATCGTGAAGTACAGCGGGATGCCCCGCTGCAGCGCCTCCTCGAGCGTCGTGTTGAACGTGAGGTCGAACTCGGCGTTGAGCAGCACCTCGCCTTCGTCGATGCGCAGCTCGGCCGAGCGGACGGGGATGGTGTCGGCGCGGGCGACCGGGGTTGCCAGCGCCGCCACCAGCAGCGCGGCGATCGCCACCGCCGCACGAACGAGGCGGCGCCCGCCCGGGAGAGCGGGCCGCGGCGACGAAGCGGTGGAAAGGGACGCTTGCGACATGCCGGCGCGAGTCGATGGAACGGTTGCGGCGGCGTGGCGGCGCGCACCGCCAGGAACGAGGCCGTTTCAGGCCTTGCGAAGCAACGCGTAGAAGAAGCCGTCCTGATTGTGGCCCGCCCCATTCGCCGAAGGCAATAGCTGGCCGCCCGCGTTCAGCGTACCGGGCGGGAAGCTGATGGATTCGCGCAACGCGGTCGGCGTCCGCCGCAGGAAGTCGTTGATCTGCAACTCATTTTCCGCCGCGAACACCGAGCAGGTCGTGTACAGCAGGCGCCCGCCCGGCGCGAGCAACGGCCAGAGCCCGGCCAGGATCCGCGCCTGCTGCGCGGCGAAGGTCGAAAGGTCGCTGCGCCGCCGCAGCCACTTGGCGTCGGGGTGCCGCCGGACCACGCCCGACGCAGTGCACGGAACGTCCGCGAGGATGCGGTCGAACGGGCGGCCGTCCCACCACGCGCCCGGATCTCCGGCGTCGCCCGTCACCGTGCGGATCGCCGGACCGGCGAGACCGAGGCGCGCGAAGTTCTCGCGCACCCGGGCGAGCCGCGCGGCGTCGGCGTCGAGCGCCGTCAGGTCGACGGCCGCGAGTTCGGCCACGTGCGTCGCCTTGCCACCGGGCGCCGCGCACGCGTCGAGCACGCGCATGCCGTCGCGGACGTCCAGCAGGGGGGCGGCCAGTTGCGCGCCGGCGTCCTGCACGGCGAACTCGCCCTCGGCGAATCCGGGCAGCTCCGCGACGGGCCGTGGGGCGGTCACGACGAGGCCCGCGGCGCCTGCCGGAACCACGGCGATTCCGGCCGCGTCGAGCTTTGCGGCGAGCGCCTCGCGCGTCGTCGCCCGGACGTTGACGCGCAGCGTCAGCGGCGGACGTTCGTTGCCGGCCTCCAGCACCTCCTGCCAGCACTGGGGCAGATCCGCCTCGACGCGGCCGATCCACCAGCGGGGATAGGACCACCGCGCCACGGGACTCGCCGCGGCGACGTCCCGGTTCAGCGCCTCGCGCTCGCGCAGGTACCGGCGCAGCAGCGCGTTGACCAGCGCCTTCGCCTGCGGCCGGCCGACGAGCGCGGCGGCGTCCACCGCACGGTCGACGACCGCGAACGCCGGCGCCTGCGTGTGGTCGAGCTGGTAGAGCGCGACGGCGACGAGCGCGGCCAGGACCGGCGGCGTCACGCGGCGCCCGGCCAGCGCCTGCACGAGCGCGTCGAGGCGCCCCCAGTGGCGCAGCGTGCCGTACGCGAGTTCCTGCACCAGCGCGTGGCCGCGCGTCGGAGCGCCGTCGGCCACCGCGGCAAGCGCCGCCGGCACGGACGGGCCTTCGTCCACGCGAGCGACGGCGAGCGCCGCCAGCCGTTGCTCATGCTGCATCGGGGCGCTCCCGGTCCGGTGCCGCGCGGCGCATGCGAACCGGCGCGGTCAGCGGGCCGCCCGTGCGCCGAACACGACGCCCGGCGCCACCGCGCGGCCCGCCGCGAACGCCGCCGCGCTCATCCGCTTGCCGCCGGCCGGCTGGACCGTGACGAGCCGCAGCGCGCCTTCGCCGCAATGAACGTCGATGCCGCCTGAGCCCACGGCGACCACGGCGCCCGGCGCCGGGCCGGGCGGGCCGTCCACCGGCTCCGCAGTCCAGACCTTGAGCGGCGCGCCGGCGAAATCCGTGAACGCGCCCGGCGCGGGATCGAAGGCCCGGACGACACGGTCGAGCGTCGTCGCGGCGAGCGTCCAGTCGAGCCGGGCTTCGTCGCGCCCGACCTTGGCGGCGTACGTCGCGCCGTCGGCCGGCTGCGCGGTCGCCACCGGAACGTCGCCGCGGGCGATCCGCGCCAGCACCCGGACGATCGCCTCGGCGCCGGCCGCGGCCAGCCGGGCGGTCAACGTCCCGGCCGTCGCGCGCGGGGCGATGGGGACGTCGACGACGTCCAGCATCGGGCCGGTGTCGAGGCCCTCGTCCATCCGCATGATGGTGACGCCGGTCGCCGTGTCGCCGGCGAGGATCGCCCGCTGGATCGGCGCCGCGCCGCGCCACCGGGGCAGCTTCGACGCGTGGATGTTGATGCCGCCGTGCCGCGGCCACGCCAGGACCTCCGCCGGCAGGATCAGCCCGTAGGCGGCGACCACCAGGACGTCGAGCGGGACGGCCAGCGCCGGCGCGCGGCCCTCGGGCGTCCGGAGCGTCGGCGGTTGCAGCACCGGGAGCGAGTGCCGGAGCGCGAGTTCCTTGACCGGGGACGCCGCGAGCCGCAGCCCTCGGCCCTGGGGTCGGTCGGGCTGCGATAGCACGACCGGCACCGCGTGCCCGGCGGCCAGGATGGCGGCAAGCGCCTCGGCCGCGAACGCGGGCGTTCCGGCGAAGCCGACGCGTAGGGGCGTCACGGGCGAACCGGCCAGCAGTGGACGCCGGCGGGCCGGGCTAGCCGACGAGGCGCTGCTTCTTCCGCTGCTTGGCGGCGAGCCGCGCGCGCTTCAGCGGCGACAGGTAGTCGACGAACACCTTGCCGACCAAGTGGTCCATTTCGTGCTGGATGCACACGGCGAGGAGGCCCTCCGCGGTCCGCTCGATCGGTCCGCCCCGCTCGTCGCGGGCCCGCACCGTGATCCGGGCTGCCCGGGTGACCTTGTCGTAGTACCCCGGGACGGACAGGCAACCCTCCTCGCACTCCGCCTCGCCCTCGGCGGCCACGATCTCCGGGTTGACGAGGACGAGGAGGTCGTCCTTGGCCTCGGAGACGTCGATGACGATGACCCGCTTGTGCACGTCGACCTGCGTCGCGGCGAGCCCGACCCCCGGCGCCGCGTACATGGTCTCGGCCATGTCGCGGACGAGCTTCACCAGGTCCGGGGTGAAGGCCGTGACGGGAGCCGCGACTTTTTTGAGACGCGGATCCGGGTATTCGAGGATCGGCAGTAAGGCCATAGCTTGCCAAATGCAACGTAGCGGATGCAGAATCCGTGTTAAGTCCTTATTTTGCGGCGGTTTAGGACACTGGGTTTTCGCGTACGACTGTTCCGTTCGGTCCGACCGACGGGGAAGAGACGTTATGCTTCAACAGTTTACCACGACCGTCCGCCTGCTCTGCGCCGCCGCCGCGGCGACCCTGCTCGCGCTCGCCGGCGCCGCGGCCGCACAGGCACCCGCCATCGCGGACGGCGCGCCGACGTCGTACACGGTGCAGAAGGGCGACACCCTCTGGGGCATTTCCGGCAAGTTCCTGAAGGAGCCGTGGAAGTGGCCCGACCTGTGGCGGATGAACCGCGAGCAGATCCGCAATCCGCACCTCATCTACCCCGGCGACGTCGTCCGGCTCGACTACGTCGACGGGCAGCCGCAGCTCACGCTCGCGCGCGAGACCGTCGTCCTGTCGCCCACGGCACGCGTCACGGCGCTCGCGGCCGACGCGATCCCGAGCATCCCGCCCAACGACATCGAGCCCTACCTGACGCGGCCGCTCGTGACCGGGCCCTCCGGGCTCTACGATTCGGCGGAGATCCTCCGCGGGCGCGAGCGCGAGCGGGTCGTCCGCGGCGCCGGCGACGTCGTCTACGTGCTGGGCATCGACCAGAAGGCCGGCGACTACTGGTACATCTACCGGCCGGCCGGCGCGATCGTCAGCTACGACGGCAGTGAAGTGCTGGGCTACGAGAGCCGTTTCCTCGGCACCGCGCGCGTCGAGAAGTTCGGCGAGCTTTCCACCGTGCGCATCGAGACGGCCAACGCGGAGATCATCGCGGGCGACCGCATGCTCCCCGCGCCGCGCGAGACGCTCGTCAACTACGTGCCGCGCGCACCGGACAAGCCGATCGACGCACGGATTCTGCGCGTTCCGTTCGGCGGCCTCGAAACGGGCCGCGGCGGCATCGTCACCCTCGACCGCGGCACCGCGGACGGCGTGGAGCCGGGCCACGTGCTCGCGATCTACCGCGTCATCGAGCCGATCGTCGACCCGCGCCCGTCGCGGCAGCAGACGGTGATCCTGCGCTACCTCGACCCGACCACGGTGTTCACGCCGCAGACCTACGTGGCGCCCGCCGACGAGCGCACCGGCCTGCTGTTCGTGTTCCGCACGTTCGACCGCGTCTCGTACGCCGTGGTGCTCAACACGACCGACCCGATCCGGCCCGGCGACTTCGCGCGCAAGCCGTAGCGCCGCCCCGTCCCCCTTCAGACGTCGGTCCGATGGCGGCGCGCAACGCCGGCCGCCGATAGTCGCGCCATGGATGCCGCCGAAGCCAACCGCGCCGCCTGGGCCGACCTGTCGCTGCGCGCGCTGCCGTCCACCGCGCTCTTCGCGCTGCTGCGCGCGTTCGGCGGCCCGGAGGCGATCCTCGGCGCGACCCGCGCGCAGCTCGCGGCCGTCGTGCCGGACAGCGTCGCCGCGCGCGTCCGCGAGCCGGTCGCCGACGACGCCGTCGCGCGTGCGCGCGCGTGGCTCGCGGACCCGGACCACCACCTGGTCGCGTGGGACGACGCCGACTACCCGCAGACGCTGCTCGCGCTCGGCCACGCGCCGCCGGCGCTGTACTTCGTCGGCCGGCGCGAGCTCCTCAATGCGCCCGCGTTCGCGATCGTCGGCAGCCGCCACGGCACGCCGCAGGGTGTCGCGAACGCGCGCAACTTCGCGCACACGCTGGCGCAGGCCGGGCTGACCATCGTGTCCGGCCTGGCGCTCGGGATCGACGCCGCCGCGCACGAGGGCGCGCTGCAGGCCGCGGGCTCGACGCTCGCCGTCGTCGGCACCGGCCTCGACCGCGTGTACCCGGCGCGCAACCGCGAACTCGCGCACGCGATCGCCCGTCGCGGCGGCATCGTTTCCGAGTTCCCGCCCGGCACCCCGCCGCGCGAGAAGAACTTCCCGCGGCGCAACCGGCTGATCAGCGGGCTCGCGCAGGGCGTGCTGATCGTCGAGGCCGCGCTGCAGTCCGGATCGCTGATCACCGCCCGCTACGCGGGCGAGCAGGGGCGCGAGGTGTTCGCCATTCCCGGCTCGATCCACTCGCCGCTGTCGAAGGGCTGCCACAAGCTGATCCGCGAGGGGGCGAAGCTCGTCGAGACCGCGCAGGACATCCTGGAGGAGCTGGGGGTCGCGGCCCAGGCCGCGCCCGTGCCGGCGGCGGGCGCGACGCGGGAGGGCCCGCTGCTGGCCGCGCTGGGACGCGATCCGGTCGGCTTCGACACGCTGGTCGCGCGCACGGGCCGCGCACCCGAGGACCTGGCGTCCGAACTGACCGAGCTCGAGGTCGCGGGCGTGGTGGCGCCCCTGCCGGGCGGGCGGTGGCAGCGGCGCTGACGGCCGCGCCCGGCACTCCCGCAACCCGTTGATTTGACGGCGAAGCGCCGCAAGGATCCCGCGCCCGGCCTCGCCGGCGCTTGGGCAAGGTCAACGGCGTTTGCAGCCGCTTAGGGTACTATCTGCGTCCTTTTTCCGCCGCCCCCACCGTGGCCAAGTCGCTGATCATCGCCGAGAAGCCGTCCGTCGCCGCCGACATCGCGAAGGCGCTGGGCGGGTTCGCGCGCCACGACGACTACTTCGAGAGCGACCGCTACGTGCTGTCGTCGGCGGTCGGGCACCTGCTCGAGATCGGCATGCCGGAGGACGAGGAGGTCAAGCGCGGCAAGTGGACGTTCGCGCACCTGCCCGCCGTGCCGTCGAAGTTCGCGCTGAAGCCGATCGAGAAGAACGAGAACCGGCTGAAGACGCTGCTGAAGCTCATCAAGCGGAAGGACGTGACGGCGCTGGTGAACGCCTGCGACGCCGGCCGCGAGGGCGAGCTCATCTTCCGCTACATCGTCCAGTACGCGAAGGCGGCGAAGCCGATCCGCCGGCTGTGGCTGCAGTCGATGACGCCCGCGGCGATCCGCGACGGGTTCTCGGCGCTGCGCAGCGACGAGGCCATGCTGCCGCTGGCCGACGCCGCGGTGTGCCGGTCGGAGGCCGACTGGCTCGTGGGCATCAACGGCACGCGTGCGATGACCGCGTTCAACTCGCGCGCCGGCGGCTTCCAGCTCACGACCGTCGGCCGCGTGCAGACGCCCACGCTCGCGATCCTCGTCGAGCGCGAGGAGAAGATCCGCGCGTTCGTGCCGCGCGACTACTGGGAGGTGATCGGCACCTTCCGCGCGGCGGGCGGCGAGTACACCGGCCGCTGGTTCGACGAGAGGTTCCGGAAGTCCGACGACGATCCGGACGCGCGCGCCGAGCGGCTGTTCGACGAGGCCCGCGCGCGCGGCATCGCCGAGAGGTGCGCCGGCAGGCCGGGCATCGTCAGCGAGGAGTCGCGGCCGTCCACGCAGGCGCCGCCGCTGCTCTACGACCTCACGAGCCTCCAGCGCGAGGCGAACGGGCGCTTCGGCTTCTCGGCCCGCACGACGCTGTCGATCGCGCAGGCGCTCTACGAGAAGCACAAGGTCCTCACGTATCCGCGCACCGACTCGCGCGCGCTGCCCGAGGATTACCTCGGCACCGTGAAGGCCACGATGGAGGAGCTCGGGCAGACCAACGCCTACGGCGGCTTCGCCCGCGAGGTCCTGAAGCAGAAATGGGTGCGCCCCAACCGGCGCATCTTCGACAACGCGAAGATCTCCGACCACTTCGCGATCATCCCGACGCTCACGCGGCCCAAGAGCCTCAACGAGGTCGAGGCGAAGCTCTACGACTTCGTCGTGCGCCGCTTCCTCGCGGTGTTCTATCCGGCGGCCGAGCACCTCGTCACCACGCGCATCACCCGCGTCGAGGACGAGCCGTTCAAGACCGAGGGCAAGGTGCTGGTGGCGCCGGGCTGGCTCGCCGTGTACGGCAAGGAGGCCCAGGGCGACGAGTCGACGCTGCCGCCGGTGGCGCCCGGCGAGAAGGTCGCCACGGAAAAGGTGGACGTGGTGCCGCTAGTCACCCGCCCGCCGCCGCGGTTCAACGAAGGCACGCTGCTCTCCGCGATGGAAGGCGCCGGCAAGTCGATCGAGGACGACGAGCTGCGCGAGGCGATGCGCGAGAAGGGCCTCGGCACGCCCGCCACGCGCGCCGCGATCATCGAGGGGCTGATCGCCGAGCGCTACATCTACCGCGAGGGCAAGGACCTCACGCCGACGGCGAAGGCGTTCTCGCTGATGACGCTGCTGCACGGGCTCGGCGTCCCGGAGCTCTTCTCGCCCGAGCTCACCGCCGAGTGGGAGTGGAAGCTCGCGCGGATGGAGCACGGGCAGCTCGCGCGCAGGGAGTTCATGCGCGAGATCGTCGACATGACCGGGCACATCGTCGCGCAGGCGAAGAACTACGAGAGCGACACGATCCCCGGCGACTTCGCCACGCTCTCCACCCCGTGCCCGAAGTGCGGCGGCGAGGTGCACGAGAAGTACCGGAAGTTCCAGTGCATGAACCCGCAGTGCGACTTCGCGTTCTGGAAGATCCTGGGCGGGCGCCAGCTCGAGCCGCGCGAGGCCGAGGCGCTGATCGCCACGCGCGAGGTCGGCCCGCTCGAGGGCTTCCGCAGCAAGATGGGCCGGCCGTTCACCGCGAAGCTCAGGATGAACGCCGCGAACGAAGTCGAGTTCGACTTCGGCAACGCCGGCGCCGACGACGATGCGGAGGCGCCCGACTTCTCGGACAAGGCGCCGCTGGGGCCCTGCCCGAAGTGCGGCGCGCGCGTGTTCGAGCACGGCAACGCCTACGTCTGCGAGAAGGCGGTCGGTCCGGAGAAGACGTGCGACTTTCGCTCGGGGCGCACGATCCTGCAGCGGCCGGTCGAGCCGGCGCAGATGGGCAAGCTGCTGGCGACGAAGAAGACCGACCTCCTGCAGTTCGTGTCGGCGCGCACGCGCCGGCCGTTCTCGGCGTTCCTCGTCGTGCAGCCGGACGGCAAGGTCGGCTTCGAGTTCGCGCCGCGCGACCCGACGAAGGCGCGCGGCCGCGGCGCGCGGCCGGCCACCGCGCTGCGCGTGCTCGGCGTGCACCCGAAGACCCGCGCGCCCGTCGAGCTGCACAGCGGCCGCTACGGGCCGTACGTCAAGCACGGCGACGTCAACGCGACGCTGCCCGACCGCGACCAGGTCGACACGGTGACGCTCGACGACGCGCTGGCGCTGCTGGCCGCGAAGGCGGGCAAGACGGCGCCTTCCCGCTCCGGGCGGGCCGCGCCGAAGCCGGCGGCGGCGCCGACGTCCCGGCCGGCCGCGAAGTCGGCCGCGAAGACCGCCGCGAAGACCGCCGCGAAGACCGCCGCGAAGACCGCCACGAAGACCGCCACGAAGACCGCCACGAAGACCGCGGCGGGACCGGCCGGCAAGCGCGCGCCGGCGGCGCCTGCGGGCGCCAAGCCCGCAGCGCGCAAGCGCAAGTCCGCGTAGCAAAATCCCCGATGCCGGCGACCGAGGCGGCCGGAGGCGCAGCGCCGCCCGCCGGCGCGCGCGGCCGGTTCGACGCCCTCGACGGCCTCCGCGGCTTCGCCGTGCTGCTCGTGTTCTGCGTGCACGCGGCCGGCAACGTCGCCGGCACGGTCGCGGGCTTCGACATGGCAAACGCGCACTTCGCGACGGCCACGTCCGCCGGCCACCGCCTGCTCTTCTGGCTGTACGCGTCGCACCACGGCGTGTTCCTGTTCTTCGTGCTGTCCGGATTCCTGATCGGCCGCATGTGGTGGCCGGGTCCGACGCAGCCGTACGCGACGTTCGCCTGGCACCGCACGTTGCGCATCTATCCGGCGTTCCTGCTCTCGTTCGTGGCGTCGCTCGCGTTCGCCTGGGCGTCGGGCACGTGGGACCCGCCCGAGGCCGGGCGCGTCCTCGCCAATGCGCTCTTCCTGAACGGCGCGCCCGGCAGCCGCGTGGTCGCGTTCAACGTCGTCACGTGGTCGCTCTTCTACGAGATGACGTTCTACCTCGCGTTCCCGGCGCTGGCGCTGGCCGCCCGGGCGGGCGGCGCGCGCGGCGGCGTCTCGCTGTGGGCGGCGGGCATCGCCGTGCCGGTCGCCGCCGCCGTCGCCGGGGCCGATCCGATGGTGCTGTGCTGGTCGCTGCTGTTCGGCGGCGTCGCGCTCGCCGTGGAAGAGTCGCGCCTTCGCGCGCTCGCCGCGCGCATGCCTGCCGCGGTGGTCGTCGGCGCCTACCTCGCGGTGACGACCACGGCGCTGTTCGAGGCGGTCCCGGGCGTCGTGGCGATACCAGCCTTCGGGGCCGCGGCCGTGCTGCTGACGGCGAAGTGCCTCGTGCCCGGCAACGCGGTGGCGTGGGTGTTCACGCGCGCGCCGCTGCGCGCGCTGGGGCGCATCAGCTACTCGTTCTATCTCGTGCACTGGATGCTCGTCGTGGTGACGGCGCGCGCCGTGGCGGCGCACGTCGACGGGCTCGGCGTCGTCGGCGCGGCGCTGGCGATCTTCGTCGGCGGCTTCGCCGCATCCGCGGCCGTCGCCTCGGCGCTGTGGTGGGTGGCGGAGCGTCCGTACTTCGTCGCGCGCCGGCGGCGGGCGGCGCCGTAGCCCCGGCTCGCCGTCGCCACGCGCCCCGGGGGCGGCGGCCGGCCACCGCCGCGAGGCGCCCGCGGGGCCGGCGCCGGAAAGTGCGCAGGGCGGCCCAACGCCTGCGTTGATTTGACGCAGGTCATTGCCCGCGTTTGGGCATACCATCGACAGTGACGCGTTGCGGGCAGCGGGGGACGGCATGGACGAGAAAGGCGGCGGGCAGCTGGCGGCGCTGCGCGAGATGCGCAGCCGCGCGGTGCTGGGCGGGGGCCAGAAACGCATCGAGCAGCAGCACGCGCGGGGCAAGCTGACGGCGCGCGAGCGGCTCGCGCTGCTGCTCGACGAGGGCTCGTTCCAGGAATTCGGCACGCTCGCCACGCACCAGCTCTCCGAGTTCGGGCTCGACCGCCAGCGCTATCCCGGCGACGGCATCGTCAGCGGCTTCGGCAAGATCAACGGCCGCCGCGTGGCCGTCTTCGCGCAGGACTTCACCGTGCTGGGCGGCTCGTTCTCCGAGGTGCAGTCGCAGAAGATCTGCCGCATCCAGGACCTGGCGCTCGAGAGCGGCATCCCGCTCATCGGCTTGAACGACTCCGGCGGCGCGCGCATCCAGGAGGGCGTGCGCAGCCTCGCCGCCTACGGCGAGGTGTTCGTGCGCAACGTGATGGCGTCCGGCGTCATCCCGCAGATCTCGCTGATCATGGGCCCGTGCGCCGGCGGCGCCGTCTACTCGCCCGCGCTCACCGACTTCGTGGTGATGGCCGGCGACAGCTACATGTTCCTGACCGGCCCCGACGTCATCAAGGCGGTGACCGGCGAGCAGGTGACCGCGCTGGCGCTGGGCGGCGCCGACGTGCACATGGGCAGGAGCGGCGTGGCGCACCTCGCGGCGGAGACCGAGGCCGGCGGCATCGGCATGGTCAAGCGGCTGCTCGCGTACCTGCCGCAGAACAACAACGAGGACCCGCCGCAGGTGACGCCGTACGACCCGCCGACGCGGATGGACGAGGCGCTCAACACGCTGATCCCGCAGGACGAGAACCAGCCGTACGACATGCGCGACGCGATCGCGATGATCTTCGACGCCGACAGCTTCCTCGAGATCCAGCCCGGGTTCGCGCCCAACGCGGTGGTCGGCTTCGCGCGGCTCGACGGCTACTCGATCGGCGTCGTCGGCAACCAGCCGGCGTACATGTCGGGAGCGCTCAACATCGACGCGTCCGACAAGATCGCGCGCTTCATCCGCATCTGCGACGCGTTCAACATCCCGATCGTCACGTTCATCGACTGCCCGGGCTTCCTGCCCGGCACGGACCAGGAGTACGGCGGCGTCATCCGCCACGGCGCGAAGATCATCTACGCGTACTGCGAGGCGACGGTGCCGAAGATCTCGCTCGTCACGCGCAAGGCGATGGGCGGCGCGTACGTCGCGATGAGCAGCAAGCAGATGCGCACGGACCTCGCCTTCGCGTGGCCCACCGGCCAGATCGCCGTGATGGGCGCCGAGCCCGCCGTGCGCGTGCTCTACCGCGAGGAGGTCCAGGCGGCGCCCGACCCGGCGGCGAAGGAGCGCGAGCTGATCGCGTACTACCGCGAGCGCTTCTTCAACCCGTACCGCGCGGCGGACGTCGGGCAGATCGACGAGGTGATCGAGCCGCGCGAGACGCGGCCGCGCCTCGTGCGCGCGCTCGAGGTGCTGCGCACGAAGGTGCAGCAGAACCCGCCGAAGAAGCACGGCCTGGTGCCGCTGTGAGCGACCTCGCCTGGGGCCTCTCCATGACCGTCGCGGGGATGGGCCTCGTGTTCGGGCTGCTCGCGCTCCTGTGGGGGCTCCTGTCGCTGGTGCTGCGCTTCGACCGGCCGCCGGCGGCTGCCGCGCCCGCCCCGGCGCCGGCGGCAGATGCCGCACGGGCGCCGGCCGACGGCCTCGCGCCCGAACTCGTCGCCGCGATCACCGTCGCCACGCTGGCGCACGTCGCCGCACTGCGGCGGGAGGCGGCGCCGACGGCGCGCATTTCCTGGCCCGGCAGCCAGCTCTACGCGTCGCGCTGGGTCGCGATCGGCCGCGGCCTGCAGAACCGCAGCTGGCGACGGGGGGACCGCTGATGCGCCGCTACACGATCGAGATCGCCGGCCGTCAGTACGTGATCGACGTGCAGGAGGCCGCCATCGACAGCTTCGAGGTCAACGTAGACGGCACGGCGTACGTCGTGACGCTGACCGGCGAAGAGGACCTGGCCGAGGCGGCGGGCGCGCCGGCCACCGGCGCGGGCGCCGCGACGCCGGCCGTGCGGGTCGCGCGCAAGCCCCCCGTGCCGGCCGCGGCCGTGGCGCCGCTCGTGCGCGCCGGCGGTGGCGGCGCGTCGCTGAACGCGCCGATGCCGGGCGTCATCGTCGACGTCGCGGTCAAGGCCGGGGACGCCGTGACGCGCGGGCAGCTCGTCGCCGTGCTCGACGCGATGAAGATGCACAACAACATCAAGTCGACGCGCGGCGGGACGATCGCCGAAGTGTGCGTGACGCCGGGGCAGGCGGTCGGCCACGGCGACGCCATCGTCCGCTACCGCGAGGAGTGACCGCGCGATGAGCGGCGACACCGTCGGACTGCTGCTGCAGGGCGTGGCGGGCGTCACGCCGCAGTCGCTCGTGATGATCGGCGTGGCGCTGGTCCTGCTCTGGCTCGCCATCGCAAAGGACTACGAGCCGCTCCTGCTGCTGCCGATCGGCGCCGGCTGCATCCTCGCCAACCTGCCGCTGTCGCCGCTGGTCGCCGAGGACGGCATGCTGCGCGTGCTCTACGACATGGGCATCCGCAACGAGCTCTTCCCGCTGCTGATCTTCATCGGCATCGGCGCGCTGACCGACTTCGGCCCGCTGCTCGAGAACCCGCGGATGGTGCTGCTGGGCGCCGCCGGGCAGTTCGGCATCTTCCTGACGCTGCTGCTGGCGCTCGCCATCGGCTTCTCGCGGCCGGAGGCCGCCTCCATCGGCATCATCGGCGCCATCGACGGGCCGACGTCGATCTACGTGTCCGGCATCCTGGCGCCGCACCTGCTCGGGCCGATCACCGTGGCCGCGTACAGCTACATGTCGCTGGTGCCGATCATCATGCCGCCGATCATGCGCGCGCTCACCACCGAGAAGGAGCGCCGGATCCGGATGCCGTACAGCCAGCGCACGATCAGCCGGCGCACGCGCATCCTGTTCCCGATCGTCGTCACCGTGCTGGTCGGCACGCTGGTGCCGTTCGCCACCCCGCTGATCGGCATGCTGATGCTGGGCAACCTGATGAAGGAGTCCGGCGCCGTCGAGCGGCTGACCAAGGCGTCGTCGCAGGAGATCGCCAACGTCGTCACGCTGTTCCTGGGCCTCGCCATCGGCTCGACGATGGTCGGCACCGAGTTCCTCAAGCCCTCCACGCTCGCGATCCTGGTGCTGGGCATCGTCGCGTTCGGCGTCGACACCGCGGCCGGCATCCTGTTCGCCAAGCTCCTCAACGTGCTCTCGGGCGGCCGCGTCAACCCGCTGGTCGGCGCCGCCGGCATCAGCGCGTTCCCGATGGCCGCGCGCGTCGTGCAGCGCGTCGCGCAGGAAGAGGACTTCGAGAACTTCCTGCTGATGCACGCGATGGGCGCCAACGCGGCAGGGCAGATCGCGAGCGTCGTGGCCGGCGGCGTGCTGCTCGCGCTGATGGGTGCGGGCGGGCACTGAACCCGCGGTGGGCCGCTACTGCGGCGCGCACATCACGACGAAGTCGGGGCCGTCACCCTCCGCCAGCCAGCCGTTCTTCACCATCAGGTCGCGCACCGCCCAGTCGGCCGTGTACCGGTGATTGGCGTCGGCGCGATTGCTGAACACACGATACACCGGCGTCGTGTCCGGCGGACATGCGCCGGCTACCGGCAGGTACATCTGCATGAAGGCCGGATCCTCGAGCTGGAAGCTCGGGAACTTCCTGCCGGTCGATTCGCACTCCGCTTCACCGCGCCCGAAGTAGTGCGAGTCCCCCAGGCCCGGGGGAATGTAGTAACGGCACACTGCCGAGGTATCAGGCTGTGCAGTCGTGTGCGTGCCGAATGCGTACCCCGTGCGCATCCAGCCGTTGCCGGGCGCCCCCGCATCCAGTACCGCGAGCTCGTCGGGCCGCCACGTGATGAAGTAGTGGTCGAGCGCCGGGTGGTAGAACTCGTAGACGGTCGTCGGGATCGCCTCGGCACCGGTCAACCCGCGCGCGGTCACGGGCGTCGGGCGATTGACCGTCGATCCGTCACCAAGCTGTCCCGCGGAATTCTCGCCCCAGCACATCACTTCGCCGGAAGCGGTGAGCGCGCAGGTGTGCGAGAAGCCAGCCGCGATGCGGGACAGCCCTCCCGGCAGTCCCGCGACGGGCGCCGGCGTGCTGTAGGCACGAGTCCCGGTCGTGCCGTCCCCGAGTTGGCCGAACGCGTTGTCGCCCCAGCACTGCGCGGCGCCACCCGGGCCAAGCAGGCACAGATGGTCCCCGCCCATCGAAACCGCCGTCGCGCCCGCCGAGTACCAGGTGCCTGCCGCCACGCCCTGGGCCGTTGCATTGCCGGCCCAGCACATGATCCGGCCGTCGGGGGTCACCGCGCACAGGTTGTAGGATCGGGTGTAGTTCACGCGATCGCCGCCCGCAATCGAAACCGCCGTCGTGCCGGAGGGCAGCGGCGGCGCATCCCGCGGCAAGGGGCTGAACGCGGGCGTGGCAATGATCGGGCAATAGGGAGGCGCCGGAATGCACGGCGACCACCCGGTAGGCAAGCACGGCGGCGGCGGCAGGCACTCGCCCTGCGTCAGTGTCGCGCCGTCGCGCCCCCAGTATCTCACTTGCGCGTAGGTCATGACCGCGGCCGAGTTCGCGTGGCCCGCCGCGATCGAGATGATGTCCGGGGAGAGGTCGCGCACGGGCACCGGAATCCTGCGATGGGTATAGGTGCCATCGCCCAATTGGCCGTATCCGTTGTTGCCCCAGCACATCATTGCGCCGCCCGTCTTGAGCGCGCACGTGTGATTGCGGCCGGCCGCGATCGCCTTCACCCCGGAAGACAGTCCGGAGACGGCCACCGGAACGCTGCGACTGACTGCAGTCCCGTCGCCCAGTTGTCCGTAGTAATTCGAGCCCCAGCAGCGAACGTCCCCGGCTGCCGTCAGTGCGCAGGAGTGACTCTCGCCGAGCGAAACCGCCACCGCCGGTGCCGGAAGTCCGATGACGCTGACCGCCGTCTGGCGCGCGGTTCGCGTGCCGTCGCCGAGCTGACCGGCACCATTGGCGCCCCAGCACTTCACCCCGCCTGCGGCGACCAGCGCGCACGTATGCGCTCCACCGGCCGCGAGGTTCGTGACGAACCCCTGCGGCACGGCGTTGCCTGCGCCCAGCGCGAACGCGAGCATCGCCACACCGAACCACCGTTGCGACAGCAGATACATCGCGGTGCCGCTCCGGCGACCCGTCGACCGCTGCACGGCGACCGAGCGGGACGCGTGCCTCGACTCGCTTTATTCCACACCCGCGCGCCGACCGTGCGCAATGACCGCGGTCAACGCCGCAGCGAAACCCGGACCCGGCGGGCCCCTGCGCGCGATCGGGCGCCTCGGGCGCCGCGTGCACCCGGCGAGACGGGCGCGCAGCGCCCCTCACGACGGGCGCGCCGCGCGTGCTCACGCGGGCGCGCACATCGCCACGACGTCCGGCCCGTCGCCCTCGGCCACCCACCCCTTCGCCACCATCGCGTCGCGCACCGCGCGGTCGGTCGTGTAGCGGTGGTTCGCGTCCGCGCGGTTGCTGTACACGCGGTACACCGGCACCGTCCCGGCCGCGCACACGCCCGCGCTCGGCGGATAAAGGTGGAAGAACGCCGCCGACTCCAGCACGAACGTCGGGTTCCTCGCCATCGTGCCCGCGCACTCCGCTTCGTCGCGGCCGAAGAAGTGCCCGTCGCCCTTCCCCGGGGGAATGTAGATCCGGCACACGGCCGACGATCCGGCCACCGCGCTCATCAGCGCGGGGATCGTACGGCCCGTGCGCGCCCAGCCCTTGAGCGTGCCGGCGTCGAGCAGCGCGATCTCCGCCGCCGCCCAGGTGATGAAGTAGTGGTCGAAGCCCGCGTGGTAGTACTCGACCAGCGTCACCGGCACCGGCGCGCCGGTCGTCGCCAGCGCCGCGCGCACGGCGCCCGCCGCGTCGACGATCCCGGCGCCGCAGGTCGTCGTGGTGCACGTCGACCCGATCGGGAACGGCTTGGCGCTGCCCTTCACCAGCGCGCGCACCTGTGCGGCGTCGAGGTCGGGTGCCACGGACAGCATCAGCGCCACGACGCCGCTCACGAGCGGTGCCGAGAAGCTCGTGCCCGCGCGGAACGCGGTCGAGTCGGCCTCGGGCACCGTCGCACCGGTGTTGTCGAGCGCCAGGAAGTTGTAGGCACTGCCGGCCGTGCCGTTGCCGCCCGGCGCCATCAGGTCGACGCGCGCACCGTAGTTGGAGTAGCCGGCGCGGTTGCCCGCAAACGTCGACGCGCCGACCGACAGCACGCCGTTGCACGACGACGGGAAGTGGTCGGCGCCGGTCGACTGGTTGCCGGCCGACGCGACGACCGCGCGCGTGACGCCGTGCGCGAACGCGGCGTCGATTGCGTCGCGGAAGAACTGCGGGCACGTCCCCGGGTCGCCCAGCGAGAGGTTGACGACGTGCGCCGGCGTGGGATTCGGCGGCGCGTTGGGCACCGCGACGCCGGCCGCCCACGCTATGCCGTCGGCAGCGTCGATGTCGTCGCCGTAGCACTTGCCCAGCACGCGCACCGGCAGGATCCGCGCGTGCCAGTCCACGCCCGTCAGGTAGCTGCCGTTGTCGGCCCCGGCGGCGATCGTGCCGGTCACGGAGGTGCCGTGCCAGGAGCTGTCGCGCGGCGTCGAGCACGGCGAGCCGACCAGTGGTCCGGAGAGATCTACCGCGCTCACCCAGTCGCCGGGGTCGGAGGCGTCGGCGTCACGATACGTGCCCGCCGCGTCCTTCGCGTTGCCGTCGTTGCTGTAGGTGAAGTTCGCGACGAAGTCGTAGCCCGGCAGCAGCCGGCCGGCCAGGTCCGCGTGCGCCGTGACCCCGGTGTCGAGCACCGCAACGACCACCGCGGGCGAGCCGGTCGTCAGGTCCCACGCCGACTGGGCGTCGATCGTCGTGGGTCCCGGCAGCAGGTAGAACTGGCTTCCGTACAGCGGATCGTTCGGAATCCGTTCGGCACGGAGGCGCCGCGAGCGCTCCGCGTAGGCGACGCCGGGATGCCGCGCGAGCCGCGCGGCGATCGCGTCGGCGTCTTCTTCGGAGCGGATTGCGGGCGAAGTGAGCACTTGCGCCCCGATCGCCATCGTCCGGATGTGGGTCAGCGCGATGCCGGTGTCCGCCGCGAGGCGCGCGACACGCGCGGCGGGCGGCGTGTCCGCCTCGCCCGTCGCGGCGAACTTGACGACGAGGCGCGGCACGAACCCGTCGGCGGCGGCGGCAGGCGCGTCGAGCGTGGCCGCGCGCGCGGAGGGCAACCACGCGGCGGCGGCGAGGACGAGGGTCAGGCGGGCGAGCAGGCGCATCGGCGACGACGGGGGAATGGAGGGCCGATGGTAGACCCTTCGCGCCGTGCGAGGTTCGCGCGCCCGGTTCAGCGCCCGCCGACGGCCGCGGTGCGCTCGGACGCCGCCCACCCGCCGCGCACGTCGAACGTCACCCGCGCGAGTTCACGGCCCGCGTCGTCGGCAAGCACCAGCGTGTGCCGGCCGGGGGTGGGCCGCCACAGCGCACGGCCGCCGCGTTCGGCGAGCTCGACGTCGTCCAGCCGCCAGCTCAGGTCGGGCCGCTCCGGCGCGGCGACGAAGGGCACGCGCTGCAGCCGCGGCGGGATGTCCGGGTCGAGCGCGACGACGGTGTCGGGCGCCGGGGTGCGGATGCGCGGCGTGGGCGCCCCGTCCGCGTCGGCGCGCGCCGCGGCGCGCACCGTCGGCAGCGCGGTGCCGGCGACGAACCACTCGGCGCGCGGCGCCTCCACGGCGGGGTCGAACGCGACGTCGGCCCGCACGACGCCTGCCGGCACCTGCGGCGGCAGGGCGGCCTCTGCCCGATGCAGCCAGTGCACGACGTCGCGCCAGACCGGCGCCGCGCCGGTGACGCCGGACACGTCGTGCATCGGCGCGCCGGTGAAGTTGCCGACCCACACGCCCACCGTGTAGCGCGCGGTGAAGCCGATGCACCAGTTGTCGCGCATGTCCTTCGACGTCCCGGTCTTCGCCGCGCTCCACACGCGCGTGGCCAGCGGGTTCTCGAGCCCGAACGTGCCGGCGCGCGCGCCGCGGTCGGCGAGGATGTCGGCGACGACGAAACTCGCGGGCGCGCCGAACACGCGCCGCGCGGCGGGCGTGCCGTCGCCCGCGAACATCCGCGGCTCGCTCCACGCACCGCCGTTGGCGAGCGTGCGGTACGCGTTGGTCAGCGCGAGCAGCGTGACGTCCGCGCCGCCCAGCGCCAGCGAGGCGCCGTACCAGTCGGCGGGCTCGGTGAGCGTGGCGAAGCCCAGCGCCCGCAGCGTCTCGTGGAAGCGCGGCAGGCCGATCAACTCGGCCGTGCGCACCGCGGGCACGTTGAGCGAGCCCGCGAGCGCCGTGCGCACGCTGACGCTGCCGCGGAAGGCCCGGTCGTAGTTCTGCGGCACGTAGACGCCGCGCGCGGTGGAAAGCGCGAGCGGGCTGTCGTCGACGAGCGAGGCTGCGGTGAGGAGCTTTGCGTCGACGGCGAGCGCGTACAGGAACGGCTTCAGCGTCGAGCCCGCCTGCCGCGGCGCCGCG
>JBGAMF010000056.1:0-26094 GCA_044223185.1 Casimicrobiaceae bacterium | reverse complement strand
GCCGTACCAGTCGGTGAACACGGCGCCTTCCTTGCCGATGCTGTCGATGTTGGGCGTCCTGTAGCCCATCATGCCCATGTTGTAGGCGCCGACGTTGAACTGGCCGATGTCGTCGCCCCAGATCACGAGGATGTTGGGCTTGCCGGCCGGCTGCGCGGAGGCGGGCAGCGCGGCAACGAGGGCGAAGAGGGCGGCGACGAGGCGGGTGGCGAGACTCATGGGCTTCTCCTGTCCGGGCGTTGCGCGAGGCTTGTTCGTGGGCTGGCGGTCCCGAGGCGGGACGTCGCGGCAATCGCTGTGCGGCAGACTAGGCGACGGCACGGCCGCCGGCTATTACACGATGGTTCAACGCGGCGGCGTCACGGCGTCACGCCGGCAGGCCGGAGTCCGGCGCAGGCGCGGCCGATGGTCTCCAGCAACGCGGCGGCGCCCACGGGCTTGCGCTGGCACGCGAACGCCCCCAGACCCAGCGCGCGCTCCGCGAAGTCCGGGTCGTCGTTCCCGGTGATCGCGATGACCGGCGGCGAGGCGGGGTTGCGCCCGAGCTCGGCCAGCACGTCGAAGCCCGACATGCCGGGCATGTTGAGGTCGAGCAGCAGGCAGTCGAACCTGCGCGCTCGCACGGCGCCGAGCAGCGCTTCGCCGGTGTCGTAGGCGAACACGTGGTGGTCGTGCGCGCGCAACAGGCGCGAAAGCGCGCGACGAAACGCCTCTTCGTCGTCGAGGATGGCGATGGCGAGCGCAGGCGAGCCCATCGCGCGCATCGTGGCGAACGCGCCACGTGGCGGCAATTGCACCTTCGTGTTATCGGTGCGCGCTCAAGGGGCGGGCGGGATGCAGAGCTGCTGCGCGAGCCGGACGAGGTCGGCGACCGAGTCCGCGCCGAGCTTCTCCATCACCCGTCCGCGGTGGACCTTGACCGTGTGCTCGGCCGTGCCGAGGCGGTCGGCGATCACCTTGTTGAGGCGGCCGGCGATCACGTGCTCGAACACCTGGTACTCGCGCGGCGTCAGCCGGCGGAGGCGCAGGCGCGCCTCTTCGTCGGCATTCGTCGCCGCCGCCTTCGCGCGGGCGATCGTGAGGCTCGCCCGCACCGCGCGCAGGAGGTCGTCCCGCTTCACCGGCTTCACCAGGAAGTCGACCGCGCCGGCCTTGATCGCCTGCACGCTCATCGGGATGTCGCCGTGCCCGGTCAGGAACACGACGGCGAGACCCGGCAGGTGCGCCAGTCGCTGCTGCAGCGCGAGGCCGTCGAGGTCCGGCATCGCCACGTCCAGCACGACGCAGCCGACGTCGGCGGGCGTCGCGCGCGCGAGAAATGCGCCGGCGGAATTGAAGGCGTGCACGGCGAAGCCCTCGGCCTGCAGCAGCCGGGCGAGCGCGCGTGTGAGCTCCGGCTCGTCGTCGACGAGGTACACGATCCCGGCGGTGCTCGCTGGGTTGCCTTCGCGCTGCGCGCTCCGGTGTTCGCCCTCGGGACGGCCCTTCGGGAGCGTGGGTTCACCTTCGCGCTGCGCGCTCCGGTGTTCGCCCTCGGGACGGCCCTTCGGGAGCGTGGGTTCACCTTCGCGCTGCGCGCTCCGGTGTTCGCCCTCGGGACGGCCCTTCGGGCTCACGCGGCCCCCGCCGGCAGCGGCAGGTTCATGTGGAACGTCGCGCCGCGGTCCGCATTCGACTCGGCCCACAGGCGGCCTCCGTGCGCCGCCACGATCGAGCGGCAGATCGGCAGCCCCATGCCGAGGCCGTGGGCCTTGGTCGTGTAGAACGGCTCGAAGACGCGGTCCGGCGGCTGCGGCAGGCCGGCGCCGGCATCGCGAATGCGCAGGCTCACGGCGCCCGCGGAAGCGTTCGTCGCGATGGAGACCCTCCGGTCGCCCGGAGCGTTGGCGGCCATCGCGTCGCACGCGTTGCCGACGATGTTGATCAGCACCTGCTCGAGCGGCACGCGGTCGGCGGGCACCTCGGGCAGTCCGTCGGCGAGCGCCAACTCGACGGCGACGCCGCGCCGGACGAGGTCGGCGCGCATGAAGGCGACCACATCCTGCACGACCTGGTTCAGCGCGACCGGCTGCCGGTTCGGCTCGCCGCGCTTCAACAGGCTGCGCAGCCGGCGGATCACTTCGCCGGCGCGCTCGTCGGCACGGACGATGTCGGCGAGGATCGCGCGCACTTCCGGCAGGTCGGGCGCCGGCCGGTCGAGCAGGCTCTGCGCCGCCTCGGCGTTGCTCATGATGATGGCCAGCGGCTGGTTCAGCTCGTGCGCGAGCGCCCCGGAGAGCTCGGACAGCGTGGCCACCCGCGACAGGTGCTCGAGCTCGGCGCGCTGGCGGGCCGTCTCGTCCTCGACCCTCTTGCGCTGCGTGATCTCGATCGTCGCGCCCATCAGCGTCCCGGGCGGCGCCCCGCCCGACTCCGGCGCGCGGCCCAGCGCAGCGTACCAGCGCGTCTGCCCATCCGGGCCTGGCACGCGGTACTCGATCGACGTGCGGCGGTCGCCGGCGGGCTGGCCGCCGGCCACGAACGCGCGCACGCGCTCGCGGTCGTCCGGGTGGACCCGGTGCAGGAGATCGTCGACGTGGTGGTCGCCGCCGGGAGCGAGTCCGAACATGGAGAGCGCCCGCGGCGTGGCCCAGACGCGGCCGGTCGCGCCGTCGATGCTCCACAGCCCGGCGCTCGCGGCGTCGGCGGCCAGCGCGAGCTGCTGCTCCGACGCGCGCAATTCGCCGGACCTGGCGTCGAGCTCGGACGCCAGTTGCGCCGCACGGATGAGGTCGCGGCTCAGCTCGAAGCTCATCGCGACGACGATCGGGATGAACATCAGCGTCACGAAGACAGGAACGCGGGCGATGCCCCAGAACGAGAGCGCCGCGGTGGCGAGTCCGGCCGACACGAACAGCACGATGCTGCCGCCGATCGTGACCGCGCGTCGCCGCTCGTTGCGCCGCCACAGGTCGCGGACCGCGTCGACCACGAAGAGCACGAGGACCAGCAGCGACAGGTGCGCGATCGCCATCAGCGGATTCGGCACGCCCTGGGCGACGGACACCGCCTCGCCGAACACGTCCACCTTGGCGAGCGCCGTGATCTCGCGGAAGTGGATGCTGGGGGTGGCGAAGACGTTGACGACGAGTGCCGCCGTGCGCAGCGCGATCGCGGTCCAGCCGAGCCACGCCCGGCCGGCCCGCAGGTAGAAGTGCACGAAACTGACGACGGCGACCAACCCGGACCACACCGGGAACTGGTAGAGCCAGAGCCAGCGCCCGAACTCGGCCGTCGTCGGCGCCAGCAGCATCCGCGTCTCGGCGTACCCCATTCCCGCAACGCTGACCGCAAGGACCGCGAAGGCCACGTTGCCGATCCTCCGGGGCTGCCGCAGCCAGACGTGCGCGTGCACGGCCGCGAGCGTCACGCAGGCGGAGCCCAGGACCAGCCAGATGGCCGTGATCCAGCTCATGACGTCACGAAGTGCATGGATGCCACCGGCCTCCGGATTCCGGTGCGGGCGTAAGGATCGGGGGATTGCCCCGATCGGTCAAGCGCCCGCGCACGCTGCGGCACGGGAGCGCAGCGCGCGGCATGGCCGCCGTCGCCGCGCGAGCGCGCGCTCCGATTTGACCCGGGCAGGGGAAGGCCCCGATACTCGGGGAGCAGGCCCCGCACCTTCCATCCCGTGTCCGAGTCGCCGTCCCCGCCCGCCGCGCGCACGCGCCGGTTCCGACCGGGGAACCTGCTGCTCGCGCTGCTGCGGCGCCTGCTGTACCTCGTCATCCGCACGCGGGTGACGCCGGAAACGGCGGACGCGCTGCGCATCGACCCTGCGGTGCCGCTCGCGTACGTGCTCGAGGACCGGCACCTGTCGAGCCTGCTCGTGCTGGAGGAGGAGGCCGTGCGGCTGCGCCTGCCGTCGGCGCTCGATCCGGTCGGGCCGCAATTCCCGGGCGTGGGACGCGCGGTCTTCTCGGTCATCCTCAACCGCAATCCGCTGTCGACGCGAACCGCCGAGCCGTCGATAACGCTGGCCGCGCTGACGCGCGCGGTCCTCGCCGACCCGGCGCTCGACGTGCAGCTGGTGGCGGTGTCGGTGCTGTGGGGCCGCGCGCCGAAGGCGCAGGATTCCGTGCTGCGCGCGCTGTTCGCCGACGCGTGGGCGAGCGTGGGGCCGCTGCGGCAGCTCGCCATCATCCTGCTGCACGGCCGGCAGACGCGAGCGACGTTCGCCGAGCCGGTCTCGCTGCGCCGGCTGGTCGACGACGAGACCGACGCCGCGACCGCCGTGCGCAAGGCCAACCGCTTCCTGCGCTTCCACTTCCGCCGCCAGCGCGAGTCGGCGATCGGCCCCGACCTCTCGCACCGGCGCAACCTGATCGACGCGATGGTACGGTCGGACGAGATGCAGGGGGCGATCGCCGCCGAGGCACAGCGCCTGTCGATCGACCGCGATGCCGCCGAGCGCCGCGCGCGCCGCTTCGCATGGGAGATCGCTTCGGACTTCAGCTATCCGGTCGTGCGCTCGCTGGAGCTCGTGCTGAAGCAGCTGTGGGAGCGGCTGTACGACGAGGTCGCCATCCACCACGCGGCGGAGGTGGCGAAGGTCGCGCCGGGGAAGGGGCTCGTCTACCTGCCCAACCACCGCAGCCACGTCGACTACCTGCTGCTTTCGTACTTCATCAACGCGGCGGGGCTGGCCCCGCCGCACATCGCGGCCGGCGCCAACCTCAACTTCCCGCTCGTCGGCCCGCTGCTGCGCCGGGGTGGCGCATTCTTCCTCCGCCGCAGCTTCAAGGGCGAGCCGCTGTACGCGACGGTGTTCCGCGAGTACCTGCACACGATGCTCGTCCGCGGCTTTCCGATCGCCTATTTCATCGAGGGCGGCCGCAGCCGCAGCGGGCGCACGCTGTCGCCGAAGGGAGGCCTGCTCGGCATGACGCTGGAGAGCTTCATGCGCGAGCACCCGCGGCCCGTGCTGCTGGTGCCGATCTGGTTCGGCTACGAGAAGCTGCTCGAAGGCCGCTCGCTGCTGGCCGAGCTCGAGGGCAAGCCGAAGCGCGGCGAGTCGCTCGCCGACCTCGTGCGCGTCACACGGCAGCTGAAGCGCATCTACGGGCGCGTCGACGTGAACTTCGGCGATCCGCTGTCGCTCGACCACTTCCTCGACGCGGAGGCGCCGGGGTGGCAGGCGCTCACGGGCGAGGCGCGGCGCGCCGCCGCCAAGCGGCTGACCGTGCCGCTGTCGCGGGCGATGGCCGAGCGCATCAACGCGGCGGTCGTGATCAATGCGATCAACGTCTACGCGATGGCCATCGCCGGAAGTCCGCGCTACGCGCTCGACGAGCGGGCGCTCGCCCAGCAGATCGAGTGGCTGCGCACGCTGGCGCAGCGGCTGCCGCACTCCGACGCGGCGGTGGTGGTGGCGGGCGACCCTGCGGCCGTCGTCGCCGAGGCCCTGCGGCTCAACCTCGGCGAGCGCGTCGCGCACCCGCTGGGCGACGTGATCAGGGTGCCGGACGCCGAGGTTTCGGCGCTCAACTACCTGCGCAACAACGTGCTGCACGCGTATGCGCTGCCGGCGCTGGTCGCGAGCCTGCTCGTCGGCACGCGCGAGACGACGCCGGACGGCGTGGCCGAGTTCGTGGCGGCCGCGCAGCCGTTCGCGCGCGCCGAGCTCATGCTGCGCCGGACGCCCGACGAGGCAGCCGACCAGGCGCGGCGCATCCTGGCGCTGTTCGTCGAACTGGGGCTCGCGCGGGCCGCGCCCGACGGCACCGTGCGCGCCGCCGACCGCTACAGCCTCGAGCACGCGGGACTCGACCTCCTCGCGCGGTCGCTGCGCCACCTCCTGCGCCGCAACTACCTGACCATCGCGCTGCTGACGCAGGTCGGCTCCGGGGAGATGACGCGCGAGCGGCTGGACGAGCTGATGCGCATGCTCACGCAGCGGCTGTCCCTGCTGTTCGAGTTCGTGCCGGCCGACTTCTACGAGCGCGCGACCTTCGCGTCCTACGTCGACAGCCTGATCGAGAACGGCATCGTCGACGAGGACGAGGGCGGCCGCCTGCACCTCGACGAGCGCGCGCGCCTGTGGAAGCGCAGCGTCGAGCGGCTGCTGCCAGCGGACGCCGTGCTGGCGATCCGGCGGGTGGCGGTCGGGCACGGGCCGGCGGAGGCGCCAGCGCCCGATGCGCAGGCCTAGCGGCCGGCGATCCGCGACGCGTCAGGCCTGCCGCGCGGCGGCGCGACCAGCCCCGCGCCGGGCGACTCGCGGCTTCGGCATCGACGCTGGCTTGGCGGCCGACTTCTTCGTCGTCGTCGCGCGCCTTGTCCCCTTCGCCGCAGCCTTCTCCGCCGCCTTCGCCCGCGCGGCGAGCGCCAGCTTCCGGACGCGCCGGATGTCCGCGTCGGAGAACGGCCCGTTGACGCCGGAGATGGCGGCGAGGCTCATGCCGTGCTTGATGCCCAGCTTGTAGATCTCGCGCACCTTCTCCCACTCGATGTTGCGGCCGACGGTGAAGTTCTCGAACCGGCCCTCGAGCGCCAGCACGATCGTCTCGGCCAGGCACGCGTAGGCGACGTTCTTCGGCAGGCCGATGTTCTTCATCGCCACCTTGCCCGGCAGCAGGATCTCGCCCGACTCGATCACCAGCACGTCGGGGCGCTTGGCGACTTCCTCCGGCGGCAGGTCGAGCGGCCGCGCGACGTCGGTGATCACGCACCCGGGCTTGACCTTCATGATGTCGAGGATCTTCTTGCCGGCGCCCGACGTGGCGGTGACGATCATGTCCATGTCGGCGATGTCCTTGTCCGCGCGCGAGGACAGGAAGAGCTTCGCGTCGGGCGTCTCCTTCCGGATCGAGCCCTTCAGCGACAGCAGCTTGGCGGTCTCCGGCGACACCATGTAGACCTCCTCGGCGACCATCGCGAGCAGGCGCGCGCACACCGAGCCGATCGCGCCGGTGGCGCCGACCACCATCGCCTTGAACTTCACCTTCTGCCCGCGCGCGGGCGGCGGCACGAGCCCCAGGCGCAGCACCGCGTCGTGCGCGGCCCACAGCGCGCCCGACGCGCTGTAGCTGTTGCCGGTCGTGATCGGCAGCGGCGCGCGGCGCGCGACGGTGAGGCCCGCGTCGCCGACCACCTTGGTGAACGCACCGAGTCCCATGATCTGCGCGCCGAGGCCGCGGGCGATCCGCGCCGCGTCGAGCAGGCGGCGGTAGGTGAACTCGGGGCTGTGGCGCATGATCTCCTTCGGCGTGCCGCCGACCGAGATGAGCCAGCCCTCGCACTCGACGCCGGTCGGCGACCGGATGCCCGACACCTTCGAGTAGACGAACGGCGGCGCGTACGCCATCGCCTTCTCCAGCGTGTTCATGAACACCGGCGGCGACACGTGCGACAGCATCTCGATAGGCTTGATGTTCTTGAAGTACTCCTGCGACAGCGGGTGGATGACGAACGCGAAGCGGTTCACCCGCCTGAAGCCGTTCGGGTAGACGATCCGCGGCTCGAGTGCCAGGCTCTCGATGATCTCGAGGTAGTCGTCCTCGAGCAGGTCGTCGCCGGCCTTGCCGGTGGCGGCGACGATCATCGCGTCGAGGAGCGACGGCCCCAGCACGTGGTCGAACAGCGCCGGCGAGCCGTCGATCACCATGGCCACACCCTTGGCCTTGAACGCGGCGATCCGGCGGTCGTTGACCGTCGACGTGACGATCGTCTTGCCGGCCAGCTCCTCGGCGCCGAAGTCGTCGAGCTCGTGCACGGGCGCGACGATCACCGTCGCGTCGCGCATCGCGCGGCGCAGCACGAAGTGCGTCCACTCCTTGAGCGGCGCCGAGGCCATCAGGCGCTCCGGCGTCCAGTCGAGCACGTAGTGGGCGCCGCCCGCGTACGTCGACAGCGTGTCGAGCGACGTCAGCAGCTTGGGCACGCCCATCTGCAGCAGCGGGTCGGCGAAGACGAGGTTCGGCGTGTACTCCGCCATCGTCTGCGCCAGCTTGTAGTTGGTGCGGCCCGAGAAGAACAGGACGATCGCGTTGTTGAAGTAGTCGCCGAGCCTGTTCTGCACGTGGCGCAGCGCCCACTCCTGCAGGATGTCGGACAGGCGCCCGCCGGTCGTCACCGGGACGCGCGACACGACGCCGGTCAGCCGCTGGCTGTCGCGGTCGACGAAGCGCTGCGCGCCGACCGTGTAGCTGTCCTTGACCACGCCGATGCCGATGGCGTCGGCGTGGCGCTCCCAGTGGCGGAGCAGCTTGACCGCCCTCGCGGTGCTGCCGTTGGTGCCGATGCGCGCGACATGGAGCTGCCGCCCCAGGAACCGCGCGGAGAACTCGAAGTCCTGGTCGCCCGCGCCCAGGCTGATCCCGACGACTCGTTTCATCGCGTCCCTCCGTCGAAATACGATTGTACGGCGCACGGGGCGGGCCGGTGCGGCCGCGGCTTTGACCTTGGTCGACAAACGTGCACGAGGGCATGGCCGCGCCGCGCGCTTTGGTGCAAGCTCGGGGTTCGGGAGGCGACGTGAAGACGAAGACGACGACGAACGAAGTGCAAGGGGGCGTGACCGACCTCATGTGGTCGGTCGGGCTGTCGACCGCCAAGCGCGCGGCGGGGGTGGTGACGGGGCTGCTGCCGATCCCGCAGCCCACGCTGCTGGTCGGGCCGGGGTCCAGCCGGCGGCTGGGCGAGGCGCTCGCCGGCTTCGGCTACCGGAAGGTGCTGATCGTCACCGACCGCGTGGTCGCGCAGAAGGGCCTGCTCCAAGGCCTGCTGGACGCGCTGGAGGCGGGCGGCGCGGCCCACGTGGTGTTCGACGCGATCACGCCGGACGCGCCGATCCCGGTGATCGAGAAGGGCATCGCGTTCTGCGAGAAGCACGGGTGCGACGCCGTCGTGGCGTTCGGCGGCGGCTCGCCGATGGACGCCGCGAAGACGATCGCGCACGCGGTGGCCAACCGCAAGCACCCGCGCAAGCTGGTCGGGTATTTCAAGGGACTGCGCGGGCCGCTGCCGCTGTACGCGGTGCCCACGACCGCGGGCACCGGGTCGGAGGTCACCGTCGCGGCGGTCGTCTCGGACCCCGAGACCAACCGCAAGCTCGTCATCGCCGACACGCGGCTCGTCCCGGCGATGGCCGCGCTCGACCCGGCGCTGATGACCGGGCTGCCGCGCGAGGTCACCGCCGCGACCGGCATGGACGCGCTGACGCACGCCGTCGAGGCGTTCGTCGGGCAGTGGGCGAACCCGCACACCGACCGCATGGCGCTGGCGGCCGTCGGCATGATCTACGCCAACCTGCGGACCGTGTACGGGAACGGCCGCGACCTGGCCGCGCGCGAGCGGATGGCGCTGGCGGCGACGTTCGCCGGGCTCGCGTTCACGCGCGCCAACGTGGGCTACGTGCACGCGATCGCCCACCAGCTGGGCGGGCGCTACCACACGCCGCACGGCCTCGCCAACGCGATCCTGCTGCCGTACGTGCTGCGCTTCGAGAGCCCGGCGATCACCCGGCGGCTCGCTGCGCTCGCGGTCCGGGCGAACGTCGGGAAGGCCGGCGAGCGCCCGGCGGTGCTGGCGAAGAAGTTCATCGAGTCGGTCGAGGCGCTCAACCGGGACGTGGGGATCCCGCGCCAGCTGGACGCGCTGCGCGAGTCCGACATCCCGGACCTCGCCCGGGCGGCGTGCCGCGAGGCCGACGCCAACTACCCGGTGCCGCGTTACATGTCGCCGGCGCAGTGCGAGGCGATCCTGCGGCAGGTGTTGCCGCGCACGGCCGGACGGAAGCGGCGCTGACGGGCGGCCCGCCGGCGGCGGCGTCCTTGCCTCGAGGCAACGCGCGGCGCCGCCCGGAGTGCCAGCCTCGACGAAGGATCCGGCGCCCGCGTCCGGGACGAGGTCATTGACGGAGACTATGGCCGGCATTGACACAATCAATTGGACGCTGGCCGGCCCTGGCGGCAGACTCGCTCAATCGCCAGGGAAGCGCCGGCGGTACCGCACTGCAGTCCAGTCCGTTTCGAGAGGAGAGCACGATGAAGAGCCTCAAAGGCACCAAGACCCACCAGAACCTGAAGGACGCGTTCGCCGGCGAATCGCAGGCCAACCGTCGCTACCTCTATTTCGCGAGCAAGGCTGACGTCGAGGGCCAGAACGACGTGGCCGCGCTGTTCCGCTCGACCGCCGAAGGCGAGACGGGCCACGCGCACGGCCACCTCGACTACCTGGCGCAGGTCGGCGACCCGGCGACGGACCTGCCGATCGGCTCGTCGCGCGACAACCTGAAGTCCGCCGTGGCCGGCGAGACGCACGAGTACACCGACATGTACCCGGGCATGGCGAAGGCCGCGCGCACCGAGGGCTTCGACGAGATCGCCGACTGGTTCGAGACGCTGGCCAAGGCCGAGCGGTCGCACGCGAACCGCTTCCAGAAGGCCCTGGACGCGTTGGCGGACTGAGGTGCCGTAGGCGCGATCGAGCGTTGCAGACAAGCGCAACGCTCATCGCGCGCGGCCGCGTTCGAGCGTCGCCAAAGGCGCGACGCTCAACGTGGCCGGTCGACGCGGCTGCCCAAGCCGGGCGGCCGCGCTCCCGCTGAAGACCATTCTTCCAAGAGCCCACCGTGACCACGCGCGAAGGCAGCCTCGAGGCGCCCACCAGGCACGCCCTCGACTGGCGCAACCCCGACTTCTACGACCGCGCTTCCCTCGACCGCGAGCTGGAGCGTGTCTTCGACATCTGCCACGGCTGCCGCCGCTGCATCAGCCTGTGCCAGGCGTTTCCCACGCTGTTCGACCTGGTCGACGAGAGCAAGACCGGCGAAGTCGACGGCGTGGCGAAGGCGGACTACTTCAAGGTCGTCGACCAGTGCTACCTGTGCGACGTCTGCTACATGACGAAGTGCCCGTACGTGCCGCCGCACCCGTGGAACCTCGACTTCCCGCACCTGATGCTGCGTGCGAAGGCCGTGCACTTCCGCGAGCACGGCGCCCGGTTCCGCGACCGCGTGCTGACCGGCACCGACCGCATGGGCAAGCTCGCGGCGATCCCGGTCGTGGCGCAGGCGGTGAACAAGGTCAACGCGATGCCGTCGGCGCGCCGCGCGCTGCAGGCCACGCTCGGTGTGGCCGCCGGCGCGGCGCTGCCGCCGTTCGCGCCGCAGAAGCTGCGGTCGCACGCGGAGCCCTCCGTCGCCTGGCCCGTGCGCGACGGCCAGCGCACGCCGGGCAAGGTCGCCGTGTTCGCGACGTGCTACGTCAACTACAACGAGCCGGGCATCGGCCACGACCTCCTCAAGCTCCTCGCGCACAACGAGATCCCGTACCGGTTCGCCGAGAAGGAGGCGTGCTGCGGCATGCCCAAGCTCGAGCTCGGCGACCTCGAGGCGGTCGAGGCGCTCAAGAACGTCAACATCCCGCAGCTCGCGGCGCTCGCGCGCGACGGCTGGGCGATCGTCACCCCCGTGCCGTCGTGCACGCTCATGTACAAGCAGGAGCTGCCGCTCCTGTTCCCGGAGGACCCGGACGTCAAGGCCGTGGCGGACGCGATGTTCGACCCGTTCGAGTACTTCGTGCTGCGCGACAAGGACGGATTGCTCAAGCGCGACTTCAAGCAGCCGCTCGGCAAGGTGAGCTACCACATCCCGTGCCACTCGCGCGTGCAGAACGTCGGCCAGAAGACGCGCGAGGCGCTGCAGTGGGTGCCGGGCACCGAGGTGAACACCGTCGAGCGCTGCGCCGGCCACGACGGGACGTACGGGATCAAGGCCGAGTTCTTCGCGGACTCGATGAAGATCGGCAAGCCGGTGTTCGCGCGAATGAGCGACAACGACCCCGACTTCGTCGCGTCGGACTGCCCGATCGCGGGCCGGCGGATCATGCAGGGGATCGGCGCGAAGGACGGCCCGCCGCGCGCGCGCAAGGAACACCCGCTGTCGCTGCTGCGGATCGCCTACGGCCTATAGGGTCAGATTCGAATTCCGGACGATTCACCCGGAATTCGAGTCTGACCATCGACGAGTCTGACCCTCGACCATGCACAATCGACCGGCACACGACGACAGGAAAGCGTAATGAACGCACCGACAAAGGAGAACCCCATGCCGCGGATCACCCGTGAGAGCCTGCTGACGCTCGAGGCCTACGCGAAGGCACGCCCGGACTTCCGCGCCAAGGTGCTCGAGCACAAGCGCCCGCGCACCGTCCACCTGGGCGAGCACGTGACGCTGGTGTTCGAGGACGAGCTCACGATGCGCTACCAGATCCAGGAGATGCTGCGGATCGAGAAGACGTTCGAGGAGGAGGGCATCCAGGACGAGCTCGACGCGTACAACCCGCTGGTGCCGGACGGGCGCAACTTCAAGGCGACGATGCTGCTCGAGTACGAGAACGTCGACGAGCGGCGCGCGGCGCTCGCGCGCCTGAAGGGCATCGAGGACCGCGTGTGGGTGCAGGTCGAGGGCTGCCCGAAGGTCTACGCGATCGCCGACGAGGACCTCGAACGCGAGAACGAGCAGAAGACCTCGGCCGTGCACTTCCTGCGCTTCCAGCTGACCGACGAGATGGCGGCCGCGCTGAAGTACGGGGTGGTCCTCGGGCTGGGCGTCGACCACCCGCAGTACACGGCGGAGATTCCCGCCGTCGGCGCGGCGACGCGCAAGGCGCTGGCCGCCGACCTGGCGTAGCTCGCGGCCGCGTGCCCGACGCCCGCGACCGCGGATTGAAGGCCGTCAAGGTGCGCGCCGGCGGCGCCCCGACAATGGTGGGCCGCGCGGGCGGTCGCTGCGCCCGCCTTGCGCTCGCGGAGTCTCGATGACCGCTCAACCCTGGCTCGCGCGCCTGCCGGCGGGACTGTTCGCGATCCCGGTCGGCCTGTTCGGCCTGGCCGGCGCGTGGCGCCGCGGGCAGGCGTTCGAGTGGTCGCTGGCCGGGCCGGTGGCAACGGCCGTCGCCGCGATCGCCACCGCGATCCTCGCGCTGCTGATGGTGTTCTATGCGGCCAAGCTCCTGCGCCACCGGGCGGCCGTCGTCGCCGAGTTCCGCCACCCGGTCGCCGGCCCGATCATGGCGACGATCCCGCTGTCGCTGCTCCTCGGGGTGGTCTACCACGCGGAGAGCGGGCACGCCGGCTGGCTCGCGCTCACGCTCGCCGCGCTGGCGCTGCAGGGGGTCATTGCGCTGCGCGTCGTGAGCCAGCTCGCCACGGGCACGCTGCCCGGCGCCATGGTCACGCCCGCGCTCTACCTGCCGCCGGTGGCCGGCGGATTCGTCGGCGCGATGGCGCTCGGCACGCAGGGCTACCCCGGCTGGGCGGCCCTGCTGTTCGGGATGGGGCTCGCCGGCTGGGCGCTGCTCGAGGTGCGCGTGCTGAACCGGCTGTTCGAGGGCGCGATGCCCGAGGCGCTGCGGCCGACGATGGGCGTCGAGCTCGCGCCGCCGTCGGTGGCGACACTCGCGGCCGGCGTCATCTGGCCCGCGCTGCCCGGCGAGGTGCTGATCGTCGGGCTCGGCGTCGCGGCCGGCCCGATCGTCGCGGTCGCGGCCCGCTACGGGTGGTGGGGCCGCGTGCCGTTCTCGCTCGGCTTCTGGTCGTTCTCGTTCCCGCTCGCGGCGCTGGCCGGGGCGATTATTGAGGTCGTGCGCCGCGGCGGCTGGCCGCCGGTCTACGGGGGCGTCGCGCTGGCGATCGCGTCGGCCGTCATCGCGCTGCTCGCGGCGAAGACCGTGCTGCTCGTCGCACGCGGCCGGCTGCTGCCGCCGCCCGCCGCCGCGTAGGGGCCGGGCGCCAGTCCCAGCCTTCCTTGCCGGGCCCGGCGTTCATGAGCTTCGTCACGTGCCAGCCGATGTGCCCGGCCATCGCGAGCATGAACACGATGGCACCGAGGCTCAGCAGGCCGAAATCGCTGGAGAACAGCCGCTTGAGCGCTTCCACGGGGGCTCCCGAAGTGCCACTTGACCCCCGCCAGCGCAGGCCATTGGCGGAATTGCGCCTTGCCCGCGGTCAAGGCCGCGTCACGCCCGCCCGAACACCTCGTTGATCTGCTGCGACACGCGCACGAACGTCGTGCGCTTGGACAGCTCGCGCAGCCGCCGCGCGCCCACGTACGTGCACGCCGAGCGTACGCCGCCCAGGATCTCCTGCGCGGTGTCGGCCACGGGCCCGCGGTAGGGGACCAGCACCTCCTTGCCCTCGGCGGCGCGGTACTGCGCGACGCCGCCCGCGTACTTCTCCATCGCGGCCCGGCTGCTCATCCCGTAGAAGCGCTGGTACTTGCGGCCGTCGCGCTCGACCACGTCGCCCGCGCACTCGTCGTGGCCGGCGAACATGCCGCCCAGCATCACGAAGTCGGCGCCGCCGCCGAACGCCTTGGCGACGTCGCCCGGCGTCGTGCAGCCACCGTCGGCGCAGATGTGGCCTTCGAGACCGTGCGCGGCGTCGGCGCACTCGATGATCGCGGAGAGCTGCGGGTACCCTACGCCCGTCATGGAGCGCGTCGTGCACACCGACCCGGGGCCGATGCCTACCTTGACGATGTCCGCACCCGACAGGATCAGCTCCTCGGTCATCTCGCCGGTGACGACGTTGCCGGCCATGATGACGAGGTGCGGGTAGCGCTCGCGGATCTTCGCGACGAAGCGCACGAAGCTCTCCGTGTAGCCGTTGGCGACGTCGATGCAGACGTAGCGCACCGCCGCCTCGGCGCCCTTGCCGGACGCCGCCATCACGCGGTCGAAGCGCTCCTCGTCGGCCTTGGTGATGCCCATCGAGTAGAACGCGGCCGACTTTCGCTCCAGCGCCGCGAAGAACGCGGTGAGCTCGTCGACGTGGTAGTGCTTGTGCAGCGCGGTGGAGAGCTCGAACGCGGCGAGTGCGCGCGCCATCTCCATCGTCCCGGTCGTGTCCATGTTGGCGGCGACGATCGGCACGCCGTGGTAGTCGACCTGCGCGTGGCGGAAGCGGAACTCGCGCGAGACGTCGACGTTGGAGCGGGTGGACAGCGTGCTCCGCTTGGGGCGGATCAGCACGTCCTTGAAGTCCAGCCTGACCTCGTTCTCGATGCGCATGGAGCCCCCGCCAGCCTCTGCGGCGCGGCATATTGTCGCACCCGCTCGTGAAATCGGGGAGGCAGGCCTCCCCGCGACGCCGATTTTCGCTTATTGTCGAAGTTGACTCCAGCGGCACGCAATCCGCTGAATCGCTTGTCGCCGTCGCCTGGCGCAGGATCGAAATCTGCGGCTACTGACATTATTCCTGCTCGTGAAGCTTCGCGTCGCATTTGGCAGTGCCCTTCTTGCGGTGCTGACGAGCGCCAGCGGTGGCGAAATTGCCGTCCTGCCGGAGTGCCCCGGACCATCTGTCGTCGTCTCGGTCGGCGTCAAACAGAGTCCCGTGCCGCCGGCGTTTCTGCCTGACGATGCTCTCGTCACTGCGCAGGGAAACGACTTTCGCATTCTCTTGAATGCGGTTCAGGCTGGCGCCCCGGGGATGCCTTCGAGTACCCGGCGAGTCGCCCTCGGCCAGTTGCCGGAAGGCAGCTATCAGGCAGCCGTCTACTACCGATATGAGCTTTTGTCGGGCACGTACTTGCCGGAACAGTTGTTCGGCAGTGTCCGCTTCGATGTGCGAGCCAGGGCCGAAACCGACGGACCATGCCCGCCAGGCGTGATAACAATCGAGAGCGGCGGCTTTCAGCGCACTGCCGTGGGGACGGCGTTTGCCGAGCCAATCGCGGTGGAGGTTGACGACGGTCAGCTGCGGCCGGTGTCTAACGTACAGGTACGACTTGAGCGCGTCTTGCGTCCGGAGGATCCGTCCCTAACGTCCGATCAGCAGCCGGGCGCT
Source organism: Casimicrobiaceae bacterium (assembly GCA_044223185.1). Classification (GTDB taxonomy): domain Bacteria; phylum Pseudomonadota; class Gammaproteobacteria; order Burkholderiales; family Casimicrobiaceae; genus VBCG01. The sequence goes on along the minus strand of JBGAMF010000056.1, from coordinate 10,263 downwards.
ACGCAGAACGTACTCTTGGCAAGCACCGATGCACATGGCATGGCGAAATTCAACGTCACTGCGAACGCGGCAAGTGGCACCTACCAGTACAAGGCCACGATCGGCGGAGCCGCCTTCAGCCCGGAGGCCTACGCCGTATTGGACAACCGGGAACCTGCTTCGCAGTCGGATCTACCTTTGCTTCCCGTAGTCGAGTTCTACAATGCAGCGCGGAATCATTACTTCATCACTCAGGATGTCGCTGAGGCGCAGAGACTGGACCTGGGTCTGGCGCAGGGATGGCGACGAACGGGCGCGGTGTTTCTGGCAATGCCGGCAGGTTCTGCCGTCGCGAAATCACAGCCCGTGTGCCGCTTCTACGGCCTTCCCGAAGCGGGGCTCGACTCGCACTTCTTCTCGGTGTCGCCAGTCGAGTGCGCTCGGGTCATCGAACAGTTCGGATCGAGTTGGGCACTCGAAACTGCGGAAGCGTTCCGGGAGTTCCTGCCCGATGTTGCCACGGGCGCATGCGCGGCCGGCACGGTTCCACTCTACCGAGCCTGGAACAACCGCGTCGACGCCAACCACCGGTATACGCTTTCCAAGTGGGTAATCGCGAGCATGGTTTCGCGTACCTGGATTCCGGAAGGCTACGGGTCGTCCGCAGTGGCAATGTGCGTACCGCATTGAGGCGCGATTCCGCACACAGCAGGCCGGGCGCTCAGGCACGATCATCGCGCGGTCCGGCAGCGACTCGTTCGACTCGTCGTCCCGCCCTTTCCCTGTGCACGTACACGTCCTCGGCTAACAGTTGCGGAGCGCCTCCCACGCGTCGCGCGTGATCGCCCGCACGTCGTAGACGCACGGCTCGCCGCGCACCGGGCGTGTCTCCTGCCGCACGAGGACAAGGCCGCAATTCTCCATCACGCGTGCCGAGGCGACGTTGCCGGCCATGTGCGTCGCCCAGACCGCGTCCTGGTCCGTCTGCGCGAACAGGATGGCGATCGCCGCGCGCGTCGCGGCCGTCGCGAGGCCCTGACCCCAGTGCGCGCGGCCGACCCAGTAGCCGAAGTGGCCGTTCTCGTTCGCGTCCGGCCGCACGCCGAGCGCGCCGACCAGCGTGCCGTCGGCGGCGCGGGCGATCGCGTACGCGTGCTCGCCGCCGTTCTCCCGCGCCCGCGCGTGCCCGGCGATCCACTGCTCGGCCATGCCGGGCAGGTAGGGGTGCGGCAGCGCGGCGAGCCACCGCGCGAGTTCCCAGTCGTCGGCGAGAAGCCGCACGTCTTCGGCGTCGTCGGGCGTGAAGCGCCGCAGCACGACGGGCGCCGCCAGCACGCGCTCGGGCAGGTCCATCGCAGTTGCCCGCGGCGGCGGGCGTCAGTCGCGGAAGTTCTGGTACTGCAGCGGGAAGTCGGCGATCGACTTCTTCACCAGCGCGATCGCGTTCTGCAGCTCGTCGCGCTTGGTGCCCGACACCCGGACGGCGTCGCCCTGGATCGACGCCTGCACCTTCAGCTTGCTGTCCTTCAGCGTGCGCACGATCTTCTTCGCGAGCTCCTGCTCGACGCCTTCGCGCACGGTGACCGGCTGCTTGACCTTGTTGCCGGAGATCTTCTCGACGTCGCCGTACTTGAGCGAGCGGATGTCCACGCCGCGCTTGGTGAGCTTGCCGGTCAGGATGTCGGTGACCTGCGACAGCTTGAAGTCGTCGTCGGCGAAGAGCGTCAGCACGTTCTCCTTCTGCTCGACGCGCGCGTCGGAGCCCTTGAAGTCGAAGCGTGTCGACACTTCCTTGTTGGTCTGGTCGACCGCGTTGCGAACCTCGACCTGGTTCACTTCCGAGACGATGTCGAACGAGGGCATGACGTTATCCGCAGGGTCAGGTGGTGGTGAAGCCGATCTTCCGGTGCGTGCCGTCGCAGTACGGCTTGTTCTGCGAGTGGCCGCAGCGGCACAGGAACGTCTGGTCGGAGAACGCGGTCCGCCCGTCGCTGCCGCGCAGCACCAGCGGCCCGGCGCACTGGATCGGCCCGTTGGGGATCGGCTTGATCGTCAGCGGCGCCGACAGGTCGGTGCCCGGCCGCGCCGGGACCTCGGCCGGCAGGGCGCCTTCGTCCCTGAATCCCGCCTTGCGGTGGCTGCCGTCGCAGTACGGCTTGTGCTGCGACTGGCCGCAGCGGCACAGCGCGATCCGCGTGTCCTCGACGACGGCGTCGCCCGCCCGCAGCGTGAGCTGGCCGCGCAGGTAGTTGGGGCCGTCGGGCGTGACGGTGCCGGTGTTGAGCGGCGGCACGACCATCGCCGGCGTGCCGTCGACGTGCCGCATCGACAGCGCCCCCGACGGGCAGCGGTTGACGACCTCGGCGACCGACGCCGGGTCGGCGGCGTCCGGCCGGATCCACGGCTTCGCCTTCGGGTCGAACACCTCCGGCAGCCCGTGCACGCATTCGGCGGCGTGGATGCAGCGCGCGGCGTCCCACGTGACGACGACCTTCGCGCTCTCGTAGCGGTGCAGCTTGTCCTCGGCCATCCTCGTCCTCCGGGCACGCGGCGGGCAGGCGCCGCCGGTGGGTCGGCTAGAATACCTGATTCCCGCGCGCGCCCCGAACGCCCTCCCATGTCGCACATCCTGCAGGACCTCCCGGCCGGCCAGAAGGTCGGCATCGCCTTCTCCGGCGGCCTCGACACCAGCGCCGCGCTGCACTGGATGCGCGCGAAGGGTGCGATTCCCTACGCCTACACGGCCAACCTGGGCCAGCCCGACGAGCCCGACTACGACGACATCCCGCGCCGCGCGCTGCAGTACGGCGCGGAGGCCGCGCGGCTCGTCGACTGCCGCGCCGCGCTGGTCGCCGAGGGCATCGCCGCGCTGCAGGCGGGCGCGTTCCACATCTCGACGGCGGGTGCGACGTACTTCAACACGACGCCGCTCGGCCGCGCGGTGACGGGCACGATGCTGGTCGTCGCGATGCGCGACGACGACGTCAACATCTGGGGTGACGGCAGCACGTACAAGGGCAACGACATCGAGCGGTTCTACCGCTATGGCCTGCTCGCCAACCCGAACCTGCGCATCTACAAGCCGTGGCTCGACGCGAAATTCATCGACGAGCTGGGCGGGCGCAAGGAGATGTCGGAGTACCTGACCCGCGCCGGCTTCGGCTACAAGATGAGCGCGGAGAAGGCCTACTCGACGGACTCGAACCTGCTGGGCGCGACGCACGAGGCGAAGGACCTCGAGTTCCTCGACCGCGGCATCCGCATCGTCGAGCCGATCATGGGCGTGGCGTTCTGGCGCGACGACGTCGCGGTGAAGGCGGAGACCGTCAGCGTGCGCTTCGAGGAGGGGCGGCCCGTCGCGCTCAACGGCGCGACGTTCGCCGACGAGGTGGCGTTGCTGCTGGAGGCGAACGCGATCGGCGGCCGCCACGGCCTCGGCATGTGCGACCAGATCGAGAACCGGATCATCGAGGCGAAGAGCCGCGGCATCTACGAGGCGCCGGGGATGGCTCTGCTGTTCATCGCCTACGAGCGGCTCGTCACCGGCATCCACAACGAGGACACGATCGAGCAGTACCGCGACGGCGGGCGCCGCCTGGGGCGCCTGCTCTACCAGGGCCGCTGGTTCGACTCGCAGGCCATGATGCTGCGCGAGACGGCGCAGCGCTGGGTCGCACGGCCGATCACCGGCGAGGTCACGCTCGAGCTGCGCCGCGGCAACGACTACTCTATCCTCGACACGGCGAGCCCCAACCTCACGTACAAGCCCGAGCGGCTGACGATGGAGAAGGGCGCCGCGTTCTTCACGCCGGCCGACCGGATCGGGCAGCTGACGATGCGCAACCTCGACATCGTCGACACCCGCGAGAAGCTCATCACCTACACGAAGACCGGGCTGCTGAGCCCCGCCGAAGGGTCGCCGCTGCCGCGGCTGACGGACGCCGGCAAGGGGAAGGGCTGACGGCAACTCGCGCTCGCTGCGGCGGTGCGCCCCTCACCCCAACCCTCTCCCCGTTCCGGGAAATTGGGGTCAGAGCTGTAATACTTGCGCCACTCGATGTTGGCGCGATGGGCAGCCGTTTACGGCGCAAGTATTACAGCTCTGACCCCCAATTTCCCCGCGCGCAGCGAAACGTCAGTCGATCCTGATGCCCGCGCTCTTGATCACGGGCGCCCACTTGTCGGACTCGGCGCGGATCAGCGCGCCGAAGGCCTCGGGCGTGCCGCCGATCAGCTCGAAGCCGGCCGCGTTCATCTTCTGCACGACGTCCGGCATCTTCAGGACCGCGTTCATCTCCGCGTTGAGGCGGTCGACGACGGCCTTCGGCGTGCCGGCGCGCACCAGCACGCCGTTCCACGCCAGCGACTCGAACGCCGGGTAGCCGGACTCGGCGATCGTCGGCAGGTCGGGCAGCTGCGGGAAGCGCTTCGCCGACGTGACGGCGAGCGCGCGCAGCTTGCCGGCCTGGACCTGCGCCTGCAGCGGCTGCATGACGGCGAAGATCATCTGCGTCTCGCCCTGCACGGTCGACGTGACCGCCGGCGGCGAGCCGTTGAACGGCACGTGCACGATGTCGATGCCGGCCAGCGACTTCAGCAGTTCGCCGTTCAGGTGCGACGAGCTGCCTGGCCCGACGGACGCGTAGTTGAGCTTGCCGGGGTTGGCCTTCGCATAGGCGACGAGTTCCCTGACGTCCTTCGCCGGCAGCTGCGCGTTGACGGCGAGCACGTTGGGCTGGCTCGTGGTGATGATCACCGGCGCCAGGTCCTTCTGCACGTCGTACGGGACCTTGCGCAGGAGCGGCGTGATCGACAGCGGCCCGTTGTACGCGAGCACCATCGTGTAGCCGTCGGGCGCCGACTTGGCGGTCTCCTCGACCGCGACGGCGCCGCCGGCGGCGGGCTTGTTCTCGACGACGACCGGCTGGCCGAGGCGGTCACGCAGCTTGTCGGCGATCGTGCGGCCGATGACGTCGATCGAGCTGCCGGCGGGTGCGGTCATCACGAAGCGGATCGGCTTGTCCGGCCACGCCTGCGCGAAGGCGGGCGCGGCGGCGAGGGCGCCGAGGACGGCGCCGAGGGCAACGGCGGGGGCGAGGCGGTTCATCGGAGCGTCTCCACGAAAGCGTATCGGGACGGCCGGCGCCGCGCGCGTCACGACGCGACGCGGCCGCAGACCAGGAATTCGAGCAGCGCCTTCTGCGCGTGCAGGCGGTTCTCCGCCTCGTCCCAGACCACGCTCTGCGGCCCGTCGATCACCTCGGCGGAGACTTCCTCGCCGCGGTGCGCGGGCAGGCAGTGCATGAACAGCGCGTCGGGCTTCGCCTGCCGCATCATGTCGGCGTCGACCATCCAGTCGGCGAAGGCGCGGCGGCGCGCGTCGTTCTCGGCCTCGAAGCCCATGCTGGTCCAGACGTCGGTCGTCACGAGGTCCACGTCGCGGCACGCCTCCATCGGGTCGGCGAACGCGCGGAAGTGGTCGCGGTACGGGCCGGCCAGCGCGGCGTCGACCGCGTAGCCGGCGGGGGTGGCCACGTGCACGGTGAAGCCCAGGATCGCGGCGGCCTGCAGCCACGTGTTGCAGACGTTGTTGCCGTCGCCGACCCAGGCGACCGTGCGCCCGGCGATCGACCCGCGGTGCTCGACGTACGTGTAGACGTCGGCGAGGATCTGGCACGGGTGGTACTCGTTGGTGAGGCCGTTGATCACCGGCACCCGCGAGTGCGCGGCGAAGCGCTCGATCAGCTCCTGCCCGAACGTGCGGATCATCACGACGTCGACCATCCGCGAGATCACGCGCGCGACGTCCTCGATCGGCTCGCCGCGGGAGAGCTGCGTGTCGCCGCGGTTCAGGTTGATCGCGATGCCGCCCAGCTGGTTCATCCCGGCCTCGAACGAGACGCGGGTGCGCGTGGAGGCCTTCTCGAACACCATCGCGAGCGTGCGGTCGCGCAGCGGCTGGTAGAGCTCGTAGCGCTTGAAGCGCTCCTTGATCCAGCGCGTGCGCGCGAAGAGGTGCTCGAGCTCGTCGCGCGTGAAGTCCGAGAACTGCAGGAAGTGCTTCGGCGTGGCGACGGTCATGCGCGCGTCGGGCCGCGGGCCGGCACGCGGGGCGCCGGCGGCGGCGAACTCAATCGGAACGGGATGTTAGCACGCGGGTTCCCGGCGGCCGGGGCGCGCGGGCGGCCGCCGGAAACGACGACGGCGCCGCGTGGCGCCGTCGCATGCCGGCGGAATCGCCCTGGCGTCAGGCGAGCGCCTTGATGGCCGACGACAGCCGCGACTTGGTGCGCGAGACCATGTTCTTGGGCACGATCTTCTTGTCGGCGATGCGGTCCATCACCGCCTGCGATTCCTGCATGGTCTTCGCGGCGGCGGCCTTGTCGCCGCCCGCGATCGCCTTGCGGACCTTCTTGACTGCCGTGCGCAGTTCCGACTTGAGGCTCGCGTTGCGCTTGCGCGTCGCTTCCGCCTGCCGGGCGCGCTTCTTGGCTTGCGCCGAATTGGCCATGGGGAGTCCGTCCTTTTTCCTGCGGCCCCTGCCGGGACGCGCGATGTTGTCTTGAAGCGGGTTGGATAATTGGGGGTTAGCCAGTAATAATAACCCGATTCCGCTGTCCCGACAAGGGCTTGCCGCCGCCGGCCCGCGGGGCGGCCCCGCCCGCCATCCCGGTCCCCGCCCCTTGAACCTCCTTCGCGCCCTGTCCACCGTCAGCGGGATGACGCTGCTGTCGCGGGTCACCGGGCTCGTCCGCGAAAGCCTCAAGGCGACGATCTTCGGCGCCGGGCTGCAGATGGACGCGTTCGAGGCGGCGTTCCGGCTGCCCAACATCCTGCGCCGGATGTTCGCGGAGGGGGCCTTCTCGCAGGCGTTCGTGCCGATCCTCAGCGAATACCACCGGCAGCGCGGCGAGGACGCGACGCGCGACCTGGTCGGCCGCGTCGGCACGCTGCTCGCCGTCCTGCTGCTCGGCGTGTCGGTCGCGGGCGTGCTGGCCGCGCCGTGGCTCGTGTATCTGCTCGCCGGCGGCTTCGCGCGCACGCCGGGCAAGGTCGAGCTCACCGCGGAGATGATCCGCATCGTCTTCCCCTACATCCTGTTCGTGTCGCTGGTGTCGCTGGCCGGCGGCGTGCTCAACGTCTACCGGCGCTTCGCGATCCCGGCGTTCACGCCGGTGCTGCTCAACCTGTCGATCATCGGCGCCGCGCTGTTCCTCGCGCGCTTCTTCGACCCGCCGATCCTCGCGCTGGCGTGGGGTGTGGCCATCGGGGGCGTCGCGCAGCTCGCGCTCCAGATCGCGCCGCTCGCGCGCATCGGGATGCTGCCGCGCCCGCGCTTCGACTGGCGCGACGAGGGCGTGCGGCGCGTGCTGCTGCTGATGGGCCCGGCGATCCTCGGCGTGTCGGCGGCGCAGATTTCGGCGCTCATCAACACGCAGCTCGCCGCGCTGCTGGGCGACGGCCGGATCTCGTGGATCACCTATGCCGACCGCCTGATGGAGTTCCCGAGCGCTCTGCTGGGCGTGGCACTCGGCACCGTGCTGCTGCCGAGCCTCGCCCGGCACCACAGCGACGACAATCCCGCCGAGTACTCGGCGCTGCTCGACTGGGGGCTGCGGCTCGCGCTGCTGCTCGCGCTGCCGGCGGCGGTCGCGCTGGGGCTGCTCGCGGTGCCGCTGATCGCGACGCTCTACCAGTACGGGAAGTTCGGCATCCACGACGTCTGGCAGACGCGCGGGGCGCTGCTGGGCTACAGCGTCGGGCTGACCGCGCTGATCCTCGTCAAGATCCTGGCGCCGGGGTTCTACGCGCGCCAGCAGATCCGCACGCCCGTGAAGATCGCCTTCCTGACCGTGCTCGTCACGCAGACGCTGGCGGTGATCCTCATGTGGCCCTTCGGGCACGCCGGCCTGACGCTGGCCACGAGCCTGGGCGCGTGCGTGAACGCCGGCCTCCTCTTCTGGTTCCTGTGGCGCCGCGGGATCTACGTCGCGCGGCCGGGCTGGCTCGCGTTCGGGGCCCGCCTGGCGGTCGCCCTCGGCGCGCTGGCGGCGGCGCTGTACGGGCTGGCGGGGCCGGCGGACTGGTGGCTCGATGCCGGCCTCTGGGCGAAGGCCGGCCGGCTCGCGCTGATCGTCGTCGCGGGCGCGGGCGCGTACTTCGGCGCGCTGCTGCTGGTGGGATTCCGCTTCGCCGACTTCCGCCGCTAGCCGGGGTCGGAAATTGGGGTCAGAGCTGTAATACTCGCGCCTTGCATGTCCTCCCAATGGCGGGCGGTGTGCGGCGCGAGTATTACAGCTCTGACCCCAATTTCCCGGTTGCGGCGCAGGCAACCGTCAGTCGTTCGCCTCGCCGGCCTTCCGGTGCGGGCAGCGCGGCTTCGTGCAGTCGGCGTAGAGGTACAGCGCGTGCTCGCTGATCTCGAAGCCGCGGTCGCGCGCGATCTTGTGCTGCCGCTTCTCGATCTCCGGGTCGTAGAACTCCTCGACCCGCCCGCACTGCAGGCAGACGAGGTGGTCGTGGTGCGTGCCCTGGTTCAGCTCGAACACGGCCTTGCCGGACTCGAAGTGGTGACGGACGAGGAGGCCGGCCTGCTCGAACTGCGTCAGCACGCGGTAGACGGTGGCGAGCCCGATGTCCAGCCCCTCGGACAGCAGCAGCTTGTAGACGTCCTCGGCGGTCAGGTGCCGGACCTTCGACGACTCGAAGAGGTTGATGATCTTCAGGCGCGGCAGCGTGGCCTTGAGGCCGGCGCTCTTGAGATCCTGCGGAGAGCTCATGGGGGCTGTCCTGGCGGGGGCAGCGGCTATAATAGCGCGATGCCCTCGATCGTGTCCGCCCGCCGCCCGCCGCCGCGCTCCCGCGCGGTCGTCGTGGCGCTCGCGCTCGCGCTCACCGCGTGCCAGACGCAGTCGCCGACGCCGTCGCCGCTCGTGAAGTTCGTCGACGACTACATTCCGATCATCACCCAGTTCGGCGTCTACCGGCTCGACATCAACCAGGGCAACTACCTGTCGCAGGACATGGTCGACAGGCTCAAGGTCGGGCAGACCAAGCCGCACGTGCGCGGCGTGCTCGGCACGCCGCTCGTCGTCAGCGCGTTCCGCGACAACCGCTGGGACTACGTGTACGAGTTCCGCCGCGCCGGCCGCGTCCGCGAGCACCGCCAGTTCACCGTGTACTTCAAGGACGACCTCCTCGCGCGCTGGGAGGGCGACGAAATGCCGCCGTCGGTGCAGGAACTCAACCGCGTGGCGGCGACGCGCTCGCTGCCCGAGGACCCGTACGGGCAGGACGCCGGCATCGTCGGCAAGATCATCGACTTCTTCAAGAAGATCGCCGACCCGGCCGCGGCGGCCACGCCCTGACGATGGCGGACTCCCGCGCAGCGAACGGGATCCGCGTCGCGGTCGCCGGCGCCGGCGGGCGCATGGGGCGGGCGCTGGTCGAGGCGGTCGTCGCGCACCCGGGCCTCGTGCTCGCGGCGGCGCTCGACGTGCCCGGCAGTCCCGCGCTCGGACACGACGCCGGCGAGGCCTGCGGCCGCGCGACCGGCGTGCCCGTCGCCGCGGACGTCGATGCGGCGCTCGCGCGCGCGGACGTCCTGATCGACTTCACGCGCCCCGAGGGGACGCTCGCGCACCTGGCCGCGTGCGCGCGCCACCGCGTGGCGGCGGTCGTCGGCACCACCGGGCTCGACGCGGCGCAGAAGGACGCGCTCGCCGGCTTCGGGCGCGCGGTCCCGATCGTCTTCGCCGCCAACATGAGCGTCGGCGTCAACGTGCTGCTGTCGCTGGTCGAGTCGGCCGCGCGCGCGCTCGGCCCCGCGTTCGACATCGAGATCGTCGAGATGCACCACAGGCACAAGGTCGACGCGCCGTCGGGCACCGCGCTGCGGCTGGGCGAGGCGGCGGCGGCCGGCGCGGGCGTCGCGCTCGGCGAGCATGCCGTCTACGCGCGGCACGGCGTCACCGGCGAGCGCAAGCCGGGCACGATCGGCTTCGCGACGCTGCGCGGCGGCGACGTCGTCGGCGAGCACGTCGTCGTGTTCGCGGGCGCCGGCGAGCGCGTCGAGCTCGCCCACCGCGCGACGTCGCGGCAGCTGTTCGCCGTGGGCGCGCTGCGCGCCGTCGAGTTCGTCGCCGCGAAGCGCGCGCGCGGCGAGCACGGCGTGTTCGACATGCCCGAAGTGCTCGGGTTGCGCTGATGCCGGCGCACCCGTTCGACCTGACCGGCCGGCGCGCGCTCGTCACCGGCGGCGGCTCGGGGCTGGGATTCGCGATC